>VFZC01000012.1 GCA_016871355.1 Actinomycetota bacterium
GCTGACGTTCTGAGGTCACGTCAGCGGGCTGACGTTCTGAGGTCACGTCAGCGGGCTGACGTTCTGAGGTCACGTCAGCGGGCTGACGTTCTGAGGTCACGTCAGCGGGCTGACGTTCTGACCCGGCGACCCGAATAGCCGAGGCCCCCGGGGTCGACCGGGTAGGATCGTACGCATGTTCGTAGGCCGCCGAGTGCTGGGCATCGACCCTGGTCTGACCCGGTGCGGCTATGCGGTCATCGAAGCCCACGCGAGCCCGAAGGCGGTGTCCCTCGGTGTCTTGCGCACCGACCCGCACGAAGCTCTCCCCGAACGTCTCCGACGTCTTCACGACGATCTGCTGGCCCTCTTGCACGAGTTCCAGCCGCATGCGGTGGCCGTCGAGCAGGTGTTCTTCCAGAACAACACCCGCACCGCCATGGGTGTGGCCCAGGTGAGTGGCTTGGCTCTCGCCGAGGCCCAGCGTTTCGGCTGCGACGTCGTCCAGTTCACGCCCACCCAGGTGAAGGACTCGGTGGCCGGGTGGGGTGGGGCCGACAAGAGCCAGATGCAGATCATGGTGCAAAAGCGCCTCGGATTGAATTCGAGGCCCCGTCCCGCTGATGCGGCCGACGCGGCCGCTCTGGCCCTGTGTTACCTGGCGGTCGCACCCACGCGCGAACGGGTTCGCGCCGCTCTCGGGGGTCAGCCGTGATCGGGAGTCTGCGCGGAACCGTGGTCGAGCGCATGGCCGACGGCTTAGCCCTCGTCGAGGTCGAAGGAGTCGGCTATCTCGTGCACGTCACACCGCGCACGTTGGCCGAACTCGAGCCCACATCGCCCGCGTTCTTGTACGTGCACCATCACATTCGCGAGGATGCGCAGACCTTGTTCGGCTTTCTGCAACGCGACGAGCGAGCCGCGTTCGGTGTGCTCATCGCGACTCATGGCATCGGTCCGTCGATGGCCATGTCGATTCTGTCCACTCACACGCCACGAGCCCTGGTCGACATCGTCGCGTCGTCCGACATCGCAGCGCTCACGCTCGTTCCCGGGGTGGGCAAGAAGACCGCCGAGCGTCTCCTCGTCGAACTCAAGAACCGTCTCGACGTTCCGGTGATCGACGAACCGTCTGGCCCGGGTGAGACGACGTCGGTGGGTGACGTGCGCACCGCACTGCTCGGTCTCGGATACACCGACTCGGAAGTTCGCGAGGCTCTCCGCGACATCGACACCTCCACTCACACTGACGCAGCCGACATCTTGCGGTCGGCACTGGCCAATCTCGGAGCCCGTCGTGCGGGATGAATTCCTTGATCCCTCCGGCGACCGCCTCGACGCCAACGATGCACTCGACGAAGTCGGATTGCGACCGCGTCGTCTCGACGAATTCGTCGGCCAACGCGAACTGAAGGAGAAGTTGTCGATCGTTCTGCAGGCCGCCCGCGCCCGCGGTGAAGCCGTCGACCATCTCTTGTTCGCCGGGCCTCCTGGACTCGGCAAGACCACGCTGTCGGTCATCATCGCGGCCGAAATGGGAACGCGTCTTCACGTCACGTCGGGGCCGGCACTCGAGCGAGCCGGCGACTTGGCGGCGATCCTCACCAAACTCGAACCGGGTGACGTCCTGTTCATCGACGAAATCCATCGCCTGAGCCGAACCGTCGAAGAGATCTTGTATCCCGCGATGGAGGACTTCCAGATCGACATCGTGGTCGGCAAGGGCCCGGCGGCGTCGAGCATTCGTCTCACCTTGCCCCGCTTCACCTTGGTGGGGGCGACCACGCGTACTGGCATGATCACCGGTCCGCTCCGCGATCGATTCGGCCTGGTGGCTCGACTCGAGTACTACGACACCGACGAACTCACGTCGATCGTCAGTCGAGCGGCTTCCATTCTCGGTTTCGACATCGACGCAACCGGATCACACGAGATCGCCCGTCGCAGCCGCGGCACTCCGCGAATCGCCAATCGTTTGTTGCGTCGCGTTCGTGACTTCGCCGAAGTGGGTGGACTCGTCAAGATCGACGGCGACACCGCCGACCGCGGCCTGGCCGTGTTCGGCGTCGACGGGGCCGGACTCGACAAGTCCGACCGGCAATTGCTGTCGGCGATCTGCCAACAGTTCTCCGGTGGCCCCGTCGGCCTCTCGACTCTGGCCATTGCCGTGGGCGAACAACCCGAGACGGTCGAAGACGTCTACGAACCGTTCCTGATCCAGCGCGGATTCCTCGCTCGCACTCCGCGCGGACGTGTCGCACTGGCGTCGGCATGGCAACACCTCGGTCTTCCGCTGCCCGACGGAGGGCCGCCCGCTCTCTTCTGATGCACATCGACGACCTCGATTACCACCTCCCCGAATCGCGAATCGCTCAGACCCCGCTTGAGCCACGCGACGCGGCACGTCTTCTGGTCGATCATCGCCATTCGATCGAGCACACCGTCGTGCGCGAGTTACCTCGTTTCTTCGAGCCCGGCGACGTGATGGTGGTCAACGACACGCGTGTTCTGCCGGCTCGGTTGCACGTCCAACGATCGAGTGGAGGTCGAGTCGAGCTCCTCCTGCTCGAGGCATTGACCGACGATCGCTCGCGCTGGGAGGCGATGGTCAAGCCAGGAGGCCGACTCAAACCCGGCGAAACCTTGCACGATCGCGACGGTCGACCCGCCGCCACCTTCGACGGTCGCTCGCGCAACGACGACACGTTCGAGATCACACTGTATCCGTCCGCCACGGCGGGGGAGTCCGTCGACGATCTGCTCGAACGTCTCGGCGAAGTTCCGCTTCCGCCGTACATCACCGCTCGACTCGACGAGCCGAACCGGTACCAGACCGTGTACGCGCGTCGCGCCGCCTCGGCCGCCGCACCCACGGCCGGACTCCACTTCACTCCCGCACTACTCGCCGCCATCGAATCTCTCGGCGTCGAGATTCTGCGCGTCGAATTGATCGTGGGCCGCGACACGTTCACACCCATCAGTACCGACGATCCGGCCCAGCATCGAATGCACAGCGAGTGGTATTCGGTTCGGCCCGAGGTACTCGAGCGCTGCCTTCGAGCACGACGTGTTCTCGCCGTCGGCACCACGTCGGTACGCAGCCTCGAGTCGGCCGCCACCACCGAACGACTGGAAGGCCGGACGAATCTGTTCATTCGTCAGGGCTACGAGTGGAAGGTGGTCGATCGCCTCATGACCAACTTCCACCTTCCTCGCACCACCTTGCTCCTCATGATCGACGCGTTCGTCGGTCCGCGTTGGCGTCACCTGTACGACGAAGCCCTCGCCCGCGAGTACCGTTTCTTGTCGTTCGGCGACGCCATGCTGTTGACCCGCTGATGCATCCGGTTCGATTCACTCCTCTTTCCCTCGACGGCGCCGCCCGCACCGGTACGGCGCAAACCGCTCGCGGCACCTATCGCACACCGTGCTTCATGCCCGTCGGCACGCGGGGCGCCATCAAGTACCTGAGCGCGGTCGACTACGAGTCACTCGGCGCCGAGATCGTCCTCGGCAACACGTATCACCTCATGTTGCGCCCGGGCGCCGACACGGTCGAGAGGTTCGGGGGTCTCGGCAAGTTCGCGGGTTGGCGCGGACTCACGCTCACCGATTCGGGCGGATTCCAGATCTTCTCTCTCGAGCCCAAGGTGGACGACGACGGCGTCACGTTCCGCTCCACCTACGACGGAAGTTCGCATCGATTCACTCCCGAACTGGCCGTCGAGGTTCAGCAGAAGTTGGGTGCCGACATCCAGATGGTGCTCGACGTGTGCCCGCCTTTGCCGTCTCCACCCGACGTCGTGCGGCTCGCTCTCGAACGAACGTCGGCCTGGGCTCAGCGCGCACGTGGCCATCACACGCGAACCGACCAGGCCTTGTTCGGCATCGTGCAAGGCGGTATCAGCCCCGCCCTGCGTCGTGAGAGTGCCGAACGGACGGTTGCGCTCGAATTCGACGGATACGGCATCGGCGGTCTCTCGGTGGGCGAAACTCGCGACGAGATGCTGCCGGCTCTGGCGGCGGCTCTCGAAGTCATTCCGACCGATCGTCCGCGTTATCTCATGGGAGTCGGAGATCCGGCATCTCTCGTCGAAGCCATCGCCCTCGGTGTCGACCAGTTCGACTGTGTGATGCAGACCCGTCTGGGTCGACACGGGACGGCGTTCACCGATCAGGGCCGCCTGAACGTCAAGAACGCCCGCTTCGCCCACGATGAATCACCCCTCGACGATGCCTGCCCGTGCGATGTTTGCGCGCGTCACACTCGCGGCTATCTCCGCCACCTCTTCCAGGTCAACGAACCCACGGCCTCACGCCTGGTGTCGCTCCACAACATCGCCTGGACTTTCCACCTGATGAACCGTGCTCGATCGGCCATCGAGTCGGGCACTTTCGACGTTCTGCGCCGTTCGGTGCTCGCGACCTGGGGCTGAACCGGGCGAATCCGGCCTGGTTCCGGAGCCGGGCACTAACATTCCACAGGTTGCCTTTCGAACGGACGGACATGCTCAACGCACTTCTCGCATCCAATGACTCCACCCAGAACTCGGGTGGAAGTTTCGTGTTCACCCTGGTCTTCATGGCCCTCATCGGCTTCGCCATGTACTTCTTGATGATCCGGCCGCAGCGGCGCCGGATGCGCGAGACAGCCAACATGCAGAAGTCGATCGGCGAGGGTGACGAAATCCTGACCAATTCGGGGATGTACGGGTTCGTCAATGCCATGGATGGCGACGTGGTGTGGCTCGAGATCGCCGAGAACGTCGAGATCCGCGTGTCTCGCGCCGCAATCGCTCGCAAGGTGAACCCCAGCGCCGAACCGGCCGGTGGTCCCGAATCAGCCGCGACGGAAGAGTGACGCGGTGAGTCGTCGCCTCGCCACGTCGTTGGCGATCTTCTTGTCCGTGGTGGCTCTGGCCCTCGGCGCAACATTCGCCGCTGGCAACGAGCCCTCGCTCGGCCTCGACCTCCAAGGCGGTGTGTCGGTCACTCAAGAACCGGTGGGTGACTACAACTCCGAATCGCTCGATGTCGCCGTCGAGCGCATTCGTGAGCGCGTCGACTCGCTCGGTGTGGCCGAACCCGAGATCATTCGCCAAGGCGACGCGATCGTCGTCAACTTGCCCGGCGTCGAGAATCAGGACGAAGCCATCCGTCTCGTCCAGGTGACCGGCGAGGTCTTGTTGCGGCCGGTGTTGGCCGCCACACCGATCACGTCGAACGAGAACCCACCCGCGAGCGTTCCGGCTGCCGATCCGGGCGCATCGTCCACGATCGCTCCCACCGATTCCGGTGCGTCCACGACGATCGCGGCCCCGCCGATCTCTCTCACCTTGGCCCCGCCCGCGACGGCGACGCCCGGCCCGTCTCGTCGTCCGATGGGCACGCCCACCACGACGATCCCCGGCACGACGCTCGCTCCGGCACCTTCCGACTCGTCCACATCGGTGCCCGCCGAGACCACGACGACCGTCGCCGCTGATGCGTCGGCGTCCTCCACCTCCGTCGTCGCCACCGAACCGACGGTCGATCCGAATCTGGCCGGTGGCGATCCGAGCGATCCGACTGCGACGGTCATCGCCCGGAACGCCGATGGCAGCGAGATCTACCAACTCGGGCCGGCATTCGCGAGCGGTGAAGTCTTCAACAGCGACGCTCAGGCCGACATCATTCAGGGTGGCTGGGGAGTGCGCGTCACCCTGAAGGGTGGTGCCGCCGGCGCCGACCTCTGGAACGTCGGTGCGTCGCAATGCTTCAGCGGGGGAGCCACCTGTCCCACCCGTCGTATGGCCATCGTTCTCGACGGTGTGGTGCAATCCGCCCCCACCGTCAACCAGCCGTCGTTCAGCGGCGGAGTCGACATCACCGGCAGCTTCTCCGAGTCGGAGGCCAAGGATCTTGCTCGCGTTCTGAAGAGCGGCGCCCTTCCGGTTCGTCTCGAGGTTCAGGCCGTGCAGACCGTGTCGCCGACCCTCGGCGACGATTCGCTGCAGGCCGCGATCATCGCCGGTCTCATCGGTGTGGCTCTGGTGCTGCTGTTCATGATCTTCTACTACCGCACTCTGGCCCTGGTGGTCGTGGGCGGCCTCTTGGTGTCGGGCGCCATTCAATGGAGCGTCATCTCGCTCTTGTCGAAGACGAACGGCTTGGCGCTCAGCCTGTCGGGAGCGGCCGGCATCATCGTGTCGATCGGTGTCACGGTCGACTCGTACGTGGTGTTCTTCGAGAAACTGAAAGATGAAGTACGGGCCGGTCGCACCATGCGCAACTCGGCTGAACGAAGCTTCAAGTCGGCCTGGCGTACCATCATTGCCGCCGACATCGTCTCGCTCATCGGTGCGTTCACCCTGTGGTACCTGACCGTCGGGTCGGTGCGCGGCTTCGCGTTCTTCCTCGGTCTGTCCACGCTGTGCGACGTCGTGGTGGCCTGGTTCTTCACCCGGCCCACCATGCTCCTCATCGCCCGAGGTCGGCGCTTCGGAGGCGGCCGAGCCCTGGGGGTCGATTCGTCCTCGAGTGGAGTCGCCAATCCCGTGGGAGGTGCGGCATGAGTGACGTCGTCGTTTCCAAGTCCCTGTGGGGCCGCCTGTACAACGGTCAGACTTCGTTCGATTTCTACGGTAAGCGTCGTCGCGGTTTCGGTCTGTCGCTGGCCCTCATCGTGATCTCGCTGGTCTCGTTGTTCACTCGCGGCGTCAATTTGGGTATCGACTTCGAGGGCGGCGTGGCCTGGCAGGTTCCGGCCAGCGCGACCATGGACGTCGACGCCGCCCGCTCCGTTCTCGACGATAATGGAGTCGAAACCTCGAGCGCCAAGATCCAGACCCTCACGTCGGGTACCGAAGAGTTCATTCGTATCCAAGTGGGCGACGAGCCCACCGAGGTGCGAACAACGGTTCAGAATCAACTCGCCGAAACGGCTGGCGTCTCCGTCGACGAGGTGTCGATCAGTTCCGTGAGTTCTTCCTGGGGTCGTACCATCACCGAGAAGGCCGTGCGAGCTCTCATCATCTTCTTGGTGCTGGTCTCGCTGTACATCGCGTGGCGTTTCGAATGGCGTATGGCCCTGTCGGCCATTCTCGCCATGATGCACGACGTGTTGGTGAGCGTGGGCATCTACTCGCTCACGGGTTTCGAGGTCACGCCGGCCACCATCGTGGCGTTCCTGACCATTCTCGGCTTCTCGCTGTACGACACCATCGTGGTGTTCGACAAAGTGCAGGACAATGTGAAGCGTTTCAGCGGCACTCGGGTGCCCGTCGCCGACATCGTCAACGTGTCGGCGAACCAGGTGCTCATGCGTTCGCTGAACACGAGTATCGCGGCCATCCTGCCGGTGCTCTCGCTTCTGGTCCTCGGTAGCGGAGTTTTCGGAGCCATCGCCCTGCGCGAGTTCTCACTGGCTCTTCTGGTGGGCGTCACCACCGGTGCCTACTCGTCGGTTTTCATCGCCACACCGTTGTACGCGATCTTCAAGGAACGCGAGCCGAAGTTCGCGTCGCTGCGCGGTTCCCACGTCACCGGGGCCGCACTCCAGCAGATGGTCGTGACCGGCTTGCCGTCGGGCAACCGTGCGGTGAAGCGGGTGGAGGCATCCTCCGGTGAAGTGCAGACCACCGATGTCTCGGCCTCGGCCGTGCTCACACACCCCCCGCGACCACGCAAGAAGCGTCGTCGGTAGATTGCTGACATGAGTTCGACGTCGCTGGCGGATCACATTCGGGCGATTCCCGATTACCCGAAGCCCGGGGTCACGTTCCGCGACATCACACCGCTCCTCGGTCACGGCCCGACCCTGGCCGCGGCCGTCGATCAGATGGCCGAACGGTTCGCCGCCGAGCGAGTCGACCGCGTCATCGGCATCGAGGCTCGTGGCTTCATTCTCGGCTCTCCGGTGGCCGTGTCGCTGGGTGCCGGTTTCGTCCCGGTCCGCAAGGCCGGCAAGTTGCCCTGGGCCGTCGTGCGCGAGGAGTACCAACTCGAGTACGGCACCGACAAGCTCGAGATCCATCGCGATGCGATCCACCCCGACGAACGGGTGGTCGTGATCGACGACGTGTTGGCGACCGGCGGAACCGCGGCCGCGACGTGTCGACTCGTCGAAACTCTCGGGGCCACCATCGTCGGTCTCGGAATGCTCATCGAACTGAAGGCGTTGAACGGCCGCTCCGTTCTCGGTCAGCGGCGGATCGAATCACTGCTCGAGTTCTGATGATGGACGCACCGGAGGCCCCATGTCGACGGTGACCCGCCTTCTGCCCTGGCGACGCCACCAGAGCACACCTGACGACGAACTCTTCCAGGTTCTGTCGTCGTACCGTCGGCGACACCCCAAGGCCAATACGGCGCTCATGGCCAAGGCGTACGAAGTCGCGCGCGTGGCTCACCAGAGTCAGACCCGCAAGAGTGGCGAGGGCTACATCAATCACCCGCTCGCCGTGGCCAAGATCGTCGCCGACATCGGCCTCGACGACACCACCATCGCCGCCGCACTCCTTCACGACGCAGTCGAGGACACCGAGATCACCGTGGCGGACGTCGATCGTGAGTTCGGCGCCGAGGTCGCAGCCATCGTCGACGGCGTCACCAAACTCGAACGCATCCAGTTCGACTCCAAGGAAGCTCAGCAGGCGGCGACCATGCGCAAGATGCTGGTGGCGATGGCCAAGGACCTGCGCGTCCTCATCATCAAGTTGGCCGATCGTCTCCACAACATGCGCACCATCGCCTCCATGCCACTCGAGAAGCAGCAACGCATCGCCAACGAGACCCTCGAGATCTACGCGCCCTTGGCCCACCGCCTCGGCATGAGCGGCCTCAAGCAACAGCTCGAAGATCTGGCCTTCGCATCGCTGTATCCGAAGCGATACGCCGAACTCGATCACCTCGTGATCACCCGCAGCCCCGAGCGCGACATCTATCTGGCCAAGGCCATGGCCGACGTCCGCAGTCAGTTGAGCGACCTCAACATCACGGCCGATGTGACGGGACGCGGCAAGCACCTCTGGAGCATCTACGAAAAGATGATCCAGAAAGGCAAGGAGTTCGACGAGATCTTCGACATCGTCGCCATTCGTGTGGTCGTCGACTCGGTGAAGGATTGTTACGCGGCTCTGGGCTGCATTCACGGACACTGGAAGCCGGTCGTGGGTCGCTTCAAGGACTACGTGGCGATGCCCAAGTTCAACCTCTACCAGAGCCTCCACACCACCGTGATCGGCCCGGGGGGCAAACCGCTCGAGATCCAGATTCGTACGCGCGAGATGCACCAGCGGGCCGAGTGGGGAGTCGCGGCCCACTGGGCGTACAAAGCCGGCGACGAAACGCCCGACATCGATTGGCTCAATCGCATCATCGACTGGCAGAGCGAGATCGCCGATCCGGCTCAGTTCATGGAGAGCCTGAAGACCGACCTCGATCAGGACGAGATCTTCGTGTTCACCCCCAAGGGTCGCGTGATCGCGCTGCCGCTCGGAGCCTGTCCGGTCGACTTCGCCTACTGCGTGCACACCGAAATCGGCAACACCTGCATCGGCGCCCGCGTCAACGGACGACTGGTTCCGCTCACCCATGAGTTGAAGTCGGGTGACACCTGCGAGATCTTCACCTCCAAAGTCGACACCGCCGCACCGTCGAAGGATTGGCTCGACTTCGTTTCGTCACCCAAGGCTCGCAACAAGATCCGGCAGTGGTACTCGCGCGAGCGTCGCGACGACCTGATCGATTTGGGCCGCGAAGCATTCGAGAACGAATTCCGGCTCGAACGCCTGCCCATCTCGCACGTGATGGAGAGCGAGTTCTTCCAAGAAGAAGCGGTGTCGCACGGCTACGCCGACGTCGAGTCTCTTCTCGCCGCCGTTGGCGACGGCCAACTCGGGGCCAAGGCGATTTCGCAGCGCGTGGCCCATCGCTTCAAGAGCGAAGGGGCCGAAGAGCGCCTCACCATGTCGGTCTTGTATCCCCACGAGTTACGGCGCGGCGGGACCCAAACAGGGGTCCACGTCGAGGGTTTCGACGACGTCCTCGTGCGGTTGTCCAAGTGCTGTACGCCGGTTCCCGGTGACGACATCATCGGCTTTCTCACCCGAGGCCGTGGCGTGAGCGTTCATCGAACCGACTGCGCCAATGCCGCCTCATTGGCCCACGATCAGTCGGCGCGACTCGTCGATGTCGAATGGGACGGGTCGGCCACCGGGCGCGTGTTCCGAGCCGGTGTGGAGGTGGTGGCACTCGATCGCAGTCGACTCCTGCGCGACGTGGCCAACGCACTGTCCGAACAGCACGTGAACATCGTGGCCTGCAGCACGCACACCGGCAACGACCGCATCGCCAAGATGCGATTCGAGTTCGAACTGGCCGACCCCAGCCACCTCGACAGCGTGATTCGCACCATCAAGAAGATCGACGCGGTCTTCGACGCGTACCGCGTGGTTCAAAAGACCGCCGCCAACTGACGGCTCGCGACCGCGTTCAATGGTCTCCGGGCCCCTCCGGGCCGACCGGTAGCCTCGTGGGGTGCCCGAATTCCAGACCAGCCCCGGGATGCGCGACATCCTTGCTCCCGAGTCGGCCCGCTGGCGTCGATTCGTGCAGGTCTTCGCCGACACGGTCGAAGCCGCTGGCTACGAGCAGATCATTCCTCCGCTTCTCGAGGACATCGGCGTCTTCAGTCGGGTGGGCGAGGCCACCGATGTGGTCACCAAGGAGATGTACGACTTCGTCGACAAGGGTGAGCGCCACGTGGCCCTGCGCCCGGAGCAAACGGCCAGTGTGTGCCGCGCGTACGTGCAGCACCGACCCACCCTGCCGTGGAAGGCCTGGTACAGCGGGCCAAACTTCCGCTACGAGAAGCCGCAACGCGGGCGCTATCGACAGTTCGATCAGGTGGGGATCGAAGTCCTCGGTCCCACCGACCCGGCCGTCGACGTCGAAGTCATCGCCCTCGGATGGCGCTTCTTCCAATCGCTCGGCCTGCAAAAAGTCACACTGCGCCTCAACAGCCTGGGTGAACCGGCCGACCGCCAGCGTTACACCGAGGCACTGCGTCAACACTTCACCGCCCGTTCCTCCGAACTGGCCGACGAGACACGTGCGACACTCGCTCGAAATCCACTGCGCGTTCTCGATTCGAATCGCTCCGAAGACGCCGACGTGTTGAAGTCGGCACCTCGAATCGACGACTTCTACAGCCCGGCCGCGTCCGAACACTTCGCCCAGGTGCGAGCCGGACTCGACGCGCTCGACATTCCGTACACCCGCGACGAACGCCTCGTGCGCGGACTCGACTACTACCGATTCACGACGTTCGAGTACGCCGGCGGGACTCTCGACTCGGCGCAGAACGCGCTCGGAGGAGGGGGGCGCTACGACGGTCTCGTCGAGGACCTCGGTGGACCGGCCACGCCCGGGGTCGGTTTCGCACTCGGTCTCGATCGCACCTTGCTCGCCTGTGACGACGAAGGCGTCTTCTCGGCCGCCCCGTCCGTGGTCGACGTCTTCGTGATCGACACGACCGGCGGACTCGAAGCCACCGTGCTCACCGATCAATTCCGCGCGGCCGGATTGCGCGCCGATCGCGCCTACGACAACCGATCGATGAAGAGCCAGATGAAGGCAGCCGACCGCAGCAATGCGCGAGTCGCCGTGATCATCGGCACCGACGAACGTGCGAACCAGCAAGCCGTGGTCCGACCCATGAACGGCGGCGAGCAGTTCACCGTGACCCGATCGACTCTTCTCGACAGCGTGCTGCGCGCCGTGCGCGCCGAATCATCTCCCACCCCCAAGGAAAGCCAATGAGCGTCAACCCTTCCCAGACCAGCTTGCGAACTCACCTGTGCGGTGAATTGCGGGCGGCCCACATCGGTCAGACCGTGAGCCTGTGCGGCTGGATCGCCAAGCGCCGTGAACATGGTGACAAATTGGCCTTCGTCGACCTGCGCGACCATTCGGGCATCGTGCAGTGCGTCATCGACGACGGAGTCGACCTGCGCAGCGAGTACGTGGCCCGAATCACCGGAACCGTGCGGGCCCGACCGACTGGCACGGTCAACGCCAATCTGGCCACCGGCGAGATCGAGATCGGCGACTGCAACGTCGAAGTTCTGCGCTCGGCCGATCCGCCCCCGTTCCCGATCGACGCCCGCGCCGACGACGTCGACGAGAATGTTCGGTTGCAGTACCGCTACCTCGACATCCGCCGCGAGCGCATGCAGCGCAACATTCGTGTGCGGGCCAAGGTCAACTCGGCCGTGCGCGCCGCCATGGAACGCCAGGGTTTCGTGGAAGTGGAAACTCCGATGCTCGTGCCGTCCACGCCGGAAGGCGCCCGTGAGTTCCTCGTGCCGTCGCGCAAGGAACCCGGTTCGTTCTACGCGTTGCCGCAGAGCCCACAGCTCTTCAAGCAGTTGCTCATGGTTGCGGGGATCGATCGCTATTACCAGATCGCGCGTTGTCTGCGCGACGAAGACTTGCGCGCCGATCGCCAGTACGAGTTCATGCAGCTCGACGCCGAGATGAGCTTCGTGACGCAGGACGACGTACTCGAGGCGATCAGCGAAGCCGTGTTGTCAGCCGCCGAAGCCGTGACCGGCGAACGCCCGGCCACGATCGATCGCATCACGTGGCGCGAAGCCATGGATCGCTACGGCGTCGACAAACCCGATCTGCGCTTCGGCATGGAACTCGTCGAGCTCACGTCCATCTTCACCGGAACCGAGTTCAAGGCTTTCGCCGGTGCCGCGTCGATCAAGGGCATCTGTGCTCCGGGTCGGGCCGAAGAATTCGGACGCAACAAGCTCGATGCGCTCACCGACAAGGCCAAGAAGGTAGGGGCCAAGGGTCTCGTGTGGCTGAAGGTCGGTGCAGATGGCAGCCTCGATTCGCCGGTGGTTAAGTTCTTGTCGGCATCCGAGCAGTCGGCTCTCGTCACGGCCGTGGCGGCCAAGCCCGGTGATCTCGTGCTGATCGTGGCCGACGAGTGGATGACCACCTGCGAAGTTCTCGGTCAACTTCGCAACGATCTCGGTCGGCCGCCCGTGCACCAAGGGCCGTACCGCTACGTCTGGGTCGTCGAGTTCCCGTTGTTCGTGGGCGTCGACAAAGAATCGGGTCGCCCGAAGCCCGGTCACCATCCGTTCTGTCGGCCGCACCCCGACGATCTCGACAAGTTCGAGACCGATCCGTTGTCGGTGCGCGCGATGGCTTACGACCTCGTGCTGAACGGCTGGGAACTCGGTTCGGGTTCGATCCGTATCCATGAACCCGAGATGCAGCGCAAGGTGTTCACGGCTCTCGGCATCTCCGACGAGGAAGCCAACCGCAAGTTCGGCTTCTTCCTGAAGCCGTTCACGTTCGGCGCTCCGCCGCACGGTGGCTTCGCGTTCGGCCTCGACCGTTTGGTTGCCATCCTCGCCGGCGAAGAGAACATCCGCGAGGTCATCGCCTTCCCCAAGACGCAGAGCGGCCAGGACCCGATGACCAATGCGCCCACACGCGCCGAGGCCAAGCAACTCGAGGAACTCGGAATCCGAACCCTTCCGCCGAAGGTCTGATCCGTGTCGATCGCGGAGCGATGAGTTCGCAGTCCTTCCGCGCAGGAGTGGTGGTCGTCATTCGGCGCGACGACGGGCGTTTACTGGCGTTCGAGCGCAAACATCCGCGGGGCGCATGGCAACTGCCCCAGGGCGGCATCGACATAGGTGAAGAGCCCATCGACGCTGCCTGGCGGGAGATGGAAGAAGAGACCGGTCTCGATCGCTCCCATGTCCGCCTGGTCGATCAACTCCCGGACTGGATCGCGTACGAGTGGCCCGACGAGATCAGGGGTGACGATCCGGTGCGCGGTCAGATCCAACGATGGTTCCTCTTCGGCGTGATTCCCGATCCCCACGACGACGGACACCTCCATCACGTCCAGCCGCGACCGGACGATCACGAGTTCGTGTCATGGACATGGATGACACCTCACGAACTGGTCGACTGCGTGATCGACTGGCGTCGACCCGCGTATCAACGCGCCCTCACGCGCTTGCTGCCATGAACGACGATCTCTTCTCGGCGGCCGCTCGTGATCGCCTGCGTGATCGCGCACCGTTGGCCGCTCGTTTGCGTCCGAAGTCGATCGACGACGTCGTGGGTCAGGACCATTTGGTCGGACCCGGTCAGCCACTTCGTCGTCTCGTGGCAGCCGACCGCCTCACCAGCATTCTCCTCTGGGGTCCACCCGGCACGGGCAAGACCACCTTGGCTCTCGCCATCGCCGGATCGACCGCACGGGCGTTCGAACAACTGTCGGCGGTGACCGCCGGAGTTCGTGACGTTCGTGAAGTCATCGATCGTGCTCGCGAGCGTCTCGGACTGCACGACCAAGGAACGATTCTGTTCCTCGACGAAATTCATCGATTTTCCAAGTCGCAACAAGACGCTCTCTTGCCGGCCGTCGAAGACGGGACCGTCACCCTCATCGGGGCCACGACCGAGAATCCATTCTTCGAAGTGAACGCACCGCTGCGATCACGAAGCACACTGTTTCGTCTCGAACCGCTCACGAAGGCGGCCGCTCGAACTCTCGTGGTGCGCGGACTCTCCGCACTGTCCACCAGTGGAAGCGACGACGCCATCGATCTCCTGGTCGATCGATCGGCTGGCGACGGGCGACAAGTCCTCACGTCGCTCGAGGTGGCCGCAGCGTTGGCTCATCCGAACCCGGTCGAGCTGATACACGTCGAACAGGCACTCAGTACCAGCGCCCTGCGCTACGGCCGCGACGACCACTACGACGTGACGAGCGCGTTCATCAAGAGCATGCGGGGGAGCGACCCGCAGGCGGCGATCTACTACTTGGCCCGCATGCTCGAAGCCGGCGAGGACGCCCGCTTCATCGCCCGACGCATGGTGATCCTGGCCAGCGAGGACATCGGACTGGCCGACCCGCAGGCGCTCCAGGTCGCCGTGGCGGCCGCCCACGCCGTCGAACACGTGGGGCTTCCCGAAGCGCAGTTGAACCTGGCCCAGGCCGCCTTGCACCTCGCTCGCGCTCCGAAGAGCAACTCGGTTGCCACCGCCATCTGGACCGCCCGGGCCGATGTGCGCAACGGTGCGGTGGCCGAGGTACCCGCCCACCTGCGCGACGCCCACTACCAGGGGGCCGCGACTCTGGGCCATGGTGTGGAGTACCACTACACCCACGACGATCCGGGCCGCCACCAGGAGTTCTTGCCGGCGGCTCTGGCCGATCGAGTCTGGTATCGACCGAGTGGGCATGGCGCCGACCGGTCCGAGCACGACACAATGGATTCATGACCGCCGGTGAACTCGCCATCGTTCTGGCTACCGTGCTGTGCGCCGTCGGATTCGCGGCCCTCGTGGTCGTGCTGCTGCGCGTGCACGACACGTTGCGCGCCATTCGCCACGAGGTCGACGCCTTGCGCCAGGAAACGCGACCCCTCATCGCCGATCTTCGCGAATCCACCGACGACGCTCGCGATGTGATGCACGAAGCCCAGCGAGACTTGGCTCGATTCGATCGCGTGCTCGGTTCGGCCGAGGCCATCAGTGGAGCGGTGTCGGGAAGTGGTCGAGTGGCTCGAACCGCGCTCTCGACACCGGTCATCAAGGTGGCCGCCATCGCCTCGGGTACGTCGCGGGCCGCCAAGCGCCTCACTCGCCGGCAACGCCGAACCGAACGTCGCGACACTGGTCGTCGTGACAACCGTCGTCGTCGTACGGCATCCACCGTCGTCCCGTGGAAGAAGGGCGCATGATCAAGCGGTTCGTGTGGTTCGTGAGCGGAATCGTCACCGGTGTGGCCGGCGTGGTCTTCGCCGGTCGACGGGTGAAGAAGAAGGTCGAGACGTTGGCCCCAGTCAAGGTCGTCAAAGACGCGCGAACCAAGGTGCGTGATCGCCTCACCGACGTGAGCGACGCGGTGCGGGAGGGACGCGAGGCCATGCACACCAAAGAAGCCGAGTTGCGCGCTCGTCTGGACGGCCGCCTCGAACCACTGACCGACGCCGACGACCCGATCCGTTCCGACGATTCGTTGCTCGTCGACGGTGAACCCGTCGAGCCCGGTCGTGTCGTGGTGCTGCGCCAGTTCGATCCGGGCTTCGTGGCTCAGCGTCGTCGCCGATGACCCGACGGGCCGACGACTTCCACGCCGAGCTGGCCCGCGGAGTCGCCGACATCCACCGCAACCCGGTCGAAGTCGCGTTGTTCGACCACGACGCTTCCACCATCAGCGGACGAGCCGGTGTCGTGGTCTATCCGACCTCAGCCGATGAAGTGATCCACGTGGTGCGTACGTGTCATCGACACGACCGGCCCTTCGTCGCCCGCGGAGCCGGTACCGGTCTCGCCGGTGGCGCGACACCGCTCGACGGGGCCGTCGTGATCTGCCTCACCAAGATGAATCGCGTGTTGTCGGTCGACCCGATCAATCGGTTCGCGTGGGTCGAGCCGGGCGTTCTGAATCTCGACCTCTCACGGCAGATGACGGCCCTCGGCCACGACCTCCACTTCGCCCCCGATCCGAGCAGCCAGCAGAGCTGCACCGTGGGGGGCAACGTGGCCAACAACTCGGGTGGCCCGCACTGTTTGGCCGATGGCGTCACGTCGGCCCACGTCCTGGGCCTCGAAGTGGTCCTGAGCGACGGCCAGGTGGTCGTTCTGGGCGGTGAAGAACCCGAACCGGACGGCTTCGATCTGCGCGGTGCCTTCGTCGGCAGCGAGGGCATGTTCGGTATCGCCACCAAGGTGTGCGTGCGACTCACGCAGAATCCTCCGACTGTGCGCACGATGTTGCTCGACTTCACATCCGTGCGTGACGGGGCCGACACCGTGAGTGCGATCATCGCGTCTGGAATGGTTCCGGCCGCCCTCGAGATGATGGACGCACTCTGCATCAAAGCCGTCGAGGAGTACGTTCACGCCGGTTTGCCGCTCGACGCGGCCGCCGTACTGTTGGTGGAGGTCACCGGCCTTGTGTCCGACGTGACTGCGCAAGCCGAACGAGTGGCCGAGATCGGTCGCCGACTTCACGCGCGAACCGTGCGAGTGGCCCGCGACGAAGCGGAGCGAGCGCTGTTGTGGAAGGGCCGCAAGTCCGCGTTCGGAGCGGTGGCGCGAATCAAGCCCAACTACTACCTCCACGACACCGTGGTTCCGAGGCGGCACCTGCCCGACGTGCTCGACGAGATCTACCGCATCGTCGACCGACACGAACTGCTCGTGTTGAACGTGTTCCACGCCGGCGACGGCAACCTTCATCCACTCCTGGTCTTCGACAAACGCGAACCTGGAATCCTCGAACGTGTCCACGCCGCGGGCGAGGAAATCGTGAAGGCCAGTGTGGCGGCTGGCGGCGTGCTGTCGGGAGAGCACGGCATCGGCCTGGAGAAGCGCGACTACATGTCGCTCATGTTCTCCGAGATCGACCTGGCCGCCCAGGCGGCGGTTCGCTGCGCGTTCGATCCGAGTGGTCTGGCCAACCCGTTCAAGGTGCTGCCCAGTCCAGCGTCGTGTGGCGATATTCAACACGTACCCGAGGGTGCATGGATCTGACCGAGTTCGCCGAACAGGTCGGCCCGTCAGGTCGAGTGTCGGTGCGCGGACGTTCCACTCGGACGGTGAGGCGCGTCGACGGTGTCACCATCGATCGCGTCGTGTCGGCCCCGAGCGGAATCGTCGAGTACCACCCCGACGAGATGACCATCACATGTGGTGCGGGCACGACACTGGGCGAGGTTCGTCAGATCACCGCCGATCGTGGTCAGTTCGTCGCGCTGCCCGGCTCGGGAACCGTGGGCGGGGCCCTGGCCGTCGGACGATCCGGTATCGATCGCTTGGGCGTGGGACCGGTCCGCGACACCCTCCTGCAGGCCACCTTCGTGAATCATTGCGGGCAACTGGTGAACGTGGGCGGTCCCACCGTCAAGAACGTGAGTGGCTTCGACGTGGCCCGGCTGCTAGTGGGATCGTTCGGTCGTCTCGGTTTCATCGCCCAGGTGATCTTGCGTACGCGGCCGATTCCGACTGCTTCGTCGTGGTTCGTCGTCGACGCCGATTGGACCCGCGTCACCGAACTTCAGTCGGCGTTGTACCGTCCGGCTGCTCTGCTCTGGAACGGGCAGCGCTTGGCCATCCGACTGGACGGACATCCCGACGACATCGCTGCGAACGCCGCTCGCTTCGGTCTCACAGCCCTCGACGGGCCGCCGATCGACGCTGACGGCACGCTCTACCGCTGGTCGGTCGCACCGGCCGATGTGCCGGCCGTGATCGGATCAGCGGGTCAACAGGTGTGGGCCGAAGTCGGAGTGGGCATCGTCCACCACGTGATGCCCCAACCCGATCGACGCGCCACGCTCAACCACATCGAGGTTCGACTCGTCGACGAATTCGATCCGCAACGCCGTCTGAATCCGGACGTGGTCTTTCCGCAGTGAGTCAGGGAGCGGCCGCGGCCCAGGCCGCCGACACCGTCTCGTCTCCGATCACGTCGACCGCGTCGCTTCGCCGTCCCCACGCGTAGAGGAAGAGCGCGGACGTCGGTCCACGCCAAGCGGCGTCGCCCCTGGCGTGCTCGTGGGTGGTGACGATGGAGTCGTCGACGTTGCGAACGAGCCATTCACCGTCACCATCGGTGCAGTGGAGGTGCAGCGAACCACTCGGTTTCGGTTTCGACGACGCCGGCAACATCACCTGAAAGAACTCGTCGATTCCGGCCAACGAGAGTTCGCGATCGATCTCGAAAGCTTCACGCCGCGCCCGGTGGATGTCGGCCAGATGTACCGCCGACTCGAAGGCCAAACGTCGGTGGTAGAAGCCCACGGTGTGGTCGGCCGTCCACGACCATTGCGGGTCGGTGACCGGACGATCACGAAGCGTCGCGAGAACTTCGTCGAGTCGAGCCGCGAACCATTCGGAGAGCGACCCTTCGGCGGGGGCCTTCTGGTCGGGGCGCGGAGGGCCGAACGCCGTGGCGCGCGTTCCGACGAGATTGCTCATCATCGCGTACACCGATCCCATGTGTCCGAGTAGACGGCGCGCGTTCCAACCGGGGCAATCGGGAATCTCGAGAGCAGGCTCGGTTTCGGCTCGCGCCCGAAGGGCTTCGGCCATGTGTTCGACGACGTCCAGATGATCGAGAGCCATGTGGGAAGAGTAGACCGAATACTCTGAAGCCGTGTCGATCGACGAGGACCTCAACACCTGCGTCGGTTGCGGTTTGTGCCTTCCGCACTGTCCCACGTTTCGCATCTCAGGAGAAGAAGCCCTCTCGCCGCGCGGACGCATCGCCATCATGCGCTCGGTCGAGTCGGGTTCGATCGCCGTCGACGACGACGTGGCTCACTTCCTCAACACCTGCATCCAATGTCGGGGCTGCGAACCCGCGTGTCCGAGCGGAGTGCCCTACGGACGCCTCATCGAACACACCAAACAGCGCTTGGCGACCGACCCACGGGTCGCCAACTCGACGGTGCCACGTTGGCTACGACTTGGTCTCGGCGTCTTACCTCGTCATCGCCTCGTACTCGTCGGGTCACGCGTTCTCGCGGTCGCCCGTCGAATGCACCTGGTGCCCCGTCGTCTCGACCCGGGTCCGATTCCGGTACGCAACGGCCCGGCACTGCGAGCCACGTCGACCACACCCGACGTGTGGATCTTCACCGGGTGCGTGATGGACGCCTGGCAACGGCGAACCCACCGATCGACGGCGCGCATCGTCTCCAGCCTGGGTGCATCGTTCGGCGTGTCGGGTGGAGCGTGCTGCGGTGCACTGCACACCCACGCCGGCCTCGACAGTCGCGACCTGGCTCACCGCACGATGCGTTCGATGCCCGGGAACGCTCCGATTCTCGTGAACTCAGCTGGTTGCGGTGCCGCCCTGAAGGACTACGGGCACCTTCTCGACTCCGACGAGGCGCGCGCGTTCTCGACTCGGGTCCTCGACGTACACGAGTGGCTGGCCCCGCGAGTGCACGTGTTACCGCGACCGACCCGACGTGACCAGGTGGTCGTTCAGGACCCCTGCCACCTTCGCCACGTGCAACGTGCCCACGGAGCCGTTCGCGAATGTCTGGCGCCATTCGTCGACCTGATCGAAATCGCCGACGACGGACTGTGCTGCGGGGCCGGGGGAGCGTACGCCTTGTTGCAGCCCACGATGGCCCGCGAAGCCCGTTCTCATAAGGTGGCCGCCATCGAAGCGGTCGCCGGCCGGGGCACAGTCGTCGCATCGGCCAATCCCGGCTGTTTGCAGCATTTGATGGCGGCCGGTCTCGACGTGCGACACCCCGTCGACATCATTGCGGCCACACTCGACTCCAGCACCTGAATCACCGACATAGAACACGACGGAAACATGAACGATCAGATCGATGCATCAACGCGACGGCGACTCGCCGAGATCGCCGCTCAACTCGAATCGATCAGTGCGTCACTCGACGAGATCTCGTTCGACGTTCTGCGCGAGGCCAGCGAGCGCAAGTCGTCCCGACCCGACATCGACCGCACCATCACCCAGGCCCGACGGGCGATCGAGAAGGCGTCGCGGCTCCTCCAATCCGACTGATCGGTTCAGAGTTCGGCCGACTTGGCCGAGAGCGCACCGAGGAGTTCGTCGAAACTCTTCTGGAACGCGGTCACTCCTTCACGTTCGAGGCGGGCGGCCACGTCGTCGAGATCGACCATGCGACCGATCGCGTCCCAGGCCGCGCGGGCTTCGTCGATGCCGCTGTCGATGGTGCGGGCCACCCGACCGTGATCGATGAACGCATCGACCGTCGTGTCGGGAAGAGTGTTCACGGTGTCGGGGCCGATCAGTTCGTCCACGTACAACGTGTCGGGGTACGACGGGTTCTTGGTGCTGGTCGACGCCCACAGCGGACGCTGAACCGCGGCGCCGGCCGTCTTCAACGAATTCCAACGCGATCCGCTGAACGTTCGGGTGAACGCGTCGTAGGCCAGGCGGGCCTGTGCCACCGCGGCCCGACCCCGCAACGCCAACGCCTCGGCCGTGCCGACTTCGTCAAGGCGGCGATCGATTTCGGTGTCGACGCGACTGATGAAGAACGAGGCCACGCTCGCGACACCCGACGGCGACCCGCCGGCTCGAAGGCGATCGTCGACACCGTCGATGTAGGCCTCCATCACCTTCTGATAGCGATCGAGACCGAAGATCAGCGTCACGTTCACATTGCGGCCGTCGGCGATCATCGAGCGAATGGCCGGGAGACCTTCCTCCGTGGCCGGGATCTTGATCATGAGGTTGGGGCGGTCGATCCGCTGCCACAGTTCACGACCGGCCTGCAGCGTTCCTCCCGACTCGTGAGCGAGGTTCGGGTCGACTTCCACCGACACGAATCCGTCGGCTCCGTTCGACGACGAATACAGCGGAGCGAAGACGTCGAGCGCACCGCGAATGTCGGAAACCACCATCTCCCAGTACGACTCGGAGATCGATCGCTGAGCCTTCACCAGTTCGCGGAACTGGGCGTCGTAGTCCTTCGAACCCTGGATCGCCTTCTGGAAGATCGTCGGGTTGGACGTGAGACCGCGGATGCCCTTGTCGATCCAGTGTTGCAACTCACCGCTGGTGAGATAACTCCTCTTCAGATTGTCGAGCCACGGACTTTGGCCTTGCTCGGACGACAGTCGAAAGAGGTTGGTCATCTACCTAGCGTGACACAAGCGAGCGCACGGTCGCGGCCACGGCCTCGGCGTTCATACCCAACTGAGCCAAGGCCACGTTGCCCGGCGCACTGGCTCCGAATCGATCGATCCCGAGACACCGATCGGCGTACCGCTCCCAGCCCAGAGTGGTTCCGGCCTCCACCGACACGGTCGGCAAGTCGGGGCGCAACACCTCGTTGGCACCGGAACGGTCGGTGCGACGCCACGATTCGAATCGGTCCCACGAGGGCATCGAGACAACCGAGACCGCGATGCCGTCCGACGCCAGGGCGCGGGCGGCTTCCACGGCGATGGACACCTCACTTCCGGTGGCCACGATCTGAGCGGCCGGTGTGCCGGTGGCGGAATGCACCACACCCGCACCACGATCGACCGCCGACCCGTCGGTGAGAACCGGGAGGTTCTGGCGGCTGAGGACCAACACCGTGGGTCCGTCGTGCTCGAGAGCGACGCGCACCGCCGCCGACGTTTCGTTCGCGTCGGCGGGCCGGATGATCTGCAGATCGGGGATGGCGCGCAAGGCCGCCAGGTGTTCGATCGGCTGATGAGTCGGGCCGTCTTCACCCACCCCGACCGAATCGTGGCTGAACACGAAGATGCACTTCGCTCGCGACAGCGCGGCCAGTCGAACCGGGGGCTTCATGTAGTCGAAGAAGACGAAGAATGTTCCGCCGGCCGGAACGGCACCGCCGTGGAGAGCCAGGCCCACCATGATCGATCCCATCGCGTGTTCGCGCACGCCGTAATAGATCTGTCGACCCTCGGGCGTAGTCGCCGACATGGGCGACGCCGCCGACAACTTCGCTCCGGTGTTGCCGGTGAGGTCGGCCGCACCGGCGACCAAAGCCGGAAATTCATCGGCGACCGCATCGAAAGCCTTCTGCACGGCCACGCGCGTGGCGATCTGCTGCCCTTCGTCGAAGCGCGGCAAAGCGTCGGCCCATCCGGCGCGGCCCGACGACCACGTCGCATCCCAGTCGGCCCGCGCCGCCGAGGAAGACAACCGCTGCTGCCACGCCTCGCGCAGCACTCGACCACGAGCCGCGAGACCGCGACATTCGCTCACGATCGCATCGGGAGCCCAGAACGGCTCGTCGGGAACACCCATCACGGCTTTCGTGCGCGACACGTGCTCGGCCGTGAACGGATTGCCGTGCGCCTCGTGCTTGTCGGTCCAGTCGGGCGACGGAGTTCCGACTCGCGTGCGCAGGACGAGCAGTTTCGGTCGATCGTCGTCGGAATCACGCGCATCGACGAGCGCTCGTTCGAGAGCGTCGACGTCGTCGCCGATCTCGCCGAGTTGCCGAACCGACCAGCCGTACGAAGTGAATCGAGCGACCACGTCGTCGGAGCAGGTGAGCGAGGTTCCGCCGTCGATCGTGATCTTGTTGTCGTCGAAGACGACGACCAGGCGGCCCAGTCGCTGATGGCCGGCGAACGACGCCGCCTCGTGGCTCACACCTTCCATCAAGCAACCGTCACCGGCGATCACCCACGTGTGGTGGTTGCACAGATCGGCTCCGAAACGAGCCCGCAGATTGCGCTCGGCCAACGCCAGACCCACCGCATTGGCCAGACCCTGGCCGAGGGGACCGGTGGTGACTTCGACACCAGCGGTGTGGCCGCGTTCTGGATGACCCGGTGTGGCCGACCCCCATTGGCGGAACGCCTTCAGATCACTCATCTCCAGGCCGTAACCGTTCAGGTACAACAGGGCGTACTGGAGAATCGACGCGTGGCCCGTCGACAGAACGAAGCGGTCGCGATCGGGCCACAACGGATCACTCGGATCGTGTTTCATGACCCGGCTGTACAGGACGTGTCCGAGTGGAGCCAGGGCCATGGCGGTGCCCTGATGGCCGCTCTTCGCAGCCAGCGGAGCGTCCATCGCCAAACCGCGGATGATGTTGACGGCCTGGCGATCGAGTTCGGTTGGCACGAGAGCCGACTGTAATCGGAGACGGGTCAGGCCGGCGGAAGCAGCGTGAACGGCACGATGTGCCACGGACCGCGGTCGACGCGACAGTGCGCGAAGATCTGGCCGTACTCGGCGAACTCGAGCTCACCCTTCACCAGGCGATAGGTGAACTTTCCGGGCTCGACCGTGAACGGACTCACGTTGCGAGCCACTTGCTCGTCGGTCTCGAGGCGGCCCCGCCGAAACACGACTTCGAACACTCCCGACCCGTCCTGATCGGGAGCGCAGTAGATGAGTGCCACCAGATGGGGATCGATCGTGACCGGCACCGGTGACGGCGACGCCATCGAGAACATGGCTCCGGTGATGTCGATCCGTGTACTCGGGCCGGGCGCCTGGCGCATCTGGAAGTTCTCGACGAAGAGGGCCGACACGATCTGCATGTGGCCACGGTAATTCCGTCAGCGGACTCGAGACCCTTCGAGCCACACGGCCACCACCCGCATTTCGCCATCGAGTGCGACCAGATCGGCGCGTCGTCGTGACTCGATCGCACCCCGATCGTCGAGACCCATGAGACGAGCCGGTGTCCGAGACGCCGCGAGGAGAGCGACCTCGGCCGGAACACCCGCATCGACGCACACCCGCACCGCGCGGTCGAGGGTCAGATTCGTGCCGGCCAACGTGCCGTCGGGCAGACGGGGCGCACCATCGCGAACGTCGACGCCGACACGAGATGTCGGGCTGTCCGTCGGGCTGTCCGGGTCATCCGCCCAGCCGACACTGTCCGACACGAGGGCGATGCGGTCGGCGGCCGTTCGGAACGCCAGCGCGATCACGTCGGGATGAACGTGCACTCCGTCGGCGATCAGACCGAGCGTCAACGCATCGTCCAGCAGGGCCCAGGTGGCCAGACCGGGATCTCGATGCTCAACCCCCGACATGGCATTGAAGAGATGCGTCACCGCAGAGGCTCCGGCCGATCGCGCCAGCGCGAACTCCACATCGGAGGGGCGCGCGTGTCCGAGCGAACAGCGAACTCCACGCGAAGTCAACGACGCGATCGCCTGACTCGACCCGCGACTCTCGGGCGCGATGGTCATCATCGACACGACCGACGACAGCGAGTCGACGAACTCGAGATCGACGTCGATGATGTGATCGCGCCGATGGGCCCCCGGGGCCCGACCGAGGAACGGGCCTTCCAGATGCACTCCGACGCGGTCGGCTCCCGAACGAGGAGTGGTCGCCAGGAACTCCAGAGCGTCGCGGTAGCGATCGAGCGGTGCGGTCACGAGAGTCGGTTGCCACGCCGTCACTCCGTGATCGAGCAGACGCTCCGACAGACGAGCGATCGCCGCGTCGTCGCGTGCGCGTGCGGCGCGCCACACGTCGACGTCGTCGTAACCGTTCACTTGGAGATCGACGAAGCCCGCACAGAGATAGTCGAACGTCTCCACGTCTGCTGGCGCCGAACCGAGGTCGACCGATTCGATCGTGTTTCCGAACGAGACGACGCCCCCAGCCGAGTGACCGACGATCGTTCGAGCGGCGACCCGCATCAGGCCACGCGCGGAGACGTGAACCGAACCTTGGCCAACCGCACGAGCGCGAGGGCTCGAATGCACCACCAGCCCGGATCGATCTCGTACCAGCGGTGCGACAACTTCGCCGACGTCGGAGCCGCGTGGTGGTTGTTGTGCAGACCTTCACCCGCGGTGAAGAACGCCAGCCACTGCAGGTTGCCCGCTCGATTGGCGTAGGGGCGACGGCCGAAGTGGTGGCCGATTCCGTTCACGGCCGCCGAACCCGAGATGTAGAGCACGGTGTGTCCGACGGCCACGATGGCGCCCGTGAGAGGACCGAGAACCACCACGAGGATCGTGACTCCGATGCCGAGACCGACGAGGGATCGATCGAAGAGCCAACGATCCCAACGATCGGACGGCAGATCGCGCGCGTAGCGCAGGGTGTCGGCGTCTCGTGCGGCCTTTCGATACAACGCCACATTGGTCAGTTGAACTCGACCCCAGCCGAGGAGCACGGGGGAGTGCGGATCGCCCTCCACATCGGTGTAGGCGTGATGCTTGCGATGCACGGCCACCCACTCACGGGGCTTGATCCCGGTGCTGACCCAGACCAGAAGGCGGAACGCGAAGCGGGCCGGTCCGCGCAGGGTGAGTGCGCGGTGGGCCAACGCGCGATGCAGATACACGGTGGTGACGATGTTGGCAATCGTCATGGCGGCGAGTGAGCCGACGATCGAAGACACGAGCAACCTCATGAGCGGACCGTACCACCCTCCGTTGGTGCTCTGGTTTCCGATCGGTTGTGCCAAAGTGACGAGAGTGAGAACGGACACCGAATGACCGCTCGAGCCGAAAGATTCGAAGAACTCGACGACGAATCGAAGGCGCGCTGGGCAAAGTTCGGTCGCGGCGAGCGGATCTACTTCATCCAGCACGTCGGCATCGAGGTCGAAGAAGTCCGCTTCGACTACTGCCGGATGCGGCTGCCCTTCCGCCCCGAGCTCGAACAGCCGATGGGTGTCGTCCATGGGGGAGCGATTGCGACCCTCCTCGACGTGGTGGTCGTTCCGGCCATCGGCTCGCGCTACGGCGCCGACGTCGGATACTCGACCGTCGACATGCACGTGCAGTATCTGTCGGCTCTCGTGAAGGAAGACGCGGTGGCCGAAGGGTGGATCGTGAAGCGAGGCCGCTCGGTGGTCTTCTGTGAAGCCGAGATCATCGGTGCGACCTCCGGCAAGTCGATCGCCCGCTCGGTGCTCACTTACAACGTGTCGCCGGCTCGCCCCATGGGCGTCTGACGTTCAGGGCTGGCTTTCCGAGAAATTCGCGTCGAGCAACGCCGCCACGAACTCGTCGGTCACCCGAGGGGCGTCACCGTTCACGAGAACGACGAGGATCGTTCCGTCCCCGAATCGCAGAGCGACGCTGCGCACCGACTCGATGGTTCCGGTATGACCCCACGTTCCGTCGGGGAAGATCCGAATACCGAGACCGTAGGTCCACGAGCCATCGTCGACACCTCGCGACGTTGGCGAGGTCATCATCCTCGACGATCGCTGCGACAAGAGAGGCCTTGGTCCATCGGGATCGACCGCGGCGAGAAGTTCGGCCACCGACCGGGCCGACATCACCCACGCCCCGGCCGGACCGAGGAGTTCCATGTAGTTGCGTCCCGGACGCACGTAATGCCGAGCATCGCCGCGCGACCACGAATCGGTGGCAACGATCTCGGCATCGCCCAGTCCGAGCGGGCTCAACACCTCGGCCTCGGCCACCTCGACGTACGAACGTCCGGTGATCATCTCGATGACTCGACCCAACTGGACGAAGTTCGCATTCGAGTATTCGAACGACGAGCCCGGATCCGACTCGAGAGTTCCGCCGAGCAAACTCCCCACCACATCGTTCGGACTCGAGGTCGGCGACGCGAAGTAGAGATCGGGGTTCGACGCGAATCCACTCAGGTGAGAAAGAAGATGTCGCGTTGTGATCGCCCTCATGCGCGGATCGCCCAGAGGCCAGCCGGTCGCCGACGAGAGTTCTTCGAGAATCGGACGGTCGAGATCGAGTGATCCGGCTTCCACCAATCGGAGCACGGTCAGGGCCGTGAGCACCTTCGAGATGCTGGCGATCCGAAAGCGTGCCGACACCGTGAGATCGCCCCGGCGCGATCGAACCCACTCGTGGACCACCTGTCCGCTCCGCCAGACCACCACGGACACATCGGACGAACTGGCCGTCCACTCGTCGATGATGCGATCGAAGCGGGTCGCATCGGCCGTGGTCGGCGGTGGGGGTGTGGGCTCGGGCGGAACCGTGCCCATCGTGCTGGTGCTCGACGTGCTGGTGCTCGTTGTGCTGGTACTCGACGGGCTGATATTGGTCGTGCTCGTGCTGGTCGGCACCACGACCGGTGTACTCGTTCCACAGGCGACACAGAGCAGTACCGTGGCGATCGTGTGCGGACGTTTCACATCGCTCACCCCTCCCCACGAACTGGCGGCCATCTTCGCCACGGCCGAGCCATCACAAAGTCTCTTCGACGAATTCCGACCCAACTACAACGTGGCGCCCACCACGCGTGTCGCCGCTGTCGCCAACGATAGTGAGGGCCATCGACGGCTCGGACGGTTCCAGTGGGGTCTGGTACCGCACTGGTCGAAAGATCCGAACGGATCGGCTCACCTCATCAACGCCCGCAGCGAGACCGTGTTCGACAAGCCGTCGTTCCGTTCATCGGCCTCTTCGCGACGATGCATCGTGCCGATGGACGGCTTCTACGAATGGCGAACCGTCTACGACACGCCCCGACCGGCGAAGTCACCCAAGGAACCCGTGTACGTGACTCGTTCGGACGGCCAGCCCTTGGCCGTGGCCGGCCTGTGGGCGTCGTGGCGCGACCCCGCAGCAGGCGAAGACGCGGCCTGGTTGCACACGTGCTGCATCGTGACCACCGCCGCGAACGACACGATGGAACCCATTCACGATCGCATGCCGGTCATCCTCGAACCCGATGATTGGTCGACCTGGCTCGACGTCGACCACAGCGACCGTGACGAACTGAACGCGTTGATGACGCCGGCCGAGATGGGCGTGGTGCGCGTGATCGACGTGGCCCCGATCGTCAACTCGATCCGCAACAACGGACCCGAGTTGATCGCGCCCATCGCCCGCTGAGGTGACCGGTCGTTCGGTCACTCAGCCACTTCGCGGCGACCGGCCGCGCGCAACGCGCCGCGAATCTTTTCCGCGGCCGCTTCGAGGTCGCTCCGCTCGACCGAGGACGCCGCATTGGCGAACGACAAGTCGGCCATGCTCGAGGTCGGAATCACGTGTAGGTGAGTGTGCGGCACTTCGTATCCGGCGATGATCAATCCGACTCGCTCGCAGGCGAAGGCGTTCATCTGTGCTTTGCCAATCTCGTACGCGACGTCGAACAAGTGTCTCGACAGCTCCGACGAGCAATCGACCCAATGATCGATCTCGTCACGCGGAACCACGAGTACGTGTCCGTCGGCGATCGGGTTGATGGTCATGAACGCGACACAGCGATCGTCCTTCCACACGAACGTTCCCGGGATTCGACCTTCGATGATCAGCGAGAACACCGTCGCCATCAGACCCATCCACCCGACGCGGCGAAAACGTCGCCGATGCAGTACGACGACTCCGGGCCGGCGAGGAATCGAACCACCTCGGCCAACTCTTCGGGTCGACCCATCCGTCCGATGGGAATCTGCGCGGTGATCCCGGCGATCGACATCGGATCCATGGGAGCGAGCAACGGAGTATCGACCCAACCCGGAGCAACGGCGTTGACCCGGACACCGAACGGTGCGACCTCTTGAGCGGTCGACTTGGTGAGTGCCACGATTCCGGCCTTGGCCGCACAGTAGTGAGGTGCACCCGCGGCCGGCCGCAGTCCCATGATCGACGACACGTTGATGATCGAGCCCGATCGGCGCGGCATCATGTGTCGCAGGGCGGCCCGTGTTCCGTAGAACGTGCCGTGCAGATGAATGCGAACCATGAGGTCCCATTCGTCGTCGGACATTCCGAGCGTCACATCGAGCGGCTCGAGTTCGTCGATCCGGCCCTCGGCTCTTTTCACCGCATTGGCGAAGGCTTTCTCGTCGCGTTCGGGCGCTCGTGGCGGCGCGATACCCGCATTGTTGATCAACACATCGAGTCGACCGTGATGAGCCGCCACTCGATCGACCGCCGCATCGAAGGCGACCGAGTCGGTCACGTCGAACACCGCAGCCTCGCCGCCCACTTCGCTCGCCACCCGGCCGGCGGCCGCTTCGTCCCGATCGCCCACCACCACATGTGCACCATCGGCCGCCAGGCGCCGGGAGAACTGGGCTCCCAACCCCGAGCCACCCCCGGTCACGACGACGATCATTCCGTTCAGATCACTGGCCCCCATGGCGTGAACCATAGAGCCGACCACACCCGGCTGGGTACTGTCGATCCATGACCCAGCCGCCGGACGAGCCGGAACCTCACGATTCAGGACGTCACGATTCAGGCTCGGGAGGTTCGGTCTGGTCGGGTGTGGCCACCTGGCCCAACCTGATCACTCTTCTGCGACTGTGCTGCCTGCCCATCTTCTTGTGGCTTCTCTTCGGCCGGGACGACCGGCAAGCGGCCGCCTGGCTCCTCGGAGCCTTGGGCGCCACCGATTGGGTCGACGGCTGGGTCGCTCGACGCTTCAACCAGGTGAGCGAATTCGGCAAGATGTTCGACCCCACGGCCGACCGGTTGCTCTTCGTCGTCGCCCTCGTCGCGATCATGATCGACGGTTCGGCCCCGTGGTGGTTCTGCTTGGCCGTGCTCGTGCGCGAGGTGATCTTCGGGGGAGTCGTCGCGGTCCTCACACTCTTCTTCGACATGGAACGCTTCGACGTCACCTACTTGGGCAAGTGGGCCACCTTCATACTCATGTTCACGTTCCCAGGGTTCGTGATGGGCGAGAGCGACATCGTGATCGACGAGTTCTTCACCGTCGCCTCGTGGATCATCGGGCCCATCGGCCTGGCGCTCAGCTACTACACCGCACTGGCGTACGTACCGACGATCCGGCGGAGCCTGGCTGGTCGTTGAGCGGCCGCCGAATCACTGATCGTCCGTCGGGCCGCCGCCGACTAGATTGATCATCATGAGTGTTCACGACGGGCTGCTCTACTCGAGCGATCACGAATGGGTGAGGGTCACCGGCCGGATCGCCCGCGTCGGCATCACCGATTTCGCTCAAGACGCATTGGGTGACGTGGTGTACATCGAAGCACCCGAAGTCGATCGTGCCGTCGTGATGGGCGAGTCGTTCAGCGAGGTCGAGTCCACCAAGTCGGTATCCGATATCTACGCACCGGTGAGTGGAACCGTGGTCTCCATCAACGACGAGTTGATCGCCGATCCGAGTCTCATCAACACCGAGCCCTACGGTCGCGGCTGGATCTGCGAGATCCGCATGGATTCCGACGACGTGTCGCATCTGCTCGCCGCGGCGGCGTACTCACAGTTGATCGGCGGCTGAGGTGGCCGCGTTCTGCCCGCAGTGCGGCGCCCGCAACGCCGACGACGCCGGGCGATGCTCGTCGTGCAATACGACGCTGATCACCGACAGCGATCGCACGCAAGCGTTGTCGCGGGCCGACATCTTCGGGCCCGATTCCGACGACGGAACAACGCTCGGCACCCATGCGGCCGCCACACTCATGGTGCGCACGGGTCCGCAAGCAGGAGATCGCTTCACCTTGAGCGGGACTCCCACCCGTCTCGGACGTCACCCCGACAGCGATGTCAGCCTCGACGACATCTCGGTGTCGCGCCGCCACGCCGAGATCGAACGTCACGGAGTCGAGTACGTGCTACGCGACGTCGGATCGCTCAACGGCACCTACGTCAACCAACGCCGTGTCGATTCGGTCGTCCTTCAGCAAGGTGACGAAATACTGGTCGGCCGCTTCCGCTTGCTGTTCATCGCTCCGTCGGAGTCGGCGTGAACTCTCGTTCGACCGCTGAGCGCCCGTATCTCTCTATCGGCGAGGTGCTCGGTCTTCTTCTCGAGGAGTTTCCCGACGTCACGATTTCGAAGATTCGATTCCTCGAGAGTCAAGGCCTGATCGTCCCCGAACGCACGGCTTCGGGATACCGCAAGTTCTACGACGACGACGTCGAACGACTCCGTTTCATCCTGCGCGAGCAACGCGAGAACTTCCTGCCTTTGCGCGTGATCAAGGATCGGCTCGACACCCCGCCGCATGGCGTCGGACGAACCAGCACCGAGAGCGACCGCGAATCAGTCGTCGAAACGGTGGTCGAGGCCGCTCCGGCTCACCCCAGCACGCGCAGCAACAAGTCAGCCGCGGTCATCACCGACAAGACCCCCAAGCGGCCGGCCCCGCCCGATCCGTCCGACTCGATCGGGCGTCCGGCCACCTACACCCGGGCCGAGATCCTCCAAACGAGTGGCCTCGACGAAGCCACCCTGGCCGAACTCGAGTCGTTCGGACTCGTCACGCCCCGCGCCGACGGGCGTTCGGTGGGCGGCCAGCCTCTCTTCGACGAGCACGACTTGGCCCTGGCCGAGGTGACCCGAGGCTTCGCCGACGCCGGACTCGACGTACGCCACCTGAAGGCCTGGAAGATCGCGGCCGAACGCGAGGCCGGTCTGTTCGAACAACGGGTCCTGCCGATTCTGCGTCGCCGCGCACCTGATTCTCGTTCCGAAGCCAACGCGCTGCTCGACGACCTCACCGAATTGGGTGGGCGTCTCCGGGCCATTTTGTTGGCTCGGTCACTCGGGTCGTTGCGCGATCCACGCTGACCGAAAACCGGGATACTCTCGGCATCGTGATCGCGCTCGAACTCATCGGTGTTCGCCTGGAAATGCCCGGGCGCGTGCACGTGGTGTTCCTGCGCGAACGCGAGGGCGAGCGGCGAGTTCTTCCGATCTACATCGGCGAACCCGAAGCCGGCAGCATTCAAATCGGCATGTCGGGCAAGGTTCCTCCGCGTCCTCTCACTCATGATCTCCTGGTCGACGTACTCGGCTCGCTTGGCGCCGATCTCGACAAGGTCGTCATCACCGACGTGAGCGAAGGGACGTTCTTCGCCGAACTACACCTCAAGTCGCGCCAGGGACCCCTCACCATCTCGGCTCGCCCGTCCGACGCGATCGCCATCGCGGTTCGGGCCGGTTGTGGCATCTACGTCGACGATTCGGTCATGGACACCGCGGGACGCATCGCCCAGTTCGACGACGATGACGACGATGACGACGATGACGAATCCGGGCAGGTCCCTGTCGAGGTAGATGAGCTCGTCGACGAGTTCCGCGACTTCATCGACAGCATCAAGCCCGAAGACTTCGCCCCGTAGACCCCTCGTCGACCGGCGAAGGTTGACGGTCGGGGAAGCCGGCCGTACCCTGCTACACCGTTGTAATTCCATCGAGGGGGTTTCGTGAGCGACAAGACGTTTTCAGGAACGCAGGCCGCCGACATCGTCGGAATCTCGTACCGCCAGCTCGACTACTGGGCGCGAACCGACCTCGTCCGCCCCGCCGTGAACGACGCGAAGGGGAGTGGCACGCGACGCCACTACAGCTACCGCAATCTGCTCGAACTGCGCATGGTCAAGAGCCTGCTCGATGCCGGCATTCGGCTCGAGTCGGTACGTGACGTCTTCGCCTATCTCCGCAGTCACGTCGACGAAGACATCACATCGGCTCACCTCGTGATCGAAGGGGCCAGTGTGATCTTGTGCCGTGGCGACGATCTCATCGACGTGGTCCGTCGGGGTCAGGGAGTTCTCAACCTGTTGCCTCTCGCACAGGTGAAGGATCAGGTCGACGACAAGATCGTCGCTCTGTACCCCGAGCTCGCTTTGCGTCGCGTCGGCTGACGTGAGCGAACTGCGCTCCTCGCCACTCGACGCCGAACACCGCGCCCTCGCCGCCAAGATGACGCCGTTCGGCGGCTGGGACATGCCACTGCAGTATTCGTCGGGAACCATCGCCGAACACGAGGCCTGCCGCCGCGACGCGGTCGTGTTCGACGTCTCACACCTCGGAACGGTACGAGTGATCGACGGGTTCGAGGCTCTTCAACGAGCTCTCACCAACGACCTCCACAAAGTCGGCCCGGGTCGCGCGCAGTACACCCACTTGCTCGATACGACCGATGGTTCGGTTCTCGACGACATCATCGTGTGGTGGCATCCCGATGGCCACACCTTCGACGTGATGCCCAACGCGTCGAACACGTCGCGCGTGGTGGAAGCCATCGGCGGAACCGACATCACCTCGACGCGGGCTGTGCTCGCGATTCAAGGCCCGAACGCCCGCACCACACTCTCGTCCGTCTTTCCCGAGGCCGCGGCCGTGAAGCGCTTCCACGTGCAAACGCTGTCATGGAACGGCGTCGACTGCGTGGTGGCCGGAACCGGCTACACCGGCGAACCCGGCGTGGAGATCGCCGTACCGCGCGACGCCGCCAGCGCTCTCTGGAAGGCCGTCGTCGGAGCCGATATCACACCGGCCGGACTCGGTGCTCGCGACACCCTGCGACTCGAGGCCGGCCTTCCTCTGCACGGCCACGAACTCGGAACCGGAATCACCAGCCTGCAGGCCGGACTCGAATGGGTCGTGGCGTGGAACAAAGGTGACTTCCGAGGACGCGCCGCCCTGGCCGCCGAGAAGGAGCGAGGAGTTCATCGCATCCTGCGCGGCATCGCCACCGAAGGTCGCCGTCCGCCACGGGCCGACTGCGCCGTCCTGAGCGGCGATCGAGTCGTGGGCACGGTCACGAGCGGAAACTTCTCGCCGATTCTCGGCCACGGCATCGCGCTGGCCTTCGTCGAACCCTCGGTGTCGATCGGTGACGAGGTGTCGATCGACGTGCGTGGATCGATGCTCGCGGGTCGCGTCGTTCAGACGCCCTTCGTGTCGTAACGCGTCACTTGTTCGGCTTCACACGCGTTACTTGTTCGGCTTCACACGCGTCATTTGTTCGGCTTGACGCGAGTCACTTGTTCGGCTTGACGCCGAAGAGCCCACCGGCTGATTCGGCGAAAGCGGCCAAGGGCGACAAACGTCCGGCCAAGTCGCCCAGCGTCGACACGGCCTTGGCCACGTCACCGGGCAACGAACCCACCTGTCCGAGCACACCGTCCACTCGCTTGATCGTCGACCGCGCTTGCTTCACACCGGCTTGAACCTGCGGAAGGATCGCGCGTATCGGAGCCTCGATGTCGTCGAGCAGCGAGTTCACGCGGCGAGCCGCGGTGTTCAGTTCGCGCATGGTGTCGTTGAAATTGGCCAGAGTCTGCACGAGCTCACCCGTGAGAGTCACCATGGTCTCGACCGCCTTGCCGGCCATGGCCACCGGGTTGATCCCGCCGAGGAGTGACATCACGTCACCGAGACCATGGTTGCTCTGTTGGCTGCTCATGGCGCCAACCTACCGATCGGCGTACGAACTCAACGGTTCGCAGGTGCACACCAGGTTGCGGTCACCGTAGGCGGCATCGATCCGGCTCACCGGCGTGCGGTACGACGACCGACCAGCCCCCACCTCACGGGAATACGAACGGGTCCAGTCACCCACGAGGTCGGCCAGCGTGTGAGGAGCATGGCGAAGCGGGCTGTCGTCCACCGCGATTCGACCGGATTCCACCTCGTCGATCTCGGCGCGAATGGCGATCATCGCGTCGCAGAAGCGATCGAGCTCGACCCGCGTCTCGCTCTCGGTGGGCTCGATCATCAGCGTGCCGGCCACCGGGAAGCTCATGGTGGGGGCGTGGAACCCGTGGTCCATCAAACGCTTGGCGACGTCGTCCACATTGACGCCGGTCGCCTTGGTGATCGGACGAATGTCGATGATGCACTCGTGGGCCACGAACCCCTCGCGTCCGGTGTACAGAACGGGGAAGTGCGGGGCCAAACGCCGCGCCACGTAATTGGCGTTGACGATGGCCATTTCGGTCGCGCGACGCAAACCGTCCGGACCCATCAGTCGGATGTACGCCCACGGAATCGGCAGGATGCCAGCCGACCCGACCGGCGCCGCCGAGACCGCACCGACCACGGCCGAGTCGTCGTGCGGGTGACCAGGCAGGAACGGTGCGAGATGGGCGCGTACGCCGACCGGCCCCACACCGGGGCCACCACCACCGTGCGGAATGCAGAACGTCTTGTGCAGGTTCAGATGACTCACGTCGGCTCCGAACTCACCGGGTCGCGCCGTGCCCACCAGAGCGTTGAGATTCGCGCCGTCGACGTACACCTGGCCGCCCACTTCATGCACCAGACGGCAGAGTTCGACGATGCCGTCTTCGAACACACCGTGCGTGGAGGGATAGGTGACCATGATCGCCGCGACTTTCGAACCATGCGTGTCGATGTGACGCCGCAGATCGTCGAGATCGACGTTGCCGTGGTCGTCGCACGCCACCACGACCACGCGCATTCCGGCCATCACCGCACTGGCGGCGTTGGTTCCGTGCGCACTCGACGGAATGAGGCACACGTTTCGATCGGTCTCACCACGGCTCCGGTGATACGCGCGGATGGCGAGCAGGCCGGCCAGTTCACCTTGGCTTCCGGCGTTCGGCTGCAAGCTCACCGCGTCGTAGCCCGTGATCTCGCACAGCCACTGCTCGAGTTGTGTCACGAGTTGGCGATAGCCCTCCGACTCGTCGGCCGGCGCGAACGGGTGGATGTCGGCGAAACCCGACCAGGTGATGGGTTCCATCTCCGTGGTCGCGTTCAACTTCATCGTGCACGAACCGAGCGGAATCATCGTGCGATCGAGAGCCAGATCGAGGTCGGCCAGTCGGCGCAGGTACCGCAACATCTCGTGCTCGGTATGGAACGAGTTGAACGCCGGAGCGGTGAGGATCTCGTCGGAACGCAGAAGTTCGCAGGGCAGACCGACGAGGCGGGCGTCGAATCGACTCAATTCGACGTCAGGATTCAGTCCGTCGACGTCGACCCCGAGAGCGCGAAGCAACGCGCACACCTCCGGCAACGTGGTCGCTTCGTCGACCGTGATGCCAAACGTCGAGGCGTCGATCTGGCGCAGATCGAACCCGGCGCGCCGAGCCGCCGCTCCGGCCGCTCCCGTCGAGTCGACGAACGTGATCGTGTCGAACCACGTGTCGTGGACGAGCGAGTAGCCACCGTCTTCGAGGGCGGCGGCGATCACTCCGGCCAGACGATTCACTCGTTCGGCAATCAGCCGCAGTCCGCGTGGACCGTGCCAACTGGCGTACAAACCGGCGATGTTGGCCAAGAGGGCCTGGGCAGTACAGATGTTGCTGGTGGCCTTCTCGCGTCGGATGTGCTGTTCACGCGTCTGCAAGGCCAGGCGTAGGGCCGGACGACCGGCGGCATCGGTGCTCACACCAACCAGACGACCGGGCAGGGTTCGCGCGTGGTTCTCGCGGGTGGCCATGAACGCCGCGTGCGGGCCGCCGAACCCCATCGGCACACCGAAGCGTTGCGCCGAGCCGATCGCGATGTCGGCGCCGAGACTGCCGGGCGAGGCCAACAACACACAGGCCAACGGATCGGTGGCGACGACGGCAATGGCACCGTTGGCATGCAGTTCGTCGATCGTGCCGCGCCAGTCGGCCACACGACCAGTCGACGTCGGATACGACAACAGTGCGCCGTACACCGAGGACGGGTCGAGCGGACCACCCACCACCAACTCGATACCGAGCGGCACCGCGCGAGTGCGCATCACGTTGATCGTCTGCGGATGGGTGTCGGCGTCCACGTAGAAACGGTCCGATGACGACTTTCCGATGCGCTTGGCCATCGTCATCGCTTCGGCGGCCGCCGTGGCTTCGTCGAGCAACGACGCATTGGCCACCGGCAGTCCGGTGAGATCGACGACCATCGTCTGGAAGTTGAGCAACGTCTCCAGACGGCCCTGGCTGATCTCGGGCTGATACGGCGTGTACGACGTGTACCAGGCCGGGTTCTCCAAGACGTTGCGCTTGATCACCGGGGGAGTGATGGTCTGCGCGTAACCGAGACCGATGAACGAGCGACGCGCGCGGTTCAGCGCCGCCAGCGCTTTCAGTTCGGCCGTCACGTCGGGTTCGCTGATCGCTGCGGGCAGCGCGAGCGGCGTGCGACGCAGGATCGAGTTCGGAATGGTCCGCTCGATGAGTTCGTCGACCGAGTTCGCGCCGATCACGGCGAGCATGTCGGTCATTTCGTCATGACGAATTCCGATGTGTCGCTCGTGGAACGACGGAGCGAAGAGCGAGGAGAGTGCTGACGACAACGTGGTCGGGTTCATGGAAGCCTTTCGTCGGTTGCTTCCCCCGCTGTCTCTCCGCCGAGGCGGACCTGAGAGCTTCGGCGCCGGAGCGCCTTTCCCCGTCGGTGCGGCGAACCGCTTTCCAGCGTTGTCTCACCCATCCGGTCCGGTTGCCTGAGAGATTCCGGGGTGGTTGCTCCTTCGGCGCCCCGGTGCTGGCGGCACCGTTGCTCTCCCGGTGGGTTCAACGACATCCGCACCGTACATCGCGGCCGGCGAGTGGATGGGGACCAGCCGACCCGTTTGGGGCATAGTGACCAACATGACGACTTCGACCGCCCTCGACACCGCCCGTCGTATCGCCGCACCCGTCGGCATGCTCGGCGGCAGCTTCATGCTCGACCCGTCCGTCCTCGGCGCCGGCAAGGAGGCTGGCTACCCGAACGGCTTCGTGTACTACGTGGTGGGACGGGGTGGTGTGCTCGGTGACGTGCACGCCGACGTGGTGGTGAGCGCCTTCGGCTTCTTCGCGCCCGATCTGGTGTCGAAGATGTGGAACTCGCAGGTCGAGAGTCCGCGCGCGGCCGCCGATCGCTACACCGCCGGATGTCAGGAATGGGGGAGGACTCGTTTGGCCGGCTGGACCGGCGCGACTCGCCTGGCCGAGTTGCTGTCGACCGTCGTCGAACGAGCCGACCCGACCGGACTGGCCCTCTTCGCGGGCTGGCGCGCCCAAGCCCGGCCGTCCGACGCCGAGGGACGCTGCTACCAATTGCTCCACGTGTTGCGCGAACTTCGCGGCTGCGTCCACATCGTGGCCGTGCTGGCCAGTGGCCTCAGCCCGTTGCAGGCGGTGCTGTCGAACCCGACCGGCGGGCCCGAGACCGCTCAACGATTCGGCTGGGCCGGCGATCTGCCGAACGTCGATCGCGCGTCATTCGACACCGCTGAGAACCTCACCAACACCTTGATGGCCGGGCACCTGTCGGTGCTCGATGCCAACGAACTCGCCGAACTGGGCGATCTCGTCGCGGCCGCCTCGTCGCACGTGTTCGGAAAGTGACGTCGCGTCAGCGCGCGGCTTTGACCGCCTCGTAGTCGGCGATCGCGGTGAGTTGCGCGCCCAGCGTCGCATCGACCCAACGTGACCCAGCACCCACCACGCGGTCGTAACTCGCCTGCGCGGCCGACAGCTGATCGTTGAAGTACGGCATGACGCGTTCGGCAACCAACTCGTACGAGCGGAGCGTCTGGTGCCAATCGGCCAAGTCGGCTCCGAGGAACATGTAGCAACCGAAACCACCGGTCTTGTCGAGCAGTCGTTCGATCTGCGCGATGGCCATCTCGGGAGTACCGATCACCATGCGACCCGAATCGTTGGCCTCGTCGACCCACTCGTCGAAGTCTTCGGGCGGCGGCGGAGCACTCGGGTCGCCAACCGGGATGATGTGACTCAAGTAGTCCCAGACCCAACGCAATCCGTAACGACAATTCTCACGCGCCTGCTTCTCGGTCTCGGCGATGTGCATCGGACCCATGAGACGCGCCTTCGAGCGATCGACGGTGTGTCCGTGAAGGGAAGCCTCGTCCTCCCACACCTTGAGGTTGTAGTCGAGCACTTGGAACGCGGCCGGCTCGGTGGCGGCGATCGACAGCAGACCCACGCCGTACTTGCCGGCCAACTTCGAACCCGATGGCGACATCGAGGATGCGACCACGATGTCGAAGTCGCTGTACGGCCTCATCTGCAACACCGCTTCGTTGCACGTGTACCAATCGGTCGACTCGGTGACGGTCTCACCACGGAACAGTCGCATGATCACGTCGAGTGACTGCTCCATGCGCGGACGCTGCGTCATCGGGTCGATGCCGAGCATGTACGCGTCGGACGTGAGTTGACCCGGTCCGGCGCCGAACATCATGCGACCGCGAGTCAGGTGGTCGAGCATGACGATGCGATCGGCCAACATGAACGGGTGGTGGTAGGGCAACGACGAGACGCCCGTACCCAACTTGATGTGCTTGGTTCGTTCGGCTGCGGCCGCGATGAACACTTCGGGTGAGGCGATCAGCTCGGAGCCGGCCGAATGGTGCTCGCCGATCCAGGCCTCGTGGTAGCCGAGGCGGTCGAGGTGCTCGACCAGTTGAAGGTTGCGGTGCAGAGCCAAGGTCGGGTTGATCCCGGTCTTGTGCATGGGCGGCATGAAGATTCCGAAGCGCAGACTCATGCCTTTCATGTTGGCACGGTCGTGCCAGACGACCATTCAGTCAAGACTTCGGTCGACTGGTCAGTCGACTGTTCCGTAGGCGCCAGCCGAGCCGGTGCTCGCCGCCGATGCCGCCTCGTTCGCCGCGGCGGCCAGATCGGCCACGAAATCGTCGATCACCTGGTCGTGCACCGCGTTCACGGTGCAATGCAGCGATGGGGGAGGGGATTGCCGATCGACGTACCAGCCCTTGGCGGCCAGCGAATCGGCGATCGCGAAGGGGTCGACCCGATCGGACCCGAACGACAAGAGGGTCGAATCGGGACGGGCCCGCAGAACGAGATCGGGATGGGCGTCGACCGCGTCGGCCAGCCGCAACGCGGCCCGGCGCGCACGCATCGTGAGGTCGCGGTAACCGTCGTCGCCCAGGTAGCGCAGCACCGCCCAGGCGGCCGCCATGGGTCCGCCGCTCTTGGTGCCGAGGATGCCCGACGAGCCGTACAGACCGCCCAGCCAGTTGTCGGTCACGAACGTCTGCAGAGCGCGCAACGCCTTCGTGCGGTACACGACGACCGACGCACCCTTCGACGTGTAGCCGTACTTGTGGAGATCGACCGACATGCTCGTGACACCCGGGACCGCGAAGTTCCAAGGGGCGACGGTCTCACCCGCCCGCTCGAGGAAGTGGAGTGTGATTCCACCCATGCACGCGTCAACGTGACACAGCAAGTCACGCGACTGCGCGAGCGATGCGATGGCCGGAATCGGATCGATCACACCTTGCGGGTACTGCGGCGCCGAGCCCACGAGCATCACCGTGTTCTCGTCGATCAGCGACTCCATGGCCGCGACGTCGGCGCGCCAATCGTCGCGTGCCGGCGCGCGACGCGCTTCGACTCCGAAGTAGTAGCAACCCTTCTCGAACGCCGCGTGTGCTGACGCCGGCATCACGACGTTGGGGGAGGAGACTCCACGTTCGCGACGACCGAACTCGCGCGACGCCTTCACCGCGAGCAAGATCGATTCGGTACCACCACTCGTCATGAACCCAGCGCCGCTGTCGGGTGCCGAGAGCCACCCGCTCACCGTCGACACCACATCGGATTGAAAGCGACGCAGACTCGGAAACGCATCGACGTTCAACCCGTTGGCCGAGCCATACATCGCGAACGCCTCGTCGGCCACCCGTTGAACGTCAGGTCCGGCGTAGTAGGCGAGCGAGAACGCCCGTCCGTTCTTCCACGCGATGTCGTCGACTCCCAGTGCGGCCACGTCGCCGAGAACGTCATCGATACGGCTCATGACTCCACCGTAGATGCCGTCCATCGTCGTGGGCGGCGCCGACGTCCATGGCGAACGAGCGAACGACGCCAACTAACGTCGTGCCATGGCCTCCAACAACAAACCCGTCATCACCGTGCCCGCTGGCGATCCGCCCTTCGAACTCGTGATCGAGGACGTGACGGTGGGCGACGGCAAAGAGGCCACCACCGGGAGCCGGCCCGTCATGCACTACGTGGGTGTCTCGTGGAGCACCGGACGCGAGTTCGACGCCTCGTGGGATCGCGGCGACACCTTCGACTTCCGCCTGGGTGCCGGTGAAGTGATCGGGGGATGGGACCGCGGGGTGGCCGGAATGCGCGTCGGCGGCCGGCGTCGCCTCACCATCCCACCGCATCTCGGCTACGGAGCACGCGGTGCCGGTGGCGTGATCAAGCCGAACGAAACGCTGATCTTCGTCGTCGATCTGCTCGACGTTCGCTGACGTTCGGCGCGACCAGGGGAGAGCCCCGTTGCGGTCGTCGGCGGATTCGACCTGGTCGTGGACCAGATCGAAGTGACATAACGGATATTATGGGCAGTTATGGGCAACCGAATCCCGGGCCCGGTCATTGACCGAACGGTTTGAGCGTTCGCTCCTGCAACGGCCGGGCCGCCTCGAGCAGCCACTCCAACGACTCGCGCAACGACGACGCCGTCGACTTGGCGCTCAACTCCTTCTCCGTGTCGGCGATCGCACACGTGAGGACGTACAGATCGTCGTACAGCGCATCGAGTTCGGCTCGCGCCACCACCAACTCGTTCTCGCTCAGCTGTAACTCCTGGGCCCGTTGACGACCCACCCAGTCCCATTGCCGGCAGGCCTGCCCGCAGAACTCCTTCTTGCGGCCCGGTCCGGTCTGCTTGGGCAGGACCCGTCGGCAGTACCGACAGCGCGGACCCGTCTCGCGCTTGACTGATTTCGTCATGACGAAATGATGGTCGATACACGGGTGCTGACCGCGGATGGTCGCAAACACCGTTCGGTGGCCAGCGTCGTCCGACAGACTGACGCCGTGCCCACTACACCCGTTCATCGCTTCGCGAGTGACAACAACGCCGGCGTTCACCCGGCGGTTCTCGACGCCATTGCTCGCGCCAACGCCGGACACGCCACCGCATATGGCGACGACGAGTGGACGGAGCGGGCCAACGGGCTCTTCGACGAACTCTTCGGCCGTCCGGTCGACACGTACATGGTGTGGGGCGGCACCGGCGCCAATGTTCTCGCGCTGGCCACGATGCTCTCCCCCGCTGGTGCGGTGGTGTGCACCGACTCGTCGCACATCAACGTCGACGAGACCGGCGCGCCCGAGCGAGTACTCGGCGCGAAGTTGATCGACGTCCCGCACCGCAACGGCAAGCTCTCACCCGAACAGATCGAAGAGTTCGCGCACTTCCGCGGCGTCATGCACCACGTGCAACCGAGCGTCGTGTCCATCACTCAGAGCACCGAGTGGGGAACCCTTTACTCCCCTGACGAGGTCGCCGCGATCTGCGATGTCGCTCATCGACTCGGCATGACCGTCCATCTCGACGGCGCTCGCATCGCCAACGCCACGGTTGCGCTCGGTGGAAACGTGAACGCGTTGCGTTCGTTCACCGTCGACGCCGGTGTCGACGTGGTGTCGTTCGGGGGCGCGAAGAACGGCATGATGCACGGCGAGGCCGTCGTGTACCTCGACCGTTCGCTCGCGAAGTCGGCGCAGTACGTGCGCAAGCAAGTGACCCAGTTGCCGTCGAAGGTGCGCTACATCTCGGCCCAGTTCATCGCCTTGCTCGAGAACGATCTCTGGATCGCCAACGCCCGCCACGCCAACGACATGGCCCAGGTTCTGTACGCGGCCGTCCGCGACGTCCCTGGCGTCGAACTGTCCGGCCCTCCCGCGGTCAACAGCCTCTACCCCTCCCTGCCCCCGGCCCTGATCGAACCGCTGCGTGACTGGTCGTTCTTCTACGACTGGGACGTGCACCACCACCAGGTCCGGTGGATGACGGCCTGGGACACCACCCCGGCCGACGTCGAGGCATTCGCCCAGGGTGTACGCCACTTCGCGGCCCCGGCCTGAGCCATGTCGACTCCCTGACCGACGTCACACGGCTCTTTATTGACCGGCCGATCATTTCGCTCCTACCTTGCCGATTGGAGGTTGTACTCGAGCGACTGGGGGTCGTGTGAACGCAGCGGAGATCATCATCACGCGTCGGCAGTCCGATGATGCCTGGATGGCCAAAGGCGCGTGCCGTGGCCTCACACATCTGTTCTTCCCATCGTCGGCCGAACGGCCCCAAGCCCGCGAGCGTCGCGAGGCCCAGGCGCGCCAAGTGTGTGCATCGTGCACCGTTCAGACCACCTGCCGCGAGTTCGCGCGCACGCACCACGAGTACGGCTTGTGGGGTGGCGAGAGCGAGGACGAGCGTCACGAAGCCGGCTTCCGCCTCATCGCACCCATCGGTATCCGCGCCGCATCCTGATTTCCCGGTTCTCGCCTGGCAATACTGAGGCATGGCCCAGGGCGATCACCGCGCGGCACTCTCGTCGGCCTGGTCGGCCTTCGGAGACGCCCACGGCGACACTCGACGAATCATCGCGGTTCACGACACCAGTCCGCGTGTATCGACCAACACCGTGTACCGCGTCTCGCTCGACGACGGAACGAACGTGTACGGCAAGGTCTCGAGTTACGGGTCGTACTTCTTGTTCGCCGAAGACCACGACCGTCTGTATCGATGCACCGATCTCCTCGCCGACGGTCCGTGTCGCGACTTCCTCGCCCGCGTTCTGGGCGGACCGACACCCCGCGGCGATCGACCGTTCACGTGGTACGACGAGAACGTCTGGGTCGCGTTCTACCAAGAAGCGCAAAAGGCCGAATCGTTACCACGCCAGTTGAACATTGGCGAGATCACGTGCCTGGCCGAGAACATGGCTCGGTTCCACACCGAGTGTCGCCGAATCGCTCCCCACATTCCGGCCACGTCGAACAGCATCAAGTCCGATGCGATCCACCTGCTCGACCTGTTGTCGAGCCCGTTCGCTCCCCGCAACTTCGATCTTCCCCCCGAACACATCGGCGTCCTGTGGCGGCACACGCACGATTTTCTGATGGAACTCGAACACGTTCGCTACGACTCGTGGAGCCGGATCCCGATCCTCGTCGACTGGAACCTGGGCAACTTCTCGGTGAAACACCGCGACGGTGGTTTCGATCTGTTCAGCCGCTGGGACTACGACTGGTTCCGCGTCGAGTCGCGTCTGCTCGACTTCTACTTCTTGTCACGGGTCTCGTCGGCCACCGGCGACCGAACCCACTGGACCTACTCACCGCACACTCTCGTCGAGCCGCATTTCGTCGAGTTCGTTCGCGCGTACCACCGGGTCGATCCACTCTCCCCCGACGAGATTCGCTTTCTGCCCGAGGCCTACCGCTTCTTCATCCTCAACTATGTCGTTCGTGAAGGCGCCCGATTCTTCCGCGCCGACCTGTGCATCAAGTTCCGATCCGACGCGGCCCGGGTGTATCTCCCCGCCATCGATCGACTCGACATCTCGCCTTTGCTTCGGGCGATCGATGCCTGACCCCGCCCCTAATCTGATGAAGTGACTTCTGCGTCGTCTCGCCCGTCCGGACACGATGTCGTGGTCGTGGGCAGCGCCAACCTCGATCTGGTGGCGACCGTCGAACATCTTCCGGCTCCGGGCGAAACCGTGCTCGGCCGTGACTACGCCGAACATCCCGGCGGCAAAGGACTGAACCAAGCGGTCGCGGCGGCCCGAGCCGGCGCCCGCACCGCATTCATCGGTTGTCTCGGCAACGACTCGGCGGGCGACGTTCTGCACTCGCTCATGAACGACGAAGGTCTTGACACCTTCGTCGTCGATGTCGCTCGACCGACCGGCCGTGCGCTCATCGCGGTCGACGAGAAGGCCGAGAATTCGATCGTCGTGGTACCCGGTGCGAACGCCTGTGTCACCATCAGCGTGGTCGACGACCGCCGCGACGTGATCTCACGCGCCAACGTTCTGCTCTGTCAGCTCGAGGTCCCACTCGATGCCGTCGAAGCAGCCTTGGCCATCGCCAAGGTAGGTGGCGTCACGACCGTCCTCAACCCGGCGCCGGCCGCACAGTTGTCGCGCCAACTCGTGTCGCTCTGCGATGTGGTCGTGCCCAACCAACACGAGATCGTTCAGTTGGGCGGAACCTCGGCCTTGTTCGACGCCGGCGTCTCCACCATCGTCATCACTCTCGGTGCCCGCGGGCTGCGCATCGTCACGCGCCAGGACGAGATCGACATCCCCCCGTTCGCGGTGCGCGCCGTCGACACCACCGGAGCCGGCGATGCGGCGTGCGGGGCGCTGGCCTCTGCTTTGGCCGAGGGTCACGACATCGTGACGGCGGCCCGACGAGCTTCGGCCGCGGGCGCCCTGGCGGCCACGCGGGCCGGTGCGGTTCCGTCGCTCCCCCGACGGGCCGAGATCGACGCGCTCGTCACCTGAACGCAGCCGCGACCCACCCGTCGATCACGATGCGCTCGACTTCCACGAGTGGACGCAATGCTTCGGCCACGTGCCCGTAGTGACCATCGAGAACACCGCTGATCACGAGAGTGCCGTCGCTCTTCAGTGCGCGCTTGAGATCGGCACTGAGTTCGATGAGAGTCGGCGCGAGGATGTTCGCCAGCACGAGCGGATACGCGTGCGGAAGGGCTTCCAACGCATCGGTCGTCACGTCCCAGCGATCGGCCACACCGTTGACCGTCGCGTTCTCGCGCGACGTCGCCAGAACGGCGACCGATACGTCGACGCCGAGCGCCGATGACGCGCCCAACATCAACGCGGTGATTCCGAGAACGCCACTTCCGCACCCCACGTCGAGCACGGCCATACCCGGGCGCACCAATCGCTCGACCACGCGCAACGACGCCAATGTGGTCGGGTGGTTACCCAGACCGAACGTCGAGCCAGGTTCGATTCGAACCACGATCTCGTGACCGCTCGTCGGTGAGTCGATCCACGAGGGGATCACGAGCACCCGATCGCTGACTTCGGTGGGTTCGGCGTGGCGTCGCCACTCCGTCCCGTTGGCATCGTCGATTTCTTCCATGCGCCATGAGACTCCGGGCGGCAACGACGACAGCGTGCGGCGAATTTGGTCCACGTCGTCTCCGAGCGAGGTCCGCAACGTCACGGTTCCATCGTTCTGCCAATGTTCGGTCACCGCGACCACGCCGAGACCCCACAACAGATCACTCACGAATTCAACGTCGACCGGAGTCGTGTCGACGGCGACACCCCACGCCATGGCGAGTCGACGCTTCAGTCGATCCGGCGAAGATCTTTGGCGAACCGTTTACCGCGAGCCACGTACGACGCCGCGGCCATGGCGATGTCACCCGAACGGGCCCGGCCTTCCTTGATGACAGCGGGCGCCCCCACGGCCAAGGCGCCACTCGGAACCTCGGTACCGTTCAGCAACACGCTGTTCGCACCCACCACCGCGCCGCTGCGAACGATCACCTGGTGCATGACGATCGAGCCATTGCCCACGAGCGAGCCGTCTTCGATCGTGCACGCCTCGAGGTGCACGATGTGGCCGATCGTGCAATCGTTGCCCACGACCGTGGGCCACATCGGCGTGGTGTGCAAAACGCTGCCGTCCTGGATGGACGTGCGCTCGCCGATGCGAATTTCACCGTCGTCCCCGCGCAGAACCGCCCCTGGCCACACAGTGCTTTCGGCTCCGATCGTGACCGATCCGATCACCACCGCATCGGGGTGCACATAGGCAGTGGGATGAATGGACGGGACCTGATCACCGAGGGCGTAGATGGGCACGACTTCACGCTAATCGGACACCTCTTGGGAGCCGAGTCCGAACTCCGATAGGGTCGTCACCCATGTCCCGCCGGATCGAAATCGAACTCACGAGTTCACGACCCGACGGCACCTGGACATGGCGAGCGGCCGGCGCGCGCGAACCCAAGGGTGTTCTCGACGGAACGATCCTTCCCTCTGGCTCCAAGACCGGCGACGTCATGAAGGTCGACGCCGAGTTCGACCTCGACGGCATCGAAATTCTCTCGGTGGTTCAGAACCGCGCCAAGACCACGAAAGTCGAAACGCTCGCTCTCATCACCGACAACCGCAACTTCCAACCGGTCACCCAGCAGTTGGCCAAGCGCGACAAGCGTGATGGTCGCCCCGGGGATCGGCCCGGCAACCGTCGCCCTGATCGACGTGACGTTCGCAGTGACGATCGCCGTGACGATCGACGTGATCGTCGTCCTCGCGGCGAAGGGGACTCCGGCGACCGCCGTCCGCGCGGGAACGGCGACCGTCCCGATCGTCCCGCTGACGGTGAACGTCGTGACCGTCGTCCCGATCGCCCGCGTCGTCCGCGTTTCGAAGCGCCGCCCGAACTCCCGCAGCGTCCGCGCGCCAAGCGTTTGAAGGCTGGCAGTGCGCATCGCAAGGAAGTGCTGGCCGCCATTCCGGAGAACCAGCGTCCGATCGCCGAGTTGGCGCTCCAGGGCATGCAGGCCGTGCGTCAGAAGCTGAAGACCGCGAACGAAGCACTGGCCGCCGAGGGCAAGCCCACGATGCCCGAGCAAAGTGTGCTGCAGATGGCGCAAGACCTTCTGCCCAAGTTGCGGGTGGCCGACTGGCTCGACCGTGCCGAGGCCGCCAAGCGCGATCTCGAGCGACTCGATCTGCGTGATTTGCGCAGTGTCGTGGCCGCCGCCAACGATCCGGTCATCGAACGTGACGACGCGTGTCGCCCGCTCGTGGCCGATCTTCGTGCCGGTCTCGTCACGCGCACCGAGAGCGAGCATCAGAACTGGTTGGCCGACATCACGGCCGCCGTCGAAATCGGTCGTGTGGTGCGTGCACTGAAATTGGCCGGTCAACCTCCGAAGGCGGGCGCGATCTTCCCCGAAGAACTCGGCCGCAAACTGGCCGAGGCCACCGCAGCCAACCTCACTCCCGATGCTTTCCCCGATCGCTGGATCGCTGTTCTCGAAGCCGTCGCGTTCGCGCCAGTGCGGTCGCTCCTGACGGTGACGGCGCCGCCCACCAACGTGACTCCCGAACTCACCAAGACCGTCGAGCGCTTGGCCTCGTTGTTGCCCGGCATCGCTCAGTTGTTCGGTGTCACGGCCACTGGTAAGGGCCAGGCTCCCAAGCCCTTGCGGCCCACCAAGCCCAAGCGCATTCCGCCCAAGCCGGCTGCTCCGGCTGCGGCGGCGGCTGTGGCTACTCCGGCTGCTTCTGTCGAGGCGCCGGTTGCCAACACTCCGGCTGTCGAGGCACCGGCTGCCAACACTCCGGCTGTCGAGGCACCAGCTGCCGACACTCCGGCTGTCGACGCACCGGCTGGCGACACCCCGGCCTGAATCGTCGCCTTTCGGCGCTCGCCACTACCGTCGGCGCCATGAGCGACATCGTGAAATATCAGGCCGACGGACGAATCGGTATCATCACCCTCAACCGCCCCGAGGCACGCAACGCCGTCAACGGTGACGTGGCCCAAGGCATGGAAGCCGCGATCGACGCGCTCGAAGCCGACGACAACGTGTGGGTCGGCATCCTCACCGCCAACACCGAAGGTCAAGAAAAGCCCGTGTTCTGCGCGGGTGCCGACCTCAAAGCCATCAACTCGGGTCAGGCCGGCGGACTCAACACCAAGCGCGGCGGATTCGCCGGCTTCGTGTATCGCGAACGGCGCAAGCCGATCATCGTCGCGGTTGACGGTTTGGCCACCGCGGGTGGCTGCGAAATCGTTCTCGCCGCCGATCTGGTGGTGGCGACCACCCGCTCGTCGTTCGGTTTGGCCGAGGTGAAGCGCAACCTGATCGCGGGCGCCGGCGGACTCTTCCGTCTCCCCCGCGCGATCGGTCAGGCCGCCGCCATGGAGGCCATCCTCACCGGCGAGCCCATCCCGGCCGAGCGTGCGTATCACCTCGGCTTGCTGTCACGTCTCGTCGCCCCGGGCGAAGCCATGAACGAAGCGCGCAAGTTGGCCGACCAGATCACCGCCTGCGCTCCCCTCGCGGTGTACGCGAGCCGTCAAGTGGTTCTAGCCGCGGCCTACGAAGACGACGAGAACCTGAAGAGCCTCACCAACTCGCTGTTCGCCGGCGTGATGGCCTCCGAAGACACCAAAGAAGGTCTCACCGCGTTCATCGAGAAGCGTCTGCCCAACTGGACGGGTCGCTAAGTCCTCGACGTCGAACTTCTCGAGCTCAGGTCTCGAGCGCCTTCGACACCACGATCGAGCGGGCGGTCACACCGGCTCGTTCGTAGAGATTCTTCGTTTCGCGATCGCCCGGTAGAGCCACCGCTTCGAAGAATGCGCAGCCACGGGCCGCTTCCATGGCGGCCGCGATGAGCGCGTCACCACAACCGAGTTCGCGAGCTTGCTCGACCACGTACACACGATCGACCGTGTACACGTCGCCACGGCCGCGGTGAGCGCCACGACGCCCGATCAAGAAGCCGACCACCGCATCGTCGATGGTGACCACCAGAGTTGCGTCGACCCACGCGTCACCCTCGAGCGCTTCGTGTTCGGCCAACCACGCGGCACCGCCGCGCTGGTCGGCCAACCCGGCCCGAGCCGATGCGTCGATGATCCGGCAGATCTCGGCATCGGCCACCGTGGCCGGCCGCACCACCGGTTCGACACTCATTTCGTCATGACGGAATGAGTGGACAGGTGTCGTCGCCCACCGGACACGTGGGCGCACCCTTGCGAACCAACAAGAAGCACTGCGGACACATGCGCTCGTCCGGACGCTTGGGCTGGATGCTCGTCTCGGGGTCGACGTTCGACGGGAGCTCTTCTTCCTCTTCCTGCCCCTCGTCTTCACTGCGCTCACGTAGACGCTCGTCGAGGATGTGGGCCAGGTCGGCTTCCACGTCATCGGCCGTGCTGAGATCTTCGTCTTCGTCCTCGACCGCGCGCTTGGGCCGGACGACGGCGGCTGACTCGTCCTCTTCGGATTCGTCCCCCGCAGCCTCTTCGTCGACGTCGACGTCGTCGAGTTCTTCCTCGTCGAGTTCGTCCTCATCGAGAAGATCGATGTCGACGTCTTCGTCTTCACCTTCCTCGAGAAAACCTCCTTCGTCGAGGTCCTCAGCGTCGATTTCGTCGTCAGATGCCATGGGCCCGCCTCCTTCTTGGGGGCGGATAATAGGCATACAACCCGACCAGGGGCCCGGATCCCCGGGTGACGATGGTCACCGACCGGTGCGACGGGCTTCGGCGCGCCGTTCGGCGGCCAAGCGCTCGAGTTCGGGGGCCTCGACGGTCATGTGCGTCATCGCCTCGGCCACCGCACGATGACCGGCCTGCTCGGCGATCAGACGGTGCATCTCGAGCGCCACACGTCGGTAAGCCGGATGGCCCTGAGGAGACGACCGCAACTCGAGCATGTGCATGGCCTCTCGGGCGTTGAACTGCATCACGTACCGCACGCGATACGCCATCGACACCGCGTAACTCGCTTGATGGGGGAAGTCCACCTTCAACGCGTCGTACAACCCGGCGGAGCGAGTCATCACTTCGTCGAACACCGACGCCATTCCGGCTTCGTCCACCAGATCAGGTCGTGTGTACCCGTGGTTCGGAGTGAGCGGTTGCCATTCGATCGTGAGCAAGCGGTGCCGCTGCAAGTCTCGGAACGCGCCGTAGTCGGACAAGACGTCGAAGCGGTAGTCGATGCGTTCGAACGCCCGACCGGGCCGATGACGGCGGTTCTCACGATCGCCGATGTACGAGCGAAGGATGGCGACCTTCTCGGCCTGACTCATGGTCTCGACCTTGGCGAGTATCTGCGACTCGGGCAGGCTCGTGTACGAGTAGCAGATCGCGGCGATCAGCTTGTTCTCGCCGTCGGGGTCCCAGTCGGTCAACACCACCGGCGCACTGTGTTCGACCGGAGTCTCGGCGAACAACTCCCCCACCAGTTCGGACGTCTCGAGACGAGTGGTCGACAGATAGTCACTCCATCGACCGCCGCGATCGGCCAGATCGACACGGCGCAGGAAACTCGGAATCACCTTGCGCAACTCTTCAAGCATCAGCGCCGCGTACTGCTGGGCCTCGGGAAGCGGATGTGCGCGCATACGAATGAGCATGGTTTCGTAGGCCTGGCCGCTCGCGTAGATACCGACGTTCGACAACGACGACGACGGAAGAACGCCGCGCACCGCGTCGAGAGCCTTGGCTCGTGTGGCCTGCCTGAACACGAAGTCGCTGTCGGCCGGATCACGTTTGACGGTCGCCCGCACGTGATCGGTGACCTTCTCCATGAGCATGGAGTACGAGTCGAACATGCGATCCATGTCGCCCACGTAGCGCGTACCGAACCGCGAGTTCAAGATGTCGAGGTCGCGGTAGAACCGATAGCGCCCGGCCAAACGGGCGTCATAGGCGATGTAGCGAGTACTCTGCTCGAGATAGCTGGCCAACCGGCCCCATTCGAGAATCTTGGTGAGAACGTTGGACGCCTGCTCACAGGCCAAGTGCACGCCACCCAACTGAGCCACCGAATCGTCGCCGTATTCGAAGAACACCTTCTCGTACAACTCTTCAGCTCGTTCGAGGCCGATCGTCGCATCGACACCTTGATCGCCGGCGATGTCGAGATCACCCACGAACTCGTCGAGGAACAACCGTCGCAGGCTCTTACTACTGCGGCTGTAACGAGCGAAGAGAGCGCCCTTCACCACTTCGGGCAGGTTCACCAGCGCGAAGACCGGGCCGTCGAGATCGGTGAAATACCTACGGAGAACTTCGGCCTCGTCCGGGGTGAATTCCTCAGGCGCGTAGACCGTCACGAGAGACCACGCTAGTTGCCGGGTCCGTTACGCCCGGGGAACCCCGAACGGGCTGACCTGCGGAAAGTCGAACTCAGGCGAGGACGTCGACGTCGCGCGGCAATGAGGCGAACTCGTCGTTCACACGCGCACGAAGCCGCTCGTCGAGCCACAGATCGACCACGGTCAGGGCCATGGCTCGCGCACCGTCGATGACGGCGCGGTCGCCCGCGTCCGAACCGGCGTACTCGGTGAAATCACGGGTGTGGATCTGCACTCCGGCCGGGGCCACCTGGATCATCGGATGAATGGACGGTACGAGATACGACACGTTTCCCATGTCGGTCGATCCCATGACACGGCGACCCGTCACGCGCGGATCGACCACATCGCGTCCGACCGCCTTCATGTTGACCGCGTAGGCGGCTGCCAACGTCTCGTTGTCGCGCACCTCGGCGTAGAAGTGACCGTCCCACGTGGCGTCCATCGTGCAACCACACGCCTGCGTCGCTCCCTCGAGACACGACAGCACCCGACTCTTCAGCGGTTGCAGACTCGCCGAGTCGGCCGCCCGTACGTACCAGGTGGCGGCAGCCCGGCGGGGCACGATGTTCGGCTTCTCCCCCGCCTCGGTGAAGATGCCGTGAATGCGTTCGTTCGGACGGATGTGCTGACGCAAGGCGGCGATGTTCATGTAGCCGAGAACCGCGGCGTCGAGTGCGTTGCGACCCTCCCACGGTGCAGCCGACGCGTGGGCTTCGCGACCGTGGTACACGACATCGACCGTGTGAATGGCCAACGAGTCCATGCGCAGCAGATCGGCGTCGGCCGGATGAACCATCATCGCGGCGGCCCCCGACGAGAATGCGCCCTGTCGCGCCATGTAGATCTTGCCGCCACCACCTTCTTCGGCCGGTGTACCCAGAATCCGGACGGTTCCACCGATCTCGTTCGCGATGGCCGCCGCCGCCAAGCCCGCACCGAGGCCAGCGCCCGCGATCACGTTGTGACCGCAACCGTGACCGATTCCGGGCAACGCGTCGTACTCGAGCAACACGAGCACTTCGGGACCGGTCGTTCCGACCTTGGCTTCGAACGCGGTGTTCACACCGTACGCATGGCGCACGACCGGAAGTCCGGCTTCCTCGAGAATCGCCGTCAAAAGATCGTGGGCGAAAACTTCCTCGAAGTTGAGTTCGGGATGTGCATGGATCGCCCGACTCGCCGACACGATCCGATCGGACCAACGAGTGATCTCGGCTTCGATACGCGACTTGGCTTCGGATGCGACGGCGGACATGCGATCACCGTAGCCGGCCGATCGATCAGGGCGTCGTGGCGACCCACACGGTGGCCCGGTCGGGATGGATCCGCGCTCGCCACGAATCCACCGAACCGATGCGGCGTCCGTCGACCACCAGGACCGATCGAGTCGATCCCGACGTCTCGGTGACCGAATTCGACCGAATGGCCGGATGGGGAACGTGTTCACCCCGTGGCAAGCGCCGCAATGCGGTCAACCGCTGACGAACCGACATCGAAGGATCGACCGAGATCGACTCCATTCGACCGTCGTTCGGATGACCGCGCGGCGCCACGTCGTAGTGCTCCACGAACTGAGCGTTCATCACGGCAACGATCGGGCCGCGCCACCATCCACCAAGCCAGTTGGACGATCGGGCCACGCAGTGAGCAACCGCCCACGTCGTCTGCGTACGACCAGCGCGCACGAATTCGACTTCGATCAGATCGAGGCCCACTTCGACACCGCGCGCACCCCGACCAGCCACACCGAGCGTTCGCGCGAGATCGCCCGCCGCGACGCCCACCGGACGAACGCCCGCGACGACCGCTGCACCGATCTCGTGATCGGTATCGCACCAGACGATGTCGTGTGGGACGTCGCCCGCGGTTCCCCACGACTCGCGCCGTTTGATCGTCACGCCGACACCGCCATCGATGCCGCCACCACACCGCGGTCCAACGCCTCGGCGGCGCGTTCGGCCGCGCGACGAGTGTCGCCCAGCGGAGCGATGATCGCGATCTGGTGGAGCAGATCGATCAACTGCTTCATCGTGCGCACGAAGTCGCCACCCGACAGTTCCTCCGACTCCACGACTTCGGCGAACCCTTCACCCACCGCCCACGCATAGGCCACGGCGATGTACGTCGGGTCGGGAGAGCGATGAACCGACAGATCGGCCTCTTCTTCGATGCGCCGCAGTTCGGCACTCAACTGGTCGATGCGACGGAACCGCTTCCTGACTTCAGCCGACGGGAACCAGGCCGCCGGCGGTGGTTCGCTCGAGCGGTGCTCATACACGAACACCGACACCAACCCGGCCAGATCGTTGGGCGACAGTCCATCCAAGAGACCGGCGTGGAGGCTCTCAGCCACCAGTAAGTCGCATTCGTGGAAGGTCCCGGCCAGAACTCCGCCCTTGGCGGTGAGCGACCACCCCGACACGTAGTCCCAATCCGACAACACGCGCAGCACCCGATCGAAGCGGCGAGCGACCGAGTTGCCGCGACCACGTACCTGTTCGCGCAATTGATCGATCTCACGTTCGAGACGTTCGGCCTGGGCCACCGCCTTGAGACGATCCTTGAGATCGGGGTCGTCCTCCACCGGATGAACTGCCTGTCGTTCGGGCGACGGTGCCACCCACTGAGTGTCGGCGATCTGCGCACGATCGAGCCGCTCGACCACTTCTTTCTGGAACTCGGGACGAGCCGGTACGAACGGGATGGGGATCTCCACGTTGCCGATCACGCGCGGAGGCTCGTCGAAGTCGCGGGCCGTGAGATTGACGAGGGCACGGTCGGACATGAGCACCGAAATCTTCACGCCACCTGATCGGTGAGCCGTCGAGAGGACCACGGCCCGTCCGGTCGTTCGCTTCTTGGTGACCGTGATCACCGAACCAGGACGAAGTCGGTCGAGTGCGAACTCGATCGCACTCTCGCTGCGAACCTTGGCCACACCTTCGATTCGGGCGCGGTAGTCGTGGATGTCGCCAAAGGGGCTCTCCACTTGCTCGCGTAGATCGAAGAGACGTTCGAGACGGTTCTCGAGTCGCGCCTCGAGCTTCACAACGTCGCGATCGGCTTGATATTGCGCGAGCGAGAGATTGAGCAGGTGACGGGCTTCTTCGCTCGAGTACGAGCGCACCAGGTTGACAGCCATGTTGTACGTGGGCCGGAACGACGACGTGAGGCGGAACGATCGACTCGACGCCAATCCCGACACCTGGTCGAACGACACGAACGGACTCCAGAGCACGACCGCGTGTCCACGGGCGTCCAGACCACGTCGACCCGCGCGACCGGTGAGCTGTGTGAACTCCCCCGGTGTGAGGAACTGGTGATGCTCCCCGGTGAACTTGGTGAGCTTCTCGATCACCACCGATCGAGCGGGCATGTTGATGCCGACCGCGAGTGTCTCGGTGGCGAAGACGACCTTGACGAGACCCTCCACGAAACAGGCTTCGACCGTCTCCTTGAACGGAGGAACCATGCCGGCGTGATGGCTGGCGATGCCAGCCTCCAGCTGAGCCACGAACTGCGGGTAGCCCAACACGTCGAGGTCGTCCTCATCGAGACCGTCGAGACGCTCCGCCACGATCGCGGCGATTCGCCGTCGTTCGTCGGCCGAGGTGAGGCGAATACCGTGCCGCAAACAGGCCGCCGCGGCTTCATCGCATTGGTTGCGACTGAAGATGAAGCAGATGGCCGGGAGCAGATCCTCGTGACGCAGACGTTCGACCACGTCGATCCGCGACGGGGTGAACAGGATCCGACGGCGCTGGTTGCGCGTGCGACGAGCCAAACGGTGACCCTGATCGGCGATGCGGCCGGCTTCCTGGTTCGGACGACCGTTCACGAGGGCCGGGAGCAGATGTTCACGCTCGGTCGACTTGTCACCCATCATGAACAAGCACTCGAGTTCGACCGGACGCTTCTCTTCGACGATGGCCTGGGTGGGCCCACGCACCGTGCTCATCCAGTCGGCTACTTCGGCGGCGTTCGACACCGTGGCCGACAGGCACACGAGCTGAACGTGTTTGGGCAAGTGGATGATCACTTCTTCCCAGACGGGTCCGCGGTAGGCGTCTTGAATGAAGTGGACCTCGTCGAGAACCACCACCTTGAGATCGGCCAGTGCGGTCGACTGCGCGTAGATCATGTTGCGCAAGACTTCGGTGGTCATGACCACCACCGGGGCGTCGCCGTTGATCGCGTTGTCTCCCGTCAACAAACCCACTCGCTCGCGGCCGTACATCTGAACCAAGTCGCTGTACTTCTGATTCGACAGCGCTTTGATGGGAGCCGTGTAGAACGCCCGGGCGCCGTCGGCCAGGGCGACAGCGATTCCGTACTCGGCCACGACGGTCTTGCCGCTTCCGGTCGGTGCGGCCACGATCACCGAGTCGCCGCGATCGACGACGTCCATCGACGACAGCTGGAACTGATCGAGAGGAAACGCGTAGCGCGCGATCAGCTCGGCGCGGTCGGGGCGACTCATCGTCAGACGCGACGGCGCACGATGAGGTGGCCCACGCCAATTGCCACGAAGTACAGCAACACGAGCGGAACCGTCAGGGCGATGAGGGTGATCGGATCTCCTGACGGTGTGATCACGGCCGCCAACACCACGATCGAGACGATGGCGATCCGCCAACCCTCCACCAATTGACGGGGACGAACCACCCCGGCCAGTTGCAGGAAGACGAGCAGCACCGGGAACTCGAACCCGACGCCGAACGCCGCGATCATCAGAGCCACCAGACTCACGTACTTGGTGATCTGGAACGCCTGTTGTACGTCGCTCCCCGACCAACTCACCAGGAATTCGAGGCCCTTGTCGAGGGTGATGTAGGCGAGCCAACCGCCAGCCGCGAACAAGACGATGGACGACGCGATGAACGGAATCGCGTACTTCTTCTCACGCGAGTGAAGAGCCGGGACGATGAAGCGCCACACCTGCCAGAGGATCACCGGCAGAGCGAGGATGAGTCCGCCGTAGAGGGCGATACGCAGACGGGCGTTGAAACCATCGAGCGGTCCGAGCGAGAACAGATCGCAGTTGGTGACGAGATCGGGGCGTCGTTGGCACAAGTTGTCGTAGGGCTGGCGTAGGAACTCGAGTACCGGGTCGTAGAAGGCCAGGATGACGATGACGCCCAGGGCCACCGCCAAGGCGGCGCGAATGACTCGCGAACGCAACTCAGCCAGATGCTCGGTGAGAGTCATCTGGTCGTCGGGACCGGACACCGCGGCCCGTGGCGCGCGGCGCCAGGGCGTCTTCATGGTGTCGGCTCGTCGCTCGACGGGGCCGGAGTCGATGGATTCTCCGGCGTGACATCCGGCGTGACATCCGACGTCGACGACTGATCACTCGCCGCCTTGGCCGATTGGGTCCGAAAATCCGGTACGGCCGGATCGATCACCTGTCGAACCGCTTGGCGGGTCATCTCGGCCGTCTCACGTAACTCGCGGGCCGGCTCGTCGAATGCGTTCTTGAATTCGGACTGGAAGCCTCGACTCATGCGCCGCAACTCGCCGTACACCCGACCGAAACGACGGATGGCTTCGGGAAGCTTCTCGGGGCCGAGCACGATGAGGGCCAGCAGCAAGATGACGACGATCTCGCTCCCGGAGAGGTTGAACACAACGTGAGTCTAGAAGGGGGTCGCCGGGGCACGTCTGCCAACATGGCCCCGTGCAGCAACGCCTCCCGTCACGGCTCGATCCGCCGATCGGTTTCGCACATCGGGGAGCCCGGGCTCATGCCCAGGAGAACACGATCGACGCGTTTCAACTGGCGCTACGGCTCGGTGCCACCGGACTGGAGTCCGACGTCTGGGTGACATCCGATGGGGTGGCCGTGCTCGATCACGACGGCATCGTGCGGCGCTGGGGACGCAAGGTTCCGATCGCCGACGTTCGTCGGGACGCCCTCCCCTCCCACATCCCATCGGTGGCCGAGATGCTCGATGCATGCCCCGGCGACTTCCACTTCAGCGTCGACATCAAGGACCCACGGTCGATCCAGCCCTTCATCGACGCGCTGCGTGACGCCTCCCCCGACATCGAGGAACGAACCTGGATCTGCCATTCCGACTGGACACTGGTGGCGACGTGGCGATCACTCACTCACGCCAAACTCGTCGACTCCACCCGGCTGGCTCGTATCAGAGAGGGCCCCGAGCGCCGGGCGACACAACTACGCGACGCCGGCATCGAAGCCATCAACATGCATCACACCGACTGGAGTGGTGGCCTCGTCACGTTGTTCCACCGATTCGACCGCTACGCACTGGCGTGGGACGTGCAGCACGACCACTTCCTCGACCAAATTCTGCGCATGGGTGTGGACGGAGTGTTCAGCGACTGGGTCGACCGCATGGTCGAGGCTCTCCAACGCCAGTACGGCTGACGCTTCAGGACGAACAGCTAGAGAAAAGCCCAGGCCGAGGCGGGCCAGATCACGATGAACGCGCGTCCCCGGATCTTGTCGATTTCGACCGGGCCGAAGTCACGACTGTCGAAACTCTGTACTCGATTGTCACCCATCACGAACACCGTCTCATCGGGAATCACTTGAGCCGGAACGTCGGTGTGCGAACCGCAGCGAGCCAACGGGTCGGCTTGACTCACCAGTTCCTCGTCGAGATACGGCTCTTCCAGCCGCACTCCATCGATGAAGATCGTGCACGAACGAACTTCGACCGTCTCGCCGGGTAGCGCGATCACGCGTTTGATGAGATCGTCGTGCTGTTCGGCCGCGGTGACCCGGTCGAAGACCACCACGTCTCCGCGATTGACGTCGTGGAGGCGGTACGACAACTTGTTGACCAGCACTCGATCGCGGGGCTGGAGCGTGCCCTGCATGCTCGGGCCGTCGATGTAGTACTGCTGGAACAGGAAGAGGCGGATGATGAGAGCCGCACCGACCGCCACCAGTACGACGATCGACCATTCCCATACCACCCGGCCGGCTCGCAACGAGCGCGACGGACGCGAGTCGGTTTCGATGTCGGGACCTCCGACCGGGGTCGGATCGTCGACCGGCGGCTGGCTGATCTCCACACCGTCACCGTATCGGGCCGACCTGGTCGACTCGCATCACAGTGACGCGATGAGTTTCTCCACACGCTCGTCGCGACTTCGGAACGGGTCCTTGCACAACACCGTCCGCTGCGCCTGATCGTTGAGCTTCAGGTGCACCCAGTCGACGGTGTAATCGCGCCGCTTCTCCTTGGCCGCTCGGATGAACTCACCACGCAAACGAGCCCGTGTGTTCTGCGGGGGCTCGGTGAGAGCCGTGTCGATGTCGACCTCCGAACACAAGCGTTCGACCAGACCCTTGGCCTGCAACTTGTAGAACAGACCTCGGTCCCGATTGATGTCGTGGTACTGGAGATCGACCAGTTGGTTGCGGGCGTCGCCGAGTTCGAGACCATGACGCGCCGAGTACTGCTCGATCAGCGAATGCTTGATGACCCAGTCGACCTCGCGGTCGAGTTTCAAGGGATCGTTCTCGATCGTGGTCACGCAGTGTTCCCACATCTCCAGTGCCTTCTGTTCGAGAGGCGGGAAGCCCTTCGTCTCGGCGTACCGCAAGGCACGATCGAGGTACTCGCGCTGGATGTCGAGGGCGCTCACTTCTCGTCCGTTGGCCAGGACCACCGTACGACGACACATGATGTCGTGGCTGATGTCGCGAATGGCTCGAATGGGATTCTCCAGAGTCATGTCGCGCAACACCACTCGCGAGTCCTCGAGCATGCGCAACATGCAGGCCGTCGAACCGATCTTCAGGAACGTGGTGTATTCGCTCATGTTCGAGTCACCCACGATCACGTGGAGGCGGCGATAACGCTCGGCGTCGGCGTGTGGCTCGTCGCGGGTGTTGATGATCGGTCGGCTTCGGGTGGTCGCCGACGACATGGTTTCCCAGATGTGATCGGCCCGCTGAGTGATGGAGAAGATGGGTCCGCGCGCGGTCTGCACGATCTTGCCGGCACCCGTGAAGATCTGTCGCGACACGAGGAACGGAATGAGGACTTCGGCGTGCCGAGCCGTGTCGTCGCCTCGGCGCGTCAGGTAGTTCTCGTGGCAGCCGTAGCTGTTGCCGGCCGAGTCGGTGTTGTTCTTGAAGAGGTAGACGGTTCCTCGGATTCCCTCTTCACGCAGCCGCTCTTCGGCCGACGCGGCCAATCGCTCGAGGATCCGCTCCCCCGCCTTGTCGTGCACGACGGCGTCGTAGATCGAGTCGCATTCGGGCGTGGCGTATTCGGGGTGCGACCCCACGTCGAGGTAGAGCCTCGCACCGTTCTCCAGAAAGACGTTCGACGAACGACCCCACGAGACGACTTTGCGAAAGAGATACCGCGCGACTTCGTCCGGACTCAGACGCCTCTGCCCACGCAAGGTGCAGGTGACTCCGTACTCGTTCTCGAGTCCGAAGATCCGGCGGTCCACACCGGAACCATACTTCTCGCGCGGTTGGTCAGTGGCGGGGAGCGCGAAGATCAGTCAGCCGGAGACTTCGGCGGGACGTTGGTCCCACCCACGATCGACGCAACCACCGCGTGGTCGAGACGCTGGAAACAGCGCCGACCGTTCGAGCGCGACAGAACCGCGACTTCGAGGTCGTCGGCGCTCAGAGTCCGCTCGGGTCCGGCCAAGGCGGCCACTGCTTTGGGCAGAGCGGCCGCCAGCGCATCATCCGCCGACCAGGTGGACGTGAGACGACCAGCGATCGCATCGGCGTCACCGCCGAGGACGCTCGTTCCCTTCTCGTCGACGAGGGTTCCGTCGTAGAGGATGTGGAACAACTGGTCGTCGGCTTGGGCGACACCCACCTCGGCGACGAGGATCTCGACTTCGAGCGGCTTGACTTCGTGAGTGAACGTCTGGCCGAGAATCTGCGCGTAATCGTTGGCCAGACCGCGGGCCTCGACGTCGTCACGCGAGTACGCGTAACCCTTCACATCGGCGTTGCGCACACCGAAGCGACGAAGTTGATCGAACTCGTTGTACTTACCGACGCCCGCGAACGCGATGCGGTCGTAGATCTCGCTGATTTTGCGCAACGTGTTGGACGTGTTCTCGGCAACCAACAAGATTCCGTCCACGTACTGAACCGCCACGAGTGCGCGACCGCGAGCGATGCCCTTGCGTGCATAGTCGGCCCGATCCTTCATCATCTGCTCGGGGGCGACGTAGAACGGCATGTTCATGATGCTGAACCTCGTGCTCGTTGACCGTCGGCGATGGCCGTGAACACCGTGGCCAACACGTCGTCGGTGATTCGTTGCCAACCATCGGCGGTGATGGTGGCGACCACCGGGTAGATGCCACGAAGTGCATCGGGCCCACCGGTCGCACTGTCGACTTCGGCCGCCTCCCACAAGGCGCGGCAGGCCAACTCGATCGCTTCGTCCGACGCCAGACCGAGTCGGTATCCCACCTTCAGCACCGTGGAGGCCGGACCGCCACCCGAACCAGTGGCGACGAACTCACGCTCTTCGTAGCGGCCTCCGGTGATGTCGAAGTCCCACAAACGCCCCGTGCTGCGCAGCGAGTCGTATCCGGCGAAGATCGGAACGACGACCAGACCTTGCATGGCGGCCCCGAGATTGGCACGAACCATCTGGGAGAGCTGATTGGCTTTGCCTTCGAGACTGATGGGGCGACCGTCGAGTTTTTCGTAGTGCTCGAGCTGCAACTGGAACAGTTTGATCATGTCCATGGCCACCCCGGCGGTACCGGAGATCGCCACGCCACTGTGGCGATCGGCGGGTACGACTTTTTCCATCTCGCGATTGGAGATGCGATTGCCCATCGTGGCGCGACGATCGCCCGCCATGACCACGCCATCGGCGAAGCGAACGGCCAACACCGTGGTGGCGTGCGGCGCCAGATTGGCGGCCGGACCGGCCGGAGCCTGGAACGGGTCGAGGCCGACACGACGTAGCAGCGCCGAGAAGTCGCTGCCCGGGTCGTTGTCCGATGCGAACAACGGGACCTTCACCCGTCACTCACCACCCTTCTGGATGTACGACTTCACGAAGTCTTCGGCATTGGTCTCGAGCACTTCGTCGATCTCGTCGAGGAGATCGTCGAGTTCGGCCTTCAACTTCTCACCGGTCTCGGTGACCGGCACGGCCACGTTCTCGGTGTCCGCGTCGGAACGACGCTCGGACGCTGGGGTCTGCTTGTGAACTCGTTCGGCCATGACTCTCCTCGCCCCCATCCTGCCACCCAATCGGGCCGGTCACATCTCGGGAGTAGCCCCCAGGCGCGTGACGAGTTCGACCACACTGTCACTCGAATCGATCAACGATCCGACCAATTCGCGTGTACCGCGGAGGGGTTCCATCATCGGAACCCGGCGCAACGGATCGCGTCCCACGTCGAGAACCACGCTGTCCCAGTTGGCCGCCACGACGCTTTCGGGCCATTTGGCCAGCAGTCGGCCACGGAAGTACGCGCGAGTGGAGTGGGGAGGTTCGGTCATGGCCCGTCGCACCTCGTCGGCACCCGCGATCGTGCGCAGTCCGAGCCGCGACGCGATGCACTTCTCAGGACGCATGTCGTGGTACTGGAGATCGAGCGCCTTGAGTCGAACGTCGTATCCCTCGATCGAGTGTCGCTCGGCGTACGCGCGGACCACCCGCTCCTTGGCCACCCAATCGACCACATCGGCCACGGTCGAGCGATCGGACGCCAGACCGGCCAGCACCTGTTCCCACCGATTCAGAACGTCGTCGGCGTCTTCGACCGAGGCGAATCCGCGCCTCTTCTGATGTCGACGAGCCGCTTCAAGAATCGACCACTGGACCTCGAGTGCCGTCATGCGGCGGCCGTCGCGCAGGCCGATCGTTCGCGTGAGCGAGGGATCGTGGCTCACGATGCGGATGGCCGGCACCGGGTTCGCCAGAGCCAGGTCATTCGGGAACGTGTCGTCCTCGATCATGGTGAGCACGATCGCCGTCGTGCCCAACTTCAAGTACGTCGCGACCTCCGACATGTTCGCGTCACCCACGATCACGTGCAGTCGGCGGTACTTCACCGGATCGCAGTGGGGCTCGTCACGAGTGTTGACGATCGGCCGCTTCAGCGTGGTCTCGAGCCCGACCTCTTCTTCAAAGAAATCGGCCCGTTGGCTGATCTGGAAAGGCACGTCGGAGACGGATGTTCCGGGTTCTTCCGAGCCGACCTTGCCGGCCCCCGTGAAGATCTGTCTCGTGACGAAGTGCGGTGTGATGTCGGCGACCAACCGACCGAAGGGAACGCCTCGATCGATGAGGTAGTTCTCGTGACAGCCGTAACTATTTCCCTTGCCGTCGCTGTTGTTCTTGTACAGAAGCAACTCGACGTCGTCGGCGAGTACCGAACGGGAGTACTCCATCGAACAACGAACTATTTCTTCAGCGGCCCGGTCGTACACGACCGCTTCGCGAATTCCCCGGCACTCCGGCGTGGAGATTTCCGGATGGGCGTGGTCGACGTAGTAACGAGCGCCATTGGTGAGCACCGAATTGACGAGGTGCATCTCCACGTCGGGTCCGCCATCGAGGGTGAACCCGCGCGCATCCGAACCCGGACGTTCGTCGTCGAAGTCCCAACCGATTCGAGGTGACGTGGCCGCGACGTACGCGTTGATGAGAACCGACGACGCCAGCACCGGATTCGACTCGCCACCCTTGACGAGGATTCCGTACTCGGTCTCGATACCGACGACCTTGGGAATGGCCATGGATCAGAGGTACTGGCCGGTGGCGGTGCGTTCGATCGCCCGACCGCCGGCCTTACCGGCCGAGGCCTTGCCCTCGTTCACCAACGTGCGGATGAACACGATGCGCTCACCCTTCTTGCCCGAGATGCGCGCCCAATCGTCGGGATTGGTGGTGTTGGGCAGGTCTTCGTGCTCGCGGAACTCCTGACGGATCGAATCGACGAGGTCGGCCGTGGTGACTCCACGCTCTCCGCCCGCGATCACTCGCTTGATGGCCAACTTCTTGGCTCGCCGCACGACGTTCTCGATCATGGCGCCCGACGAGAAGTCTCGGTAGAAGAGCACTTCCTTGTCGCCGTTCGCGTAGGTGACTTCGAGGAATCGGTTGTCTTCGTCGTCGCGATACATCTCGGCGACCGTGCGATCGATCATGGAGCCGATGGCCGAATCGATCGACCCGGCCGACTCGATCTCGGAGGCCGCGATCGGTATCTCGGAAGTGAGGTAGCGCGAGAAGATCTGACGCGCCGCACCGGCATCGGGCCGTTCGATCTTGATCTTCACGTCGAGGCGGCCCGGTCGGAGAATGGCCGGGTCGATGAGGTCTTCGCGGTTGGTGGCACCGATCACGATGACGTTGCGCAAACCTTCCACGCCGTCGATCTCAGCGAGCAACTGCGGAACGATGGTCGACTCCATGTCGGACGAGATACCCGAACCGCGGGTGCGGAACATCGAGTCCATCTCGTCGAAGAACACGATCACCGGCCAGCCTTCCTCGCTCTTCTCGCGGGCCCGCTGGAACACCAGGCGGATCTGGCGTTCGGTCTCGCCGACGTACTTGTTGAGCAGTTCGGGGCCCTTGATGTTGATGAAGTAGCTACGGCCCTTCTCGTCACCGGTGCGGGCTGCCACCTTCTTGGCCAGGCTGTTGGCCACTGCCTTGGCGATGAGGGTCTTGCCACAACCCGGCGGGCCGTACAACAAGATGCCCTTGGGTGCCGGGAGATGATGCTCGGCGAAGAGGTCCTGGTACAAGAAAGGCAGTTCGACCGCGTCGGCGATCTGCTCGATCTGCTGGTCGAGTCCACCGATGTCGGTGTACGCGATGTCGGGAACCTCTTCGAGGAGAAGATCTTCCACCTCGGGCCGCGGCAGTTTCTCGAGCAACATGTTCGAGCGCGGATCGCGCCGAACGGTGTCACCGCTGCGCAGGTGTACTCCGCGGAGCGCATCGGCCAGTTCGCACACGATCTCTTCGTCGGCTCGGCCCACGACGATCGCTCGAATGCCGTCGTCGAGGATTTCTTTGATGGTGACGACGTCGCCGTGTCCTTCGGGTCGTCGCGAACTCACGACGTTGAAACTCTCGTTGAGCACGACTTCGGCACCCAATTCGAGCACGTCGAGATCGACGTCGGGGTGCACGTTCACCTTCATCTTACGACCGTTGGCCAACACGTCGACCGTGTCGTCGTCGTTGCGACCGACGACCACGCCGTACGCCGACGGCGGCTGCGACAACTTGTCGACCTCGTCGCGCAGGTTGGCGATGTGCTCGCGGGACTCGCGCAGGGTGAAACTCAACTTCTCGTTCTTGGCCGATTCCTGCGCCAGCAGGCCCTTGGTCTCGAGCAGACGCTCCTCGAGTTGACGCATGCGCAAAGGGGCGTCGGCCAGGCGGCGACGCAGGGCGTCGACCTCCTTGTCGAGGGCCGCGACAGTGGACCGCAGGGCCTCGACATCGGGCGTCTCGTCAGTTGCCACGACTCGGAACCTACACGGCGTCACGGCGATCGACCCGCCGTGAGCCGGGTCCCCCGTGTAGGCTTTTGGCACGGTCCGACGCGTCCGTGCTGCCATTCAGTCCCCCACCTCACGAGGAGCAACCCAGGAATCATGAAGGTCTGGATCGACCAGGATCTCTGCACCGGAGACGGGCTCTGCGAAGAGATCGCCCCTGACGTGTTCACCCTTCTCGACGACGGCCTGGCCTACGTGAAAGAAGGCAGCAAGATCTACGCAACAGCCAAGGGCAACCCGCAAGGTGCCGATGGTCTCGCCGAGATCCCCGAGGGTCAGCTCGACGGCGTGATCGAATCCGCCGAGGAGTGCCCCGGCGAGTGCATCTTTATCGAACCCTGATCGTTCGCCGACCCGTGCGGGGTCGAACTCAGGCTCCGAGCAGCCGCCCCACGGTCAAAAAGCCGGTGTGCGCCACCATGCGGTGATCCGGGCGCACTGCGTTCCCCTCGATGTACCAACCGCGATGCAGCACCTCGAGGGTACGCGTCCCGGTCCAGCGGTGCGACGCCATGGCATGGCGCGTCTCGGCCGCCTGAGTGATCGACGGCGTGTACGCCACCAAGATTCCGCCCGGGCGCATCGCCACTTCGGCGTGTGGCACGACGTTCCAGGGTTCGGGCAGATCGAGAACCACCCGGTCGACCTGCAACTCGGGATCGATTCCGTCGTAACAGTCGCGGATCTCCACGTGATAGCGCTCGAGTGCGGCGGAACCCAGGAATGACGACACGTTGGCCCTGGCCCGTTGGGCGAAGTCTTCGCGGAGTTCGTATCCGATGATCGTGGCCCCGGTTCGCAGCATCGTCATCGACAACGCACCCGAGCCCACTCCGCTTTCGAGAACTCGAACACCCGGTGCGATGTCGGCCAGCATCGCGATCGGAGCCAGATCCTTCGGGTAGATCACTTGAGCACCCCGCGGCATTTCGATCACGAAGTCTTCGAGGGTCGGACGCAACACGATGTAGCGAGCACCACGGGTCGACTCGACACGGATCCCCTCGGGGCGCCCGACGATCTCGGCGTGGGCCACGAAACCGGCGTGACTGTGGAACTCGGCCCCTTCGGCCAGAGTCACGAGATAACGACGCTGCTTCCCGTCGATCA
>VFZC01000013.1 GCA_016871355.1 Actinomycetota bacterium
CGATGAATCGACGCCGCGCACACCGGGTTGCAACGTGGCCACGAATCGGCCGGTCGGTCGGTGTTCGGCGATGGCGAGGCCGCCGCGACGCGCGACGCGCACGCGTATGGGCGTGACTTCGGTGGCGCCGCTCAACAACTCGACGCCCAAGGCGAGAGCGAGATGAGGTGCGAGATCACGGCCGTCGGGGGAGGCCGGGACCACGACGGAATCGGTGCTGCCGAGTCGGGTGAGAACCTCGGCCGCCACGCGGCCCCAGATTTGCGGATCGGACACGTTCACCTCGACCACGGTGACGTCGCGCGCGGCGCCGAGATCGCTGGTTGCACTGGCCGCACCCGAGCCGATGAGGATCGCGCGACCGCCCGCTTCGGCGATGGCTTCCGGCCCACCCGCCGGGACGACTCCGGCTCGCACGGGGACGACGGCGACGAGTGCAGACACGTCGACAGGCTAGGCGTGGTGGGGGTGGACAGGCGATGTGAAACCGGTCAGACCGCCGTGCGGTCGACGGCCTCCTGCGTGCGCCGTTTGCGCACCCACCGCACGAGCTCGATCAACACCGTGATCGACAGCGCCGCCGAGAACGCCAGGATGAACGCGAGGGTGTGATCGTCCTCGAACCGTTCACCGAACGCATAGCCCAGAACCGCGGCGTAGGTGGCCCAGATCGCCACCGCGATACCGATCCAGGAGGAGAACCAGCGGCGTGACTGGCTGGTGAGTCCGCACGACAACGTGAGCACGGTGCGACCGCCCGGAATGAAGCGGGCCGTGATGAGAAGCAGCCCACCGCGTTCTTCGATCTGCTCGTGCGCCCACTCCAGTCGTTCGGCCGTCTTCGGCTTGCGAGCAGCGCGACGCTTCACCTTGTCGCTGAAACTATGGCCGATCACGTACGAGAGGTTGTCGCCCAGGAACGCACCCACCGCACCGGCGACGATCACGAGGATCACGGGATACGGGCCGTCGCCAGCGGCACTGGCCGCCACACCTCCGATGATCACGCAGGTTTCGCTCGGCACCACCGGGACCACCGAGTCGAGAAGAGCGATCACGAGAATGACCGCGAGGAACCACCAGTGGCCGGAGATGTCTTTCAACCACTCGGTGAGATCACCGATGATTCCGCCGGCCGCGAGCATGAGGAGAGGCTAGTTGGTGAGCCGAAGCCGAACGGTTCGTTAGATGGACGATCCGGCGCGTTCGCCATCGACCACGGCGGCATGCGCACGACGCGGAGCCACACAGTCGCCCACTCGCTCGACGCTCACACCCGAACTCTTCAAGTCGTTGTACAACCACTCGACCGGACTCGGCGGAACCGCGAGCACGACCCAATCGGGCCGACGTGTCTGATTCGCGCCGGTGGGGTGATGCAGCAGGGTGAGTTCGCCGTCGGCGAATCCCATCGGAACCAAGTCGGTGCTCTGCACGATTCCCTTGGCTGACGCTCGGATCCACCAGTTCTCCATGTCGAGTGTGATGCCGAGGTCTTGGCCGACCACCATGCCGGGTGTGGCGATCTCGACCGCGCAACCGCGATCGGCGAGCAACTCGGCCACCGAGGTGGCGTGGTGGAAGCCGATCTCGTCGACCACGACGACCGAATCACCCGATTGCGGACCACCGAGCGGTGCCGATCCGTCGAGGATCGCGCGAACGTCGACGACGCGGCGCGCACTTTCGTCGGCATCGGGGTCGGCGACCCACCACGGGCGTTGCGGTTCGGCGCCGGTGGCCACGATCACGTGATCGGGTCGCTTCTCGTCCACGAGGCCGGGCCACACACCGGTGCCGAAGTTGATGGCCACGCCGAGGCGACGGCACTCGTTGAGCTGGTTGCGAATCACGTCGCCGAATTCGGCGCGGTTCGGAACGCTGGCCGCCCAACGCACTTGTCCGCCGGCCACGTTTTCCTTCTCGTACACCGTGACACGGTGTCCGCGGCGGGCGGCTGCGATGGCGGCCTGCAAACCAGCCGGTCCGGCGCCGACAACCATCACGTCTTTCGGCTTGGCGGTGAGAGCCACGTGATCGGTCACGGCCCATTCGTGTTCGCGACCGGTTCGCGGATTCTCGATGCAACCGAGCCAGCGGTTGAGGCCCATGCGGCCCACACACTCTTGATTGCACGACAAGCACAGACGGATCTCGTCGGTGGCGCCGGCCCGCGCCTTGGCGGCGAAGTCGGGATCGGCGATCTGTCCGCGCACCACACCGACCAGATCGCAGTGGCCTTCGGCGAGAGCGCGTTCGGCCTGCAGCGGATCTTTGAATCGTCCGACGCCCACCACCGGAAGATCGACGGCCTTGCGAATGGCGCTCGGGATGAACATCGCGTAGCCCGGCGGGATGTGCATACTCGCTTCGATCATGAACAAACTGGCGGTGGCCACGCCGATCGACGTGTTGATGTAGTCGACGTGACCGCTGGCCTCGACGAGACGCGACACTTCGACGGCTTCGTCGATGGTGGTGCCGTTCTCGATGAGTTCGTCTCCGCACAACCGAACGCCGAGTGCGAGGCGATTGCCGATCACACCGCGAACGGCGGCGACGATCTCGAGCAGCAGACGCGCGCGATTGGTCAGTGATCCGCCGTACTCGTCGGTGCGCTTGTTGGTGGCGGGGGAGAGGAAGCCGCGCACGATCGACGAATGCGAGCACTGCAGTTCGATGCCGTCGAAACCACCTTCGGCGCAGTGCTCGGCCACCGTGGCGTAGCCGGCGACGATCTCGTCGATCTCGGCGTGCGTGACGGCCTTGGGCACTTCGCGAAAGAGCGGGTCGGCCACTGGCGACGGTGCCCACACCGGCAGACGGCTGAACATGGACGACGCCTGGCCGCCGTTGTGATTGATCTGCGCGAAGATCGGAACGCGGTGACGGTGCACGGCGTCGGTGATGCGCTTGTAGCCGGGGATCACGTCACGGTGGAATCCGTGGATGAGCTTCTCGTACGGCCAGTCGGTGGGATGCGTGGAGTGCTCTTCGGTGATGATGAGCCCCGCGCCGCCGGCGGCCCGAGCCGCGTAGTAGGCGGCGTGCTGCTCGGTGGGCAGGCCGTTGCGCGCGTAGTTGGTGAGATGGGCCGAAAAGACGATGCGGTTGCGCGTGGCGACCGGCCCCAACTGCAGGGGCGTCCACAGGTATTTGTAAGCCATTACCCCGAACGCTACGGGACGCCTAGGGTGGCTGACCATGCGAGACCTCGAGGGGAAAGTTGCGGTGGTCACCGGAGCGGCCAGCGGTATCGGCCGGGCGCTCACCGATCGGTTCGTGGCGGCCGGGATGAAGGTGGTTCTGGGCGACGTGGACGAAGTGCGGCTACGGGCCACCGAGGCCGAACTCCGCGAGGGCGGCGCCGATGTGTTGCCGGTGGTGGTCGACGTGTCGCTGCCCGAGAGCATGGAAGAACTCGCGCGCAAGACCCTCGAGAAGTACGGCGCGGCGCACGTGATGTGCAACAACGCCGGGGTGGCCGGTGTGGGCGATCAGTGGACCGGGCCCATGAGCGTGTGGGAGTGGGTCTTCAACATCAACGTGTACGGCGTGGTGAACGGCATTCGTGCGTTCCTGCCGATCATGCTCGACCAGAACGAGGGTCACATCGTGAACACCGCGTCGATGGCCGGTCTGGTGGCGATGCCCGGCTTCGGCCCGTACAACGCCTCGAAGCACGCGGTGGTCGCGATCAGCGAGGGCCTGTTCCTCGAACTGAAGGCCAAGGGCGTCGACGTGAGTTGCAGTTGTCTGTGCCCGGGCTTCGTGAAGACGAATCTGATGACCAACATCCAGTGGACCGATCGACTCGGCGACAAGCCCAAAGACATCGTCGATCCGATCAGCGCGATGATGAATCAGGCGCTGCACGTTGGCGTGGAGACGGGCATTCCGGCCACCGACGTGGCCGAGCAGGTGCACGACGCGATCGTGAACGACCGCTTCTGGATTCTCACGCACCCCGACTTTCGCTCGGTGCCGGTCGAGCGCATGCAGCGCGCGGCCGGGCAGGAGAATCCGTCGATCGGTTAGCGCGACGAGAATTCGGTGCCGCGCAGCAAACGCTTCAGGTTGTCCCAATGGCGGGAGATCACGAACGCTGCCAAACAGGCGGTGGTGATCACTTCGCCGGCGGGTCGGCCGATGACGGCCACGCCGATGGGCAGACCGATGCAGATCGCGAGTGATGCGAGCGACGCTTTCCTCGTGAGTTTCACGACCACGATCCAGAGCGCGAGCAACACGAGGTTGGGGAGCGGGTAGAGCGCAAGGGCGGCTCCGCCGGTGGTGGCGACGCCGCGTCCACCCTTGAACTTGCGCGTGACGGGGAAGACGTGACCGACCACGGCCGAGCAGGCGAGCATGAGCGCGCCCGCGTATTCGAACGCGAGGAAGCCGACGCCGACGGAGATGGCGCCTTTCAAGCCGTCGAGGACGAAGACGAAGATGCCGAGTTTGCGGCCGAGCAGGCGGCTGACGTTGGAGGCGCCCGGGTTGCCCGAGCCTTCGGCCTCGATGTCGATGCCGCGTGAGCGCGCGACGAGGACCGCGCTTGGGAAGGTCCCGAGGAGGTACGCGACGGGCATGAGGATCAACGCGAGAACCACAACCCCATCTTGTCGGACCCCGCGCCCGCCTGAGGGGATTGGTGGTTCTGGCTGGTCAGACGGCGCGGGCGGCGCGGCGGCCTTCGAGGACCGCTTCGTACAACGTGCGCGGGGCCACGCAATCACCCGCACTCAGCACACGCTCCACCGGCAACGGTTCGGTGGGTAGACGGAAGCCCGCATCCACCACCGCGGCCACGACGATCGTGCGCAACTCACCCGAGAACCGATCCTGAAGTCGAACGCTCGCACCGTCGGCATGCGGCTCAACCGCGCGCACGACGCTGCGCTTCTCGACCGTGACACCGCGCTGTGCGAGACGAACGTTGGCCGGCGCGAGATCGCCGGTGCGCGACAGTTCGTTGCCGGCGATGTTGTCGGGGGTGATCAACACCGCCCGGTCACCGAGTTGTTCGGCCAACGCCACCGCAATCGGTCCACCGATCGGATCGATGATCGCCACTCGGCCCGAATTCGGCAGTGCGGACACACCTCGACGAACGTCGGCGATGTCGTGCACCGCCACACCGTCAACAACCGTGTAGTCGACGTCGCCTCGACGCGAACCAGTGGCCTGGATCACGGCATCGTGTTGTGGAACGAGGCGTGACCATTCGTCCGAGGCGACACCGGCACGAATTTGCACACCCGCGCGCTCGCATTCGCGCACGAGCCACTCGACCAACGGCCCGCCCGGGCCCGCCACTGCCGCAACTCCGCCCACGACGCCCGACTCGACCACCGTGACCGCGTGCCCACGCGTAGCTGCCACGCGCGCGGCTTCGAGTCCGGCCGGACCAGCACCCACCACGAGCACTCGCCGACTCGTCGATGCCGCCACATCCCACTGCGGATCGCGCGTCTCGTGGCCCGATGACGGATCGCCCACGCACGACACGATCGGATTGCGCGCATCACGAACCTGACACGTCTGATTGCAGCGGATGCACGGCCGTACGCGATCGACGTCGCCACGACGCACCTTGGCCATCAAGTCGGCATCGGCGATCTGAGCGCGCGTCATCTCCACGCCGTCACACACACCGTCACCAATGGCCCACTCGGCCTGCCCTGCGTCGACCACCGAACCCTGCAAGAACACCGCCGTGGAGGCGGGAACTACAGCGCGCACCGCACGACACACGTCGATGTTGAAGCCGGTGGACTCGTGGAAGTCGGGTCGCGTCTTCTCGGACGAGAAGATCGCACCGCGCACCACCACCACGTAATCGACACCGAGCGAACACAGATCGGCGGCGATACCGGGCGCCATCTCCGGCGTGATGCCGGCCCACGGTGCGAGTTCGTCACACGACAAACGCAGACCCACCAACGCCGAGCCAACCGAAGCACGCACCACGCGAATCACGTCGCGTGCGAACTCGAGGCGATCGGCGCCCCAACGATCTCCGCGATGGTTGGTGAGACCCGACATGAACTGACGCACCAACGAATGCTGGCCTGCGTTGATCTCCACGCCGTCGAGGCCTGAGGCAACAGCCGAACGCGCCGCACGGCCGAAACCGTCGACCACCGCTGCGACGTCGGCTTCTTCCATCCACTTCGGAACCTCACGCGTGTTCACCTCGGGCACGCGTGACGGCGCCCACAGCGGCAACTGCGAGTACGCCGACGATCCCTGTCCGCCGGCGTGGTCGAGCGATGCGATCACGAGCGAACCGTGCGGCTGGCAGGCAGACACGATGCGTTTCCAACCGTCGGCACAACGATCGGCCAGGGGAGCGCGCTCGTAGGGCCAATCGCTCGCGTGAACGCTCGCACCCTCGACGACCACGATTCCGCACCCACCGCGCGCGCGGCGTTCGTAATACGCCACGTGACGATCGGTGAACGAACGGTCGTCGTCACCCAAGTTGGTCACGTGCGGGCCGAACATCATGCGACTGGGCGCGGTACACGCGCCGATGGACAACGACTCGGCCAGGCGCATCAGGGAACGGCGATCGGTTTGCGCGACAGGCGCACCGGCTGCGAGTGATCCTGGCTCGGCTTGGGCGCCGAACCGAGGGTCACGTCGGCCAACGCATGCTCGCCCTCGCCGCCCACGCATTCGGGGTCGGGCCCGTCGAGCGGCAGACCGGTGAAGAATTTGGCCGCCATGCAACCGCCCTGGCAGGCGTCGTACGCGCCACACGATGCGCACGCTCCGGCCGACTGCGGCTCGCGCAGCGAACGGAACAGATCGCTCTGCTTCCACACTCGCGCGAAACCGCCTTCGTCACGCACGTTGCCGGCGCGGAACTCGTCGTGGATCACGAACGGGCAGGCGTACACGTCGCCGATGGGGTCGATGAGACACACCACACGACCGGCGCCGCACATGTTCAGGCCCGGCAGTGGATCGCCGAGTGCGTTGAGATGGAAGAACGAATCGCCCGTGAGCACGTTGTCGCCGTGCTTGAGCAACCAGTCGTAGATCTCGCGTTGCTGACCCAACGTCGGGTGCAACTCGTGCCACGTGTCGGCACCGCGCCCAGCCGGACGCAAGCGCGTGATGCGCAATTGCGCGCCGTATGAATCGGCCAGTGCCTTGAACTGATCGAGTTGCGGAACGTTGTGGCGCGTGACGACCACCGAAATCTTGAACGGCCCGAAACCGGCCGCGGCCAAGTTGTCCATGGCCGTGCGCGCGAGGCGATACGAACCGGCGCCGCGCACGGCGTCGTTGGTGGCTTCGTCGACACCATCGAGACTGATCTGGATGTCGAGATAATCCATGGAAGCGAGGCGTCGCGCCTTGTCGGTGTCGATGAACGCACCGTTGGTGGAGAACTTGACTCCGATGCCGCTGTTCACCGAATACTCGACCAACTCGAAGAAGTCGCGTCGAACCATCGGCTCGCCGCCACCGATGTTGATGTAGAACACCTGGAGTTCGCGCAACTCGTCGAGTACGCGCTTGGCCTCGGCGGTGGAGAGTTCGCGCGGATCGCGCTGACCACTCGACGACAAACAGTGCACGCACTGCAAGTTGCACGCGTAGGTGAGTTCCCACGTGAGACAGATGGGCGCGTCGAGGCCGCCCTTCAACTGTTCAACGAGCGCGCTCACGAACGATCTCCGACGATTCGAGTGATGACAACGCGGTGACGAACGACGGCCAACGCTCGGGTGCCACACCGCAGGCATCGAGGGTGGACTGCACGCAGTCGTGCGCGGCCAAGTTGTTGACCACCGACACCACGTCGGGGTGCTTCAAGAAGATGAGCCGACGATTGCCGTAGTGGTATGCGAGGGCTCCGAACGGCTCGGGACGCACGGCGACCTGAGGATGCAGTTCGAGGGCGGAGTCGAGGGCGACGGCCATGGGTGCCGATCAGCCGTTCAGTCGATCAGTCGATCAGTCGTGCCGACGATCAGTAGACGCCGCACATCCCGTCGATCGAGATCTCCTCGATGAGGAGTTCGTCGGTGACGGCGGGGGCGACGGGGCTGGCGGGCGCGGACTCGCTGGTGGCCGCGATGGTCGAAGTGGTCGAGTCGCTCGGGGCCGTGGGGGTGGTGGTGCTGTCCATCCTCGAAGCGTACCCCGACCTCGGCGGGGAGTACCTTTCGGAGTGTGTGGCCGGGGGTCGGCCACCCGAGCGAATGGGGAGTCATGAAGACCAAGGCCGCCGTGTTGTGGGAAGTGGGCAAGCCCTGGAGCGTCGAAGAGATCGAACTCGACGCACCCAAGGCCGGAGAAGTGTTGGTCGAGTTGAAGGCGTCGGGAATGTGCCACTCCGACGAGCACCTCGTGACCGGCGATCTGCCGTTCGCTCCGCCGATCATCGGTGGCCACGAGGGCGCCGGCATCGTGAAGGAAGTCGGCCCCGGAGTCAGTTGGCTCGCGCCTGGCGATCACGTGGTGTTCGGATTCATCCCGTCGTGTGGTCGTTGTCCCAGTTGCTCCACTGGACATCAGAACTTGTGCGACCTCGGTGCGCTCATGGGGATCGGCCGCCAGATCACCGATGGCACGTCGCGTCACCACGCGCGCGGTCAAGACCTCAGCCTCATGTGCTTGCTCGGCACGTTCGCGCATCACACCGTGGTGAACGAAGCCAGTTGCATCAAGGTCGATCACGATCTTCCGCTCGACAAGATGTGCTTGCTCGGTTGTGGTGTGGTCACCGGTTGGGGATCGGCCGTGTACGCCGCGCAGTCGAAGCCCGGTGACACCGTGGTCGTCGTGGGCGTGGGCGGCATCGGCGCGAACGCCATTCAGGGTGCGCGTCTCGCCGGTGCGAAGCGCATCGTCGCGATCGACCCCATCGAGTTCAAGCGTGAGAAGGCCATGGAGTTCGGCGCCACGCACACCGCGTCGTCGATGACCGAAGCGGTTGGCCTCCTGCAGGAGATCACGTGGGGCACGATGGCCAACAAGGTCATCATGACCATGGGTGTGGGCGACGGCAAGGTGCTCGCCGAAGCGATGGCCTTGGCCAGCAAGCGCGGTCGCGTTGTGGTCACCAACATCCACCCGGCGCTCGAGATGTCGGCCAACATCAACTTGCTCGACGTGACGCTCATGGAGAAGCAGGTCGTCGGTTCGCTGTTCGGCTCGGGCAATCCGCGCGCCGACATTCCGAAGTTGGCCGGCCTGTACCGCGAAGGTCAGCTCGACCTCGACGGACTCGTCACACGTACGTATCCGCTCGAGGGCATCAACGACGGCTACGAGGCCATGCGCAAGGGCGAGAACATCCGCGGAGTCCTCGTCTACTCCTGACCGGTTTGAGGTTCTGGGTTTGAGGTTTGGGGTGTGGGTTTGAGGTTGTGGGTTTGAGGTTTGGGGTGTGGGTTTGAGGTTTTGGTGAGGATTTTTGACCTCATAGGTCAAAAATCCTCACCAAAACCTCGGGGTGGCTAGCGTTTCGGGCAGTTGACCGAGAGGCGTCCAAGACGCCCGAACAGGGGGAACCACATGTCGGGAATTCGCAAGAGCAAGGCCGCTGTTCTGTGGGGGCTCAATCAGCCGTGGTCGGTCGAAGAGATCGAGGTGCATCCGCCCAAGGCCGGTGAAGTGCTCGTGCACTGGCGCGCCGCCGGCCTGTGCCACTCCGACGAACACCTCGTCACGGGCGACATGGTTCCGCCCAAGGAAATGCTCGAGATGATGGGAATCTCCGATTTCTTCCCGGTGATCGGCGGCCACGAGGGCGCCGGTGTCGTGTTGGAAGTGGGCCCTGGTGTCACCACCGTTCAGCCCGGCGATCACGTGTCGGCGTCGTTCGTTCCGTCGTGTGGCCGTTGCCGTTATTGCTCCACGGGTCGTCAGAACCTGTGCGACAACGGAGCGGGCACGTTCATCGGCGGCATGATCACCGACGGCACGCACCGTCACTTCGTGAAGGGTCAGCCCGTCACTCTCATGGCCAAGCTCGGAACGTTCAGCGAGTACGCGTGCGTGGCCGAGAACTCCATCATCAAGGTGGAAAAGGACATCCCGCTCGAGTGCGTGGCGCTCGTGTCGTGTGGAGTGGCCACGGGCTGGGGCTCGGCCGCCAATCGCGCCGGCACCCAGGCCGGCGACACCGTGATCGTGGTGGGCTGCGGCGGCATCGGCATGAACGCCGTTCAGGGTGCGCGAATGGCCGGCGCCAAGCGCATCATCGCGGTCGACCCGCTCGAGTTCAAGCGTGAGAAGGCCATGGAGTTCGGCGCCACGCACACGTACGCATCGATGGCCGAGGCGATCATGCCCGTCATGGAGATGACCTACGGTCAGATGGCCGATCGCGTCATCATGACGCCGGGTGTGTTGTACGGCGAGATGCTCGGTGAAGCCATGCAGCTCACCGGCAAGGGTGGCACCTGTGTGGTCACCGCCATCTCGCCGATGACATCCGACACCGCATCGGTCAACCTCTTCCAGTTGGCCATGTGGAACAAGGAGATCAAGGGAACCATCTTCGGTTCGCTCAATCCGCGGGCCGACATTCCGGCGCTGCTCGACATGTACCGCGCCGGTCAGTTGAAGCTCGACGAACTCATCACCAAGACCTACTCGCTCGATCAGATCAACGAGGGGTACGAGGCGATGCGCGTCGGCACCAACATACGCGGCGTCATCGTCAACGCCTGACGTTTCATGCCTTCGTCGCGCCAAGTGCTTCTTCAGTCGCTCGACAAGTCGGTGGTCGGCCGTCGCCGCGAGGTCGAACTCGTGGTGGCGGCCCTCGACGCCGATCGACACGTGTTGCTCGAGGGCCCGCCCGGCACCGGAAAGAGCACGTTGCTGCGTGCGGTGGCCGAGGGTCTCGGCATCGGATTCGTGTTCGTGGAAGGCAACGCCGAACTCACGCCGGCGCGATTGGTGGGTCACTTCGATCCGGCTCGCGTGCTCAACGAGGGATACGAACCCGATGTGTTCGTCGACGGACCACTCGTCACCGCGTTGCGTGACGGATCGCTCTTGTACGTGGAAGAGATCAACCGCATCCCGGAAGAGACGCTCAATGTCCTCATCACCGTGATGAGCGAAGGCGAGATCACCGTGCCGCGCTACGGACGCGTGGAGGCGGCGCGTGGGTTCCGTTTGGTGGCTGCGATGAACCCGTTCGACGCAGTGGGCACCGCACGCATCTCGGGTGCGGTGTACGACCGTGTGTGCCGCGTGTCGATGGGTTACCAGTCGGCCGACGACGAGCGCAGCATCGCCGCGCGCGCGGTCTCGGCCTCCGATGCCTGGCTCACCAAAGTGGTCGAACTCGTTCGTCGCACGCGTTCGCACGCCGAACTGCGCGTCGGATCGTCGGTGCGCGGGGCCATCGACATGGCCGCGGTCGCGTCGTCGCTGGCCGACGTGCGCGGATCGACCGTCGACGATCAGTCGGTGTCACTCGACGCCGCGTTGGTGTCGCTCTCGGGTCGTGTGCGTGTTCGTGAAGGTGCGCAACGCACCGCCGACGACATCATCACCGAACTGTGGGGCGAGGTGTTCGCGCCCAGTCAGAACGGGCTCGGGGGAAAAGCGAGCGCCCCGACGGGGGCGACTCACTAGCGCAGGAGGGTGCGGCCGCCGATCAGGCGGTGGCCGATGCGTCGAAGCGAACGCTGTCGCGCCGCGAACTCGCGCGCAACCCGCAGTTCGAACAGGTGTCACCCGAAGTGGGTGAACTCGACGAAGCCGCGGTGGAAGAGGGATTACAGGACGATCCCGATGCGATGCTCGCGTTGTTGGCCGATCTCACCGGTGCGACCGATCAGAAGTTGCGCGACTTGGCCAAGCGATTGGCCGGGCGTTTGTTCCTCGACGTGTCACGCCGTGGACCGGTACGCCCGCGTGGTATCGGCAAGATGGCCACGCTGCCGTATCGACCCGACGCCGGCGACATCGATCTCGACGTGTCGATGAGCGCGATCGTGGAGGCGCGGGCGGCCGACGAAGCCATCGACCCCGAGCAGTTGAAGGTGCGTTCGTGGGTGAAGCCCGGAACGGCCATCAGCCTGCTCGTCGATCGCAGTGGTTCGATGGGCGGCAAACCGCTCGCCACATCGGCCATGGCGGCCGCCGCGGTGGCCTGGCGGAGCCCGGCCGACTACAGCGTGGTGGCGTTCGGCAAGGACGTGGTGGTGCCCAAGAGCCAAGAGTCGGCGAAGGCGGGCGAGGCGGTGGTGAACGACGTGCTGGCGTTGCGTGGATTCGGCACCACCGATCTGGCCGGTGCGTTGCGCACCGCGGGCGAGCAGTTGTCGCGTTCGCGCGCCGGACGACGCATTGCCGTCGTGTTGAGTGACTGCCGCGCGACGGTCGAAGGCGACGTTGAAGCGGCTGCGCGTTCACTCGACGAAGTGGTCATTCTCGCGCCGGCCGATGACGACGCCGAAGCGCGCGTGTTGGCGGCGCGTATCGGTGCGCGAATCGCGGTGATCGACGGGCCGAGTGACGTTCCGGTCGCGTTGCAGACCGTGCTCGGCGACTAGCGGCAGGCCGGATCGTCGGTGGGCAACACTCCCACCGAGTTCGATTCAACGAACACCGGCGGCAACGTGGTGGTGGTATCCGAGACCGCCGTGGTCGACGAGCCGGTCGAACGTGTGGTGCTCGGAGGGGCCGACGTTTCGGGAGCCGGTGCTTCCACCAATTGCTCGGGGGCGTCCACCAAGCGGGCCTTGCCCTGGAACACCGCGAGCACGCCTTCCATCGTGTCGGTTTCCAACTTGGGCTCGATCACCGACTGTCCGTTGATCAACTTGCCCGAACCTTCCACCTGATACGTCTTCAGCGTGGCCGGATCGAGATTACGCATGGCTTGCGCGAGTTCGAGGAGTTTGCCCGGTGTGAGTTGATCGTCGAGGATCACGAACTGGAGCGCGGCATCGATGAGATCCTTGGCCACGGTCGGGCTACCGGCCCCCACGTCGAGCGCCTTCTGCAGGGTGCGGCGCAGGAAGTCCTGTTGACGAGAGATGCGACCGCGGTCGGCGGCCGGATCTTGTTTCCACGACTGCGAGTCGCTGTCGTAATAGAACAACTTGCGCGAACGCACGTACGCGAGGCCCTCTTCACCGTCGAAGCGATGGCAACCGGAGTTTTCGATGTTGAGTCCGGTGTTGCGGTCGCGGATCGGCGTGGCGAACGGCACGCGCACACCGCCCACCGCATCGACGATCTTCTTGAACGCGCAGAAGTCGATGTTCACGTAGTGATCCACCGGGATGCCGAAGTTCTCCCAGATGGTGAGCACGAGCGTGTTGGGATCGTCACGGTTGAACGCGCTGTTGATACGCGAGCGCGACTTCTTGCCGGCGATCTTCACCCACAAGTCGCGCGGGAACGACAGCACCGCACCGGCGTTGGTGGTGGGGTCGAGCCGGAGGATCATGATGGTGTCGGCTCGTTCGCCCAAACCGTTGCGATTGTCGAACGCCGATGCGTAGGGCGAATCGGGAGCGACGCAGGCCCCGTTGTCGCTGCCGGTGATGAGGAAGTTGCGGGCCGACATGTCGACCGGCCCGGCCACCAACGTGACATCGGGGTCGGTGCCGGGTGTTCCGTCGGCGGTGGTGGCGGGCGGAACGGTGAGTTTGGTGGTCGATCCGACCAGGCTCACGACTTTGCGATCGTTGGCCTTCTCGTTGCCGTAGTAGACGATCGCGGCGGTGCCGAAGCACGCGATGATCACGATGATGTTGACCACCAGAACGATGCGCTGGGGCCACGTGCGACGGCGTGGGCGCGACTGATCGTTCACAAGAGTGTCAAACTACCCGGCCGCCCGAGGCGAGACCGATCAGGACGGTGTGTCGGCGGCGAGTTCGACGCCCACCTGCGGGGTCGCGGCCGAATCGTCGCTGATGTACGACCACGATTGAACGCTGCCGGCCTCGGTGAGATCGGCTTCGGCTGAACGAATCGCGGCGAGATCGGCGGTGGATGCCGTGACGACAGCGGCAGCCACGGCGGTCTTCTGTGACGACTTGGCCTCGGTCTTGGCTCGACGGATCTGCGCGAGCGTCTCGCTGATGGGCGTGAGCACAGCCGAGTCTCCTGCACCGATGATCTCGTCGCGCGACGGCCACGAGGCGCGGTGCACCGAGCCGTTCTGCCACCAGCGCCACACTTCTTCGGTGGCGAACGGAATGAACGGCGCGAGCAAGCGCTGCAGAGCCGACAGCGCGATGCGCAGCGACGCCTGAGCCGAAGCGGCCGCGTCGGCGCCCTGCACTCCGTAGGCACGCCCCTTCACGAGTTCGACGTAGTCGTCGCAGAACCACCAGAAGAGTGACTCGGTGCGCTCGAGTGCGCGGGCGTAGTCGTACGAATCGAACGCGTCGGTGGCTTCGTGCACGGTGTCGGCCAAGCGACCGAGCATCGCGCGATCGATCGCTGCGGTGGGCGCCGCGCCGATCGGCGGTTCGCCGAACGACAGAACGAACTTGCTCGCGTTGAGCAACTTGGTGGCCAACTTGCGGCCGACCTTCATCTGCTCTTCGCTGAACGCGGTGTCGACACCGGGGCGAGCCGAGGCGGCCCAGTAGCGGACGGCGTCGGATCCGAACTTGTCGAACAGATCGAGCGGCGTGACCACGTTGCCCTTCGACTTCGACATCTTCTTGCGGTCGGGGTCGAGGATCCATCCCGACAGAGCGACGTTCGACCATGGCAACGAGTCGTGTTCGAAATGCGCGCGCACCACGGTGCTGAAGAGCCAGGTGCGGATGATGTCGTGACCTTGCGGACGAAGATCCATCGGGAAAGCGCGCGCGAACAAGTCGGGGTCGGTCTCCCACTTCGCGGCGATCTGGGGCGACAAAGACGACGTGGCCCACGTGTCCATCACATCGGGGTCGCCGGTGAACCCTCCGGGCACGTCGCGCTGCGCCGCGGTGTAACCGGGCGGCACGTCGGTGGACGGATCGATGGGCAGCGTGTCTTCCTCGGGGATGATCGGGTGGTCGTAATCGGTCTCACCGATGGCGTCGACCGGGTACCACACTGGAATCGGCACGCCGAAGTAACGCTGGCGGCTGATGAGCCAGTCGCCGTTGAGGCCTTCCACCCAGTTGGCGTAGCGATGGCGCATGTGATCGGGATGCCACACGAGCTGGTCGCCGCGACCGAGTAACGCATTGCGCAACTCGGCGCCGCGTCCGCCATTGCGGATGTACCACTGACGACTGGTGACGATCTCGAGCGGGCGATCGCCCTTCTCGAAGAACTTCACCGGGTGCGTGATGGGTCGCGGTTCGCCGAGCATCGCACCGCTGGTGCGCAACATCTCGACCACTTTGTTCTGCGCCTGATTGACGTAGAGGCCGGCGATCTCGGTGTAGGCCTTCTGGCCGTCGGCCGAGTCGAGGCCGGGCGGCGGTGTGGTGATGATGCGGCCGTCGCGTCCGATGACCGCGCGCGTGGGCAGATTCAGTTCGCGCCACCACGTGACGTCGGTGGTGTCACCGAACGTGCAGATCATGGCGATACCGGTGCCCTTGTCGATCTGGGCCAACGGGTGGGCGACCACCGGAACTTCCACGCCGTAGAGCGGAGTGCGAACCGTCTGGCCGAACAGAGGCTGATAACGCTCGTCGTCGGGGTGAGCCACCAGCGCGACACAGGCGGCGATGAGCACCGGACGAGTGGTGTCGATGACGATCGATCCGTTGCCATCGGTGCGGTCGAATGCGACTTGGTGATACGCACCCGGCCGTTCGCGATCTTCGAGTTCGGCTTGTGCGACGGCGGTCTTGAAATCGATGTCCCACAACGTGGGGGCTTCTTGCGCGTAGGCCTCACCACGAGCGAGGTTGCGCAGGAACGCGCGCTGACTGGCCCGACGGCTGTTCTCGTCGATGGTCGCGTAGAGGAAACTCCAGTCGACCGACAGACCGAGGCGACGGAAGAGGTCTTCGAAAACCTTTTCGTCTTCGTGCGTGAGTTCTTCGCACAACTCGATGAAGTTGGGGCGCGAGATGGAAATCGCCTGGTGATCCTTGGGCGGATCGCCGCGGAACGGCGGTTGGAATCCGGGTTGGTAGGTAACGTTCGGATCGCAACGCACGCCGAAGAAGTTCTGTACGCGACGTTCAGTGGGCAGGCCGTTGTCGTCCCATCCCATGGGGTAGAAGACCGACTGGCCGCGCATGCGTTGGAAGCGTGCGATGGTGTCGGTGTGGGTGTACGAGAACACATGGCCCATGTGCAACGAGCCGCTGACGGTGGGCGGGGGAGTGTCGATCGCGTACACGCGATCGCGCGTGGCCGAGCGGTCGAAGTGGTACGTACCTTCGGCGTCCCACGCCGCGATCCAGGTGGCTTCGATGCCGTCGAGGGAGGGCTTCTCGGGGATATCGGCCATGAGTCACCAGGCTAGGCCCGCGTAGGCTTGGTCTCCATGTTCCGGCTCTACGACAGCGCCACCGCCGAGGTGCGCGAACTGCGTCTGCGCAAGCCGGGCGAAGTCGGCATCTATCTGTGCGGGCCCACGGTGTACGGGCCGCCGCATCTCGGCCACGGTCGCGCCACGTTGGTGTACGACATCCTGCGTCGCTATCTCGAATGGTCGGGGCTCGAGGTCCGGCTCGTTTCCAACATCACCGACATCGACGACAAGATCATCGATCGCGCCAACCGCGAGAGTCGTCCGTGGCAGGAGATCACCCACAAGTGCGAGTCGGTGTGGTTCCAGGCGATGGAGAAGTTGAACGTGTCGCGGCCCACCGACGTTCCGCACGCGACCGAATACGTCGACCACATGGTGCGGATGATCTCCGATCTCATCGGTCTCGATCGTGCGTACGTCACCGAGGACGGCGTGTATCTGAGTGTGCAGTCGGTGGCCGATTACGGGTTGTTGGCCAATCAGAGCCTCGACGATCTTCTCGCTGGCGGCGGAGATCGAGAAGTGTTCGGGGCCAGCAACAAGAAGCATCCGGCCGACTTCGCGTTGTGGAAGTTCTCGAAGCCCGGTGAGCCCTCGTGGCCGTCTCCGTGGGGCGATGGTCGGCCTGGTTGGCACAGCGAGTGCGTCGTGATGAGTCTCGAGTTGCTGGGCGAGGGTTTCGATCTCCACTGCGGCGGTATGGACCTCAAGTTTCCGCACCACGAGAACGAGCGTGCGCAGGCGGTGGCCCTCGGTAAAGAGTTCGCCAATCACTGGATGCACAACGGTTTCGTGGTGGACGCCGAGGGCGAGAAGATGTCGAAGAGCCTCGGCAACGTGGCCAATCTGCTCGACCTTATGGACAAGTACGACCCGCGGGCCTATCGCATGGTGTTGTTGCAGACGCACTACCGCAGCCCGGTTCGTGTTGGTCAGGACAACATCGACGCGGCCGTGAGTGCGTTGGCCGGTCTCGATTCGTTCGCCGCACGAACTGCATCAGTGTCGGGTGTGGCCGATGCGGCCGTGTTGGCGTCGTTCCGCGAGCGCATGGACGACGACCTCGACACTCCGTCCGCTACCGCGTTGTTGTTCGACACCGTGCGCCAGGCCAATGCAGCGATCGACGCGGGTGATGCGACGGCGCCGGGTTTGGTGCAAGCGGCACGCGAGATCTGCGCGGCGTTCGGGCTCGAGCTCAAGCAGGCGAGCGATGTACCGGCCGATGTTGCGGCCAAGGCGGCGGCGCTCGATGCGGCGCGGGCGGCCAAGGATTTCGCGACGGCCGATGCGTTACGGACCGAGTTGCAGGCGGCTGGCTGGATCGTGGAGACCACCAAAGCCGGCACATCCCTCCGCCGCTGATCACCCGTAGCCGGTGACTCTGACCTCGAGAATCTGGTGACGATTCTCCCTCGCTTTTGGTGGATTTTCGCCACCAGATTCGCAGTGGCGGGGAGTCTGTCAGCGGTAGTCGGTGCGCGACCGAACGGTCGAGAACACGGCGTCGAGCGCCGCGAACACGGGCGTGCTCGACTGCAACGTCTGCTGATCGCCGAAGAGGCGGATGCGGCCGGTGATGAAGGCCTGCTGCGCATTGAGAGCATCAGTCGCGACGGCAACCGCAGTGTCCCAGTCCTGTTCGAAGCGAACGTCTTCAGGGTCGGCCGCACCGGGCCCGAACGACGCGGCACCGTCGGCCACCTGCAGGTGATACACGACCGTTCCCTCGGGCCCGCCGTTCACCACCTGGGTCACACCAATTGTGTGATCGATCGCGGCCGAGCGCATCGCCTCGCTCGCGGCAACTTCGGCCGACAGCGCGTCGATCCACTCGAGACTCAGGTAGCGAACGTTGGTCACCCGCCTAGTCTGCCCGCATCGGCACCGAGATCGAACCTTCCATCGCCACACCACCGGCCGGATTCGCCGTGTCGGACGAACTCGCGCACGCACACGCCACCGTCGAAGAGTGGACGTTCGAGTGGTGGTCGGCCGAGTTCGCGGGTGTCGCGCTCTATCGGCTTGTCGAACGGGCCGAGGCCTGGTACGGCTGGGCCCTCTGGCGACCCGGTGAACCCGTGGTGCACGTCGTCGTCGACGGAATTCGCCGACGCAACGATCCGATGATCGCCAAGGCCGATGCCTTTTGGGCCGAGTTCACCTGTGAACACGCCTTCGAGCAGTGGACCATCGGCAACGAGACCTACGCGGTCGAACTCGACGCTCCGCGCGACGCGCTCACCGGTGCGCGTGGAACAGCGGTTCCGATCGCGAGCGACCTCGAGTGGTACGCCACATCGCCCGCGGTCGCGATGGAGGGTGGTTACGAGCAACGTGGCGTTCTGCTCGGTGACGTGGAAACCGTCAACGGTGTGGTGTCGATTCCGGAGGTCGCGTCACGACGCACGCATCGATGGGGCGACAGATTGCCGCCGGCCTTCCGAACCGCGGGAGTCGCGCACCTCGGCCCGAACGTCGCGTTCGCTTTCCCGCACGACGTCGTGATCGATCTGGTGCTCGACCCGAACGGCTGGGCGACCCGACCCTAAAAAGCAATCTGGCGGCTATCCGTCACGAAAGCCGTGACGAACAGCCGCCAGAAGTACCAAGAAGAGTTAGCGGGAGGCGGCGGCTGCCGCAGCAGCCTGTGCGCCGAGGCTTTCGGTCTTGCGATTCGAGAACGCAATCGAGCCGATCAGCACCACCAACGCCACCGCCGCAATGAGCAGACGCGGGCCGTCATCGTCCTTCAAGTTGATGATGGCCGGCAGCACGAGCAGCGACACGAGGTTCATCACCTTGATGAGCGGGTTGAGCGCCGGGCCAGCGGTGTCCTTGAACGGGTCACCCACGGTGTCGCCGATCACGGCCGCCTTGTGAGCATCACTGCCCTTGCCGCCGTGGTGACCGTCCTCGATGTACTTCTTCGAGTTGTCCCACGCGCCACCAGCGTTGCTCAGGTAGTTGGCCATCAACTGACCAACGAGGATCACCGCGGCGAGGAACGCGCCGAGTGCCTGCCAACCCACACCGAAGCCGATGATCACCGGGGTGAGCACGGCCAGCAGAGCCGGGGTGGTGAGTTCGCGCAACGAGGCCTTCGTGCAGATGTCGATGACCGGGCCGTAGTCGGGCTGCTTGGTGCCGGCCATGATGCCGCCGTCGGCGAACTGGTTGCGCACTTCCTGCACGACCACACCAGCGGTGCGACCGACCGCGCGGATGGCGAGAGCCGAGAACAAGAACGGCACCGCACCTCCGATCAGCAATCCGATGAACACCTTCGGATCGGCCACGTTGATCTGGAGCTCGAGCTCCTTGAACACGCCGTCCTTCACGTTCTGGGCCACGACGCCGAGTTCGGCGCCGGCGATCTCGATGTATGACGCGAACAGAGCCACGGCCGCGATCACGGCCGAACCGATGGCGAAGCCCTTCGTGACGGCCTTGGTGGTGTTACCCACCGCGTCGAGGGTGACCATGATCTTCTGCGGCTCACCGTGGAACTCGCCCGACATCTCGGCGATACCGGCCGCGTTGTCGGACACCGGACCGAACGTGTCTTCGGAAACGATCACACCGGTGGTGGCGAGCATTCCCATGCCGCACAGGGCCACGAGGTAGAGCGAGAACGTGAGGTTGCCGTCACCGAGCGCGAGAGCCACACCGATGGCGATCGCGATGGCGACCACCGCGTACACCGAGCTCTCGAGACCAGCCGACGTTCCGGAGAGAACCACCGTGGCCGGACCGGTTTCGGCCGACTCGGCGATTTCCTTCACCGGCGCGTAATGCGTGCCCGTGTAGTACTCGGTGAGACGGCTCACGAGTTGCGCGAGCACGAGGCCGATGGCCACGGCGCCGAAGCACTTCCAGCCGGCGTTCGAGTAGTCGTTGCCCACGTAGCCGAGCGACACGATGAGGGTTCCGATGAGCGTGAGCACACCGGCCACGAGGAAGCCGCGGTTGATGGGCTTCAACGGATCGGTTTCGTTCGCGCGCGCCTTCACGGCGAACACACCGGCGATGGAGGCGATCACGCCGATGGCGCGAGCGGCCAACGGGAACACCAGACCGAGAGCGGGGTTGGCGCCGATCGAGTTGAACGCCGCCACACCGAGGATGATCGATGCGACGAGCGTGACTTCGTACGACTCGAACAGGTCGGCGGCCATACCCGCGCAGTCGCCCACGTTGTCGCCCACGTTGTCGGCGATGGTGGCCGGGTTGCGCGGATCGTCTTCGGGGATCCCGGCTTCGACCTTGCCCACCAAGTCGGCGCCGACGTCGGCGGCCTTGGTGAAGATGCCGCCGCCGACGCGGAGGAACAGAGCGAGCAGCGAGCCACCGAATCCGAAGCCGACCAGGATCACCGACGAGGTGTTCTGGAAGATCATGATGATGACGGTTGCGCCGAGGAGGCCGAGACCGACCGTGAACATGCCGGCCACACCACCGGTGCGGAAGGCCACGGTGAGCGCGCGCGGCATCGAGTTGCTGAGCGCGGCGGCCGCGGTACGGACGTTGCCGCGGGTGGCCAGGGTCATGCCGATGTACCCGGTGAGGCCCGAGGCCGCACAGCCGAGCACGAAGGCCAACGTGCGCCACAGACCCGCTTCACCGAACGACAGCGCCGATGATCCGTCGGTCTTCTCGATGGCGGTGGACGTGACGAACACGATCGCGGCCAGCGGGACGAGGATGATGCCGATGGTCTTGAACTGGCGCTTGAGGTAGGCCAAGGCGCCTTCCTGGATCGCTGCGGCGATCTCGCGCATCTTGGGCGAGCCTTCGTCCTCCGCGAGAACCTTCTTGACGAGGAAGAACCCCACGCCGAGGGCCAGGAGCGCGGCCGCTACCGACAAGAGAAGAACGGCCCACTCACCGCCCTTCAGGGTGAAGTCCTGCCATCCACCTTCGGCGGCAAAGAGTGAAGACACCAGGAATCTCCTCGGGTGTTAGGGGCAGCTCCGTTGCTGCCCGTTCGGGGCTTCCGAGAGTGTAGGTAACGGGCGCTGGTGAGAGCGACTTTGGCCACGTCCAACTGCAACGGCTTTCACAGGATCGACCCACCTTCGATTCCCGGCCCGGCCAGGGCCGACGGGTAGCGTCGGAGTGGGTCGGACCGCCAGGTCTCGACCCTTTCGGAGCCTCATGGCCCAGGTGAAAGGCGCAGGTACATGGCGCAGGCAGTGATGAAACCAGGCACGGCACGCGGACCCGTTTCGGGCACCGCCAAGCCTCGGGAAGGCCGCAAGCGCAAGCCCTTGCTCGTCGACCTCTACGGCACGGCCGTCGGCAAGAAGTACGCCATGGCCATCTCGGGCATCGCGTTGCTCGGTTTCGTGCTCTTCCACATGATCGGCAACCTCAAGATGTACTTGGGTGCGTCCGATCTTAACCACTACGCGCACTTCCTCGAGAAGCTGCTCTACCCGATCCTTCCCGAGAAGGTCATGTTGTGGATCCTGCGCTTCGGCCTCATCGCGATGGTGCTGGTGCACATCCACGCCGCGTACACACTCACGGTTCTCAATCGCAAGGCGCGTCCGGTGAAGTACCAGAGCGCGCGCGACTACCAGGTGGCCAGCTTCGCCAGCCGCTCGATGCGCTACACCGGCGTGATCGTGCTGGCGTTCGTGGTGTGGCACCTGCTCGACCTCACGTTCGGCACCGTCAACTCGTACACGGGCACGAAGGACGCTGAAGGTCTGAAAGACGTGTACGGCGCAGTCGTGTACACGTTCGACCGCGTGCCGGTCGCGATCTTCTACATCATCGCGAACATTGCGCTCGGCGTGCACCTGTTCCACGGCGTGTGGAGCCTCTTCCAGTCGCTCGGCTGGAACAACCCGCGCTTCAACAAGTGGCGTCAGGCGCTGGCCACGAGCTTCGCGGCCGTCATCGTCGTCGGAAACGTTTCGTTCCCCGTTGCCGTCATGGCCGGGATCGTCGGCTGATCAGTCGGCTCGTCAAAAGGAGATACTCGGATGGCAGTCGAACTCAAGTCAAAGGTTCCCACCGGACCCGTGTCGGATGCGTGGGAGTCGTACAAGGCCGACGTGAAGTTGGTGGCGCCCAACAACAAGCGCAAGTTCAAAGTGATCGTGGTCGGAACCGGTTTGGCCGGTGCGTCGGCTGCGGCGTCACTGGCCGAACTCGGCTATCAGGTGGATGCATTCACGTTCCACGACTCGCCGCGCCGCGCGCACTCGATCGCCGCGCAGGGTGGCATCAACGCGGCCAAGAACTATCAGGGTGACGGCGACAGCGTGCACCGTTTGTTCTACGACACCATCAAGGGTGGTGACTTCCGCGCTCGCGAAGGAAACGTGCACCGCCTCGCCGAAGTGTCGGTGAACATCATCGACCAGATGGTCGCGCAGGGCGTGCCGTTCGCTCGCGAATACGGCGGATTGCTCGACAACCGTTCGTTCGGTGGCGCGCAGGTGAGCCGTACGTTCTACGCGCGCGGTCAGACCGGCCAGCAGTTGCTGCTCGGCGCCTACCAGCAGCTCGCGCGTCAGATCGGCCTGGGCAACGTGCGTCTGTTCAATCGCACCGAGTTGGTCGACGTCGTCACCATCGAAGGTCGTTGCGCCGGCATCGTCACGCGCGATCTCATGACCGGTCAGGTCGCGTCGCACGCCGCGCACGCCGTGGTGCTCGCCACCGGTGGTTACGGCAACGTGTTCTTCCTGTCCACCAACGCGATGGCCTGCAACGTGACGGCCGCGTGGCGCGCGCACCGCAAGGGCGCGTACTTCGCCAACCCGTGCTACACGCAAATCCACCCCACTTGCATTCCGCAGAGCGACGAAACCCAGTCGAAGCTCACGCTCATGTCCGAGTCGTTGCGTAACGACGGTCGCGTGTGGGTTCCGCAGAATCCCGACGACAATCGTTCACCCGATCAGATCCCCGAGGGCGAGCGCGACTATATCCTCGAGCGTTTGTACCCGAGCTACGGCAACCTGGCGCCGCGCGACATCTCGTCGCGTGCGGCCAAGCGTTCGGTCGACTCGGGTCGCGGTGTGGGCCCGCTCAAGAACGGCGTGTACCTCGACTTCTCCGACGCCATCAAGCGTTTGGGCAAGCCGGTCGTCGAAGAGCGTTACGGCAACTTGTTCGAGATGTACGAGCGCATCGCCGGCGAGAATCCGTACGACGTGCCGATGCGCATCTACCCGGCCTCGCATTACACGATGGGCGGTTTGTGGGTCGACTACGAACTCATGACCACGGTCCCCGGTTTGTACGCCGCGGGTGAGGCCAACTTCTCCGATCACGGCGCCAACCGTCTCGGTGCGTCGGCGCTCATGCAGGGTCTGGCCGACGGCTACTTCGTGCTGCCGTACACCATCGGCAACTACTTGGCGCCCATGCTCAACAAACCGATCCCCGGCGCCGATCACCCCGCGTTCAAGGAAGCCGAGAACGCGGCGCGCCAGCGCTTCGACGCCTACCTCGACATCAAGGGAACGCGTTCGCCCGATTGGTTCCACCGCGAACTCGGCAAGATCATCTGGGACTACTGCGGTATGGAGCGCACGCAGCAGGGTCTCGAGAAGGCGTTGTCCGAACTGCCCGCGCTGTACGAGGAGTTCCAGAAGGATCTCCGCGTGACCGGCAATGGCGAGAGCCTCAACCAGACTCTTGAGAAGGCCGGCCGTGTGGACGACTTCTTCCAACTCGGAATGCTCATGTGCCGCGATGCACTCGAGCGCAACGAGAGCTGCGGCGGACACTTCCGCGCCGAATACCAGACCGACGACGGCGAAGCGTTGCGTGACGACGAGAACTTCGCGAACGTCGCGGCGTGGGAATGGACGGGTGATCCCACCAAGTCCAACTGCCACACCGAAGCCCTCGAGTTCAACACCGTCCACCTCGCGACCCGGAGTTACAAGTGAGCCACCATCTTTCGAACCTCACCCTCAAGGTCTGGCGTCAGTCCGGCCCCGACAACTCGGGTCACTTCGAGTCGTACACGATCGACTCGATCAGCGACGAGGCGTCGTTCCTCGAGATGCTCGATGTTCTGAACGAAACGCTCATCGGCGAGAACAAGGAGCCGGTCACCTTCGACCACGACTGCCGCGAAGGAATCTGCGGTACGTGTTCGCTCATGATCAACGGCCGGGCGCACGGTCCCGAGCGGGCCACCACCACCTGCCAGTTGCACATGCGCAAGTTCAAGAGTGGCGACGAGATCGTGATTGAGCCGTGGCGCGCGCAGGCGTTCCCGATCGTGAAGGACCTCATGGTCGATCGTTCGGCGTTCGACCGTATCATCGAGTCGGGTGGTTTCATCACCGCGCCCACGGGTGGTGCGCCTGATGCGAACCTCATCTCGATTCCGAAGCCGGTGGCCGATGCGGCCATGGACGCGGCGCAGTGCATCGGTTGCGGTGCGTGTGTGGCGGCGTGTCCGAATGGTGCGGCCAACTTGTTCACGGCGGCCAAGATCACGCATCTCAACGTGTTGCCGCAGGGTCAGGCCGAGCGGTACAAGCGCGTCGAGGCGATGGTGGAGACGATGGACGAGTACTTCGGGTCGTGCACCAACCACGGTGAGTGCGAGGCGGCGTGTCCGAAGGAGATTTCGATCGACGTGATCGCGTTGATGAACAAGGACTACCGCGCCGCCAAGTTCAAGAACCGTAAGGAACTCAGCCGCAACTGATTGGGTGCGAAAACCCGGCAAATTTGCCGGTCTGGTTCCCCATGCGCCCGGGCCACATTCCGCATGGGCGAGATAACCGGCAAATTTGCCGGGTTTTCGCACCCATTCAGGCAAGGCGAGGGCGGGTCAGCGGGGGCCACGGCGGGCCGACGACTCGAGCCGCGCGGCCGCGGCCACCGCCAACGCCACCTTCTCGGCATCGTCGTCGACGCCCACCAACCCCACCGTGAGCCGGATCGCAGCCGGATACTCGCCCGCCCCGTTCACCATGAACGGCTCACCGGGCGCCGCGCCGATTCCTTGTGCGGCCAGGGTCACGAGAGCCGAACGCTCGTCGGCCACGTGCACCCACAAGTTGATGCCGTCGTTGCCCGTGGTGGTCACGCCATTGTCCTGCAACACCTCGGCGAACGCACGACGCCGCGCGGCGTACTCGTCGCGGGCCCGGGCCAACGCGTCGACGGTCGTCCGATCGTCGAGCAGTTCGAGCAACACGGCCTGCAGGATGCGACTGCTCCAACCCGGTCCGAGCAATCGCCGATTGGCGGCCGTCGCGATCACCGACCCCACGCCACCGACGGCCGCCAAACGCAAGTCGGGCCCGTGGCTCTTGGAGAACGAACGAATGTGCACGGTCTGCCCGGGCAGATGGTGTCCGATGCTCGCCAGCGCACCGCGCGCGATGTCACCGGAGTGATCGTCCTCCACGATCACTACATCACCACCGTGTTTCGACGCCGAAATCGCCCGTGCGATCGCCTCGGCGCGTCGCGGCGTCATCGTGATACCCGTGGGATTCTGCGCACGCGGTTGAAGGAACACCGCCACCGGATCGAGTCGCAACGCTTCGCTGAGTTGATCGACGAGCATGCCCTCGTCGTCGAGCGACACACCGATCACTTCGGCACCGATCTGCTCGAGTAAGTCGAGCAACGGCGGAAACGTGGGATGCTCGACCACGACGCGATCGCCGAGATGCACCACCACTTGCGCCACGCGATCGAGCGCATCCATCGCCCCGTCCACCACCGTGATCTCGTCGGGGGCGAACGGCCAACGCGCGCGCAACGCCGTCTCGAGCTCGGGCAGCACCGCGTGATCGAGATACGAACTCGTGAGCGACTGGCTGCTCACCCGCGCGAGCGCGGGCCCCAGATCGGGGAGCAGCCGTGCGTCGGGCGTTCCGGTCGACAAATCGAGCGGGAAGTGTCCGCGATTGTCGGGATCGGCCACCACGCGGCGATAACGACGTGGTGCACCCGGACCGGTGGGCTGTCGGACGAACGATCCGTTGCGGCCAAGCGTTTCGATCGCGCCGATGTCGGCCAATGCGCGCCACGCCTCGCCCACCGTGGTGGGACTGACTCCCAAGGTCTTCGACAGGTCGCGCACGGTGGGCAACCGCGTCCCCAACGCCAACTCACCCGACGACACGAGACGTGAAATGGTCGTGGCGATACCGCGTGCGCTGCGGTCGGTGACGTGTCGTGAGATGAGGTCGAGCATTTCTCGTGTGTTTCCGGGACGTGACGAATTGTCCTGGCACAATATTGCCATTGTTCCATTTCTCCTGTGCCAATTACTCTGAGCAGGAGAAGTCGCGCGCGGAGCGACCAGCACGGGAGGGCTGATGACTGCTGACGTTGTGAGGGCCGCATTGCTGCAGACCGACTGGCCCGGCACCAAAGAGGCCGTGATCGACAAGCACGAAGCCGCGGTGCACGAAGCAGCCAAACAAGGCGCTCAGGTGATGTGCTTCCAAGAGCTGTTCTACGGGCCGTACTTCTGCCAGGTGCAAGAGGTCGAGTACTACGGCTACACCGAACTCATCCCCGACGGGCCCACCACGCAGCGGTTCCAGAGCATCGCCAAGGAAACCGGCATGGTGCTCGTGCTCCCGATGTACGAAGTCACACAGCCGGGCACGTACTACAACACCGCGGCCGTGATCGACGCCGACGGCAAGTACCTCGGCAAGTACCGCAAGCAGCACATCCCGCAGACCAAGGGTTTCTGGGAGAAGTTCTATTTCAAGCCTGGTAACGGCGGATACCCGGTGTTCGACACCGCCGTCGGCAAGGTGGGCGTCTACATCTGCTACGACCGCCACTTCCCCGAAGGTTGGCGCGCGCTCGGTCTCAACGGCGCGCACATCGTGTTCAATCCGTCGGCCACACACCGCGGACTCTCCGAGTACTTGTGGCGCCTCGAGCAGCCAGCGGCCGCGGTGGCCAACATCTATTACGTCGGCGCCATCAATCGCGTCGGAATCGAACCGCTCGGCACCAACGACTTCTACGGGCAGAGTTACTTCGTCGATCCCGAGGGCAAGTTCGTGGGCGAGGTGGGCGACCCCTACAAGCCCGAGCTCATCGTGCGCGATCTCGACATGAAGAAGTTGCTCGAGATCCGCGATCGCTGGGCGTTCTACCGTGATCGCCGTCCCGACGCGTACGACGAACTCGTCGAGCCCTGACATTCGCACACACATCGAAGCAGACACACAGCACACGGGAAGGGGAGGGCCATGGGCAAGACACTCATCAAGAACGGAAAGGTGATTTCACCCACCGGCGTCCACGATCAGGACGTTCTCATCGATGGTGAAACCGTCACCGCAGTCGGTCTGCCGGGCTGGTTCGCCGGCGCCGAGCAAGGTTGCGACAAGGTCATCGATGCCACGGGCAAGTACGTCATCCCCGGCGGTGTCGACGTGCACACGCACATGGAGCTGCCCTTCGGTGGCACGTTCGCATCCGACACGTTCGAAACCGGTTCGCGCGCGGCGGCGTGGGGTGGCGTCACCACCATCGTCGACATGGCCGTGCAGCGTTACGGCGAGAACGTGTTCGACGGCTTGGCCGAATGGCATCGCAAGGCCGAAGGCCAGTGCGCCATCGACTACGCGTTCCACCAGATCATCGGTGGCGTCGACGAGCAGTCGCTCAAGGCCATGAAGTACCTCACCGAATACGAAGGCATTTCGTCGTTCAAGTTGTTCATGGCGTACCCCGGCGTCTTCTACTCGGACGACGGCCAGATCTTGCGCGCCATGCAGACCGCGGCCGAGTGCGGCGCGATGATCATGATGCACGCCGAGAACGGCATCGCCATCGACGTTCTCGTGCAGCAGTCGATTGCTCGCGGTGACACCGATCCGCGTTACCACTCGTACACGCGTCCGTCGCCGCTCGAAGCCGAGGCCACGCACCGTGCCATCGTGTTGTCGCACGTGGCCGGCAACGTGCCGCTATACATCGTGCACATGTCGGCGGGCGATGCACTCAACGAAGTCGCGGCCGCGCGTCACGCCGGTCGCAACGTGTTCGCCGAGACCTGCCCGCAGTACCTCTACCTCACGCTCGAAGAGACGCTCGGTAAGCCGGGCTTCGAAGGTGCGAAGTGGGTGTGCTCCACTCCGGTGCGTTCGCGCGACCACGACCCGCACTTCGTGGGTCAGATGGGCCACGGCCACCAAGGCGACCTGTGGAAGGGCTTGCGCATGAACGAGTTGGCCGTGGTGGCCACCGACCACTGCCCGTTCTGCATGAAAGATCAGAAAGAACTCGGCCTGGGTGACTTCTCCAAGATTCCGAATGGCATCGGTGGTGTGGAGCACCGCATGGAACTCATCTACCAAGGTGTGGTCAACGGCGAACTGTCGCTCGAGCGTTGGGTCGAGACGTGCTGCACCACACCCGCGCGCATGTTCGGCATGTATCCGAAGAAGGGCATCATCGCCCCCGGCAGTGATGCCGACGTGGTGGTGTGGGATCCCAACACCAAGACCAAGATCGGCATCAACGACAAGCACCACATGAACATGGATCACTCGGCTTGGGAGGGCTGGGTCATCGACGGCAAGGTCGACACCGTGCTGTCGCGTGGTGCGGTCGTCATCGAGAACGATCAGTACACCGGTCGCAAGGGTCACGGCCAGTACGTGAAGCGCGGCCTCTCGCAATACCTCGTCTGATTCCCCCGAGCACGAGCAACCAGAAAGAGAACGACATGTATCGCATCGACCATTGGATCGACGGCCACACCGTGGCCAGCAAGTCCGGACGTTCCGGCAAGATCTACGACCCCGCCACCGGACAGGTGCAAGGTGAAGTCGGTTTCGCCGATATCTCCGAGATCGACAACGCGATCGCAGTGGCCAAGGCCGCGTTGCCAGCCTGGCGCGCAACCAACTTGTCGCGTCGCGCCGAGATCATGTTCCACATGCGCGAGTTGGTGGCGGCCAACCGCAAGGAGATCGCCAGCCTGCTCACCAAGGAACACGGCAAGGTGCTGTCGGATGCGCTCGGTGAAGTGGCGCGTGGTCTCGAGAACATCGAGTTCGCGTGCGGCATTCCCAATCTACTGAAGGGCGGCTACTCCGAGCAGGCCTCGGCTGGTGTCGACGTGTACAACATCCGTCAGCCGCTCGGTGTGGTGGCCGGTATCACTCCGTTCAACTTCCCGGCCATGGTGCCCATGTGGATGTTCGCCAACGCGTTGGCGTGTGGCAACACATTCGTGCTGAAGCCGTCCGAGAAGGATCCGTCGGCGTCGATGTTCATCGCCGAGTTGCTCAAGCAGGCGGGTCTTCCCGACGGTTGCTTCAACGTGGTGCACGGCGACAAGACCGCGGTCGATCGTCTGCTCGATCATCCCGACATCGCGGCGGTGTCGTTCGTGGGCTCCACACCCATCGCCAAGTACATCTACGAGACCGGAACCAAGAACGGTAAGCGCGTGCAGGCGCTCGGTGGCGCGAAGAACCACATGCTCGTGTTGCCCGACGCCGACCTCGACATGGCGGCCGACGCGCTCGTGAGTGCGGCGTACGGTTCGGCCGGCGAACGCTGCATGGCGGTCTCGGTCGTTCTCGCGGTCGACACCATCGCCGACGAACTCGCCAAGAAGGTTCAGGATCGCATCCCCAACGTGAAGGTGGGCCCGGGTGCCGAACCCGATTCGGAAATGGGACCGCTCATCACGAGCGAGCATCGCGACAAGGTCGCGTCGTACGTGGCCAACGCCGCCGGCGAAGGCGCGAAGGTTCTCGTCGACGGTCGCAACGGTGCGCCGTCCGATGGTTTCTTCCTGAAGCCGAGCCTCATCGACAACGTGAAGCCCGGTATGAAGTGCTACGACGACGAGATCTTCGGACCCGTGCTGTCGATGGTTCGCGTGAAGAGTTACGAAGAAGGACTTCAGCTCATCAACGACAACCAGTACGGCAACGGCACGGCCTTGTTCACGCGTGACGGCGGGGTGGCTCGCCAGTTCCAGTTCGATGTGAACGTGGGCATGGTTGGCATCAACGTGCCGATTCCGGTTCCGGTGTCGTACTACTCGTTCGGTGGTTGGAAGGCCTCGTTGTTCGGCGACCTCCACATGTACGGACCCGACGGCATCCAGTTCTTCACACGCAGCAAGGTGGTCACATCGCGTTGGCCCGATCCGCGGACGAGCAAAGTCGATCTCGGCTTCCCGCAGAACAGGTGATTCGTGGACATCGGCGTCGTTCTCCAAACAACTCCACCGGCCTCGCGCGTGGTCGATCTGGCCAAGCGGGCTGAAACGTTCGGCTTCAGCCACGTCTGGACCTTCGACAGTCACATCCTGTGGGAGGAGCCGTTCCCGATCTTCACGCAGATTCTCAACGAGACGCGCAACGTGATCGTCGGCCCCATGGTCACCAATCCGGCCACTCGCGACTGGACCGTGACGGCCAGTGCGTTCGCCACTCTCAACGAGATGTTCGGCAATCGCACCGTCATCGGCATCGGCCGCGGCGACTCGGCGGTGCGTGTCACCAACGGCAAGCCCACCACCTTGGCCACTCTGCGCGAGAGCATTCACGTGATCCGCGAACTCGCCAACGGTCGTTCGGTCGATTACAAGGGCTCGTCGTTGCGTCTGCCGTGGGCCTCGAAGTCGCGCGCCGACGTGTGGGTGGCCGCGTACGGCCCGAAGGCCTTGGCTCTCACCGGAGAAGTGGGCGACGGATTCATTCTGCAGTTGGCCGACCTGAGCATCGCCGAATGGACCATTTCCGCAGTTCGCGAAGCCGCCAGAGCAGCCGGCCGTGATCCGAAGAGCGTCAAGATCTGTGTGGCCGCACCGGCGTACGTGACCGACGGAAGCAGCGAGCACTTGGCGCACGCGCGCGAACAGTGCCGTTGGTTCGGCGGCATGGTGGGTAACCACGTGGCCGACATCGTCGAGCGTTACGGCGAGAACTCCAACGTGCCGAAGGCGCTCACCGATTACATCAAGGGCCGTCAGGGTTACGACTACAACCAGCACGGTCAGGCCGGTAACACGCACACCACGTTCGTGCCCGACGAGATCGTCGACCGTTTCTGCATCGTCGGTCCGGTGAGCACCCAGATCGAGCGCCTCAAGCAGTTGCAAGAACTCGGTGTCGATCAGTTCTCCATCTATCTGCAGCACGACGCCAAGGACGAAACACTCCAGGCCTATGGCGAGAAGGTCATTCCGGCCATCGCCGAACACGTGACGGCCAAGAGCTGACGTACATGACCGCCACTGTCACCACCCCGCAACGCACTTCGGCTCTCCAGCGCCGTCTTCGTCGCGTGGTGTTGTTCGTGGTGTCGCTCCTTCTGGTGGCGGTGGTGTGGGAGGTCTACAAGGCGATCGGCCCGGCCGACGGCGGGAAGATCTTCGGCTGGAAGTTGCTACCGCGTTCCAACGACAACGCCATGCCGCACGTGTGGGAGATGCTGTCGCGTTACGCCGACCCGGAACTGCGCGGTTCGAGTCGCGCCATCTGGCGGGTGGTGCTTGCCGGCGCGTGGTTCTCGTTCCGTCTCGCTTTGGTGGGCTTCTTCATCGGAACCGTGCTCGGACTTCTTCTGGCCATCCTCATGGCGCGTTTCAAAGTGGCCGAGCGCGGCATCCTTCCGTACCTCGTGGTGTCGCAGACGGTTCCGCTCATCGCGCTCGCACCGCTGGTCGTGTCGTGGGGCGGCAAGCTCGAGATCTTCGGGTGGGAATGGCCGCGGTGGTTGTCGGCGTCGGTGCTCGGCGGATTCCTCGCGTTCTTCCCGGTGGCCGTGGGTGGACTGCGTGGCCTCACGTCTCCACCGGCCGCATCGGTCGAGCTCATGAACAGCTACGCCGCGTCGTGGACGCAGACCCTCTTCAAACTGCGCTTTCCTTCTGCCGTTCCGTTCATCGTGCCCGCGCTCAAGTTGGCGGCGTCGTCGGCCGTGATCGGCGTGGTGGTGGCCGAGATCTCCACCGGCCTCAAAGGTGGCATCGGCCGTCTGATCATCGAGTACGCGCGTGAAGCCACCAGCGACCCGGCCAAGGTGTTCACCGCGGTGTTCGGCGCTGCTCTTCTCGGCCTGACCATGTCGGGCTTTGTCACCCTCGCCGACATCTACATGATGCGCAATCGCCCCAAGGAGGCCACCACATGAGTGCCGTCGAGATTCGCAACGTCGGGAAGATCTTCAATGTCGGCTCGTCCAATCAAGTGGACGCGTTGGTCGATGTCGATCTCTCCATCGCGTCGGGCGAGTTCGTGTCGCTCATCGGCCCGTCGGGCTGCGGCAAGTCGACGCTGTTGCGCCTCGTGGCCAATTTGCTCGAACCCACCTCGGGTGACATCGCCGTCAACGGCAAGTCGCCCAAGCAGGCGCGTCTCGATCAGGACTACGGCATGGCGTTTCAGCAATCGGGTCTGTTCGATTGGCGCAGCGTGGCCAAGAACATCGAGTTGCCGCTCGAGTTGAAGGGCTGGGACAAAGCCAAGCGTCGTGAGCGGGCGATCGAGATGCTCGAACTCGTGAAGTTGGCCGATTTCGCCGAGCACTTCCCGTGGCAGTTGTCGGGTGGCATGCAGCAGCGCGTGGCCATCGCGCGCGCACTCGCCGTGCATCCGCAACTTCTCCTCATGGACGAACCCTTCGGCGCTCTCGACGAGATGACGCGCGAGCACATGCAGGGCGAGCTGTTGAGCATCTGTCGCCGCACTGGCAGCACCGTGATCTTCGTGACCCACTCAATTCCCGAGGCCGTGTACTTGTCGAATCGAGTGGTGGTCATGTCGCCGCGGCCCGGCCGCATCACCAAGATCGTCGACGTCGACATCGAAGGCGAGCGCACCGATGCCACGCGCGACGATGCGGCATTCTTCGCGGGCATCACCGCGGTGCGTGAAGCGCTTCGTGGTGTGGAGATGACGGCGCACGTGCGGGGGATCGAAGACCGGTGAGTTCACGGGCCGCTTCCATCGCGCGTAGTGCGCTTCCGCCGGCGGTGTTCGGCGTGGGCTTCATCGCGCTCTGGGAGCTCGTGGTCAAGGGTTTCGATCTCAAGCCCTACTTCCTCGCTCCGCCGTCGAAGATCTGGCAGAAGTTCACCGAGAACTTCGACTTGATCTGGGGAGCCACGAAGGTGTCGGGCACCAACGCGCTGGTAGGTCTCTTGGTGGGCACGGCGTTCGGCATCGTGATGAGCCTGGTGCTCAGTCGATATCGCGTGTTGAGCGATCTGGTCACGCCGCTCGCCATCGCTCTCAACGCCATTCCGATCTTCGTGCTCGTGGCGGTTCTCAACAATATGTTCGCCATCACCAGCGAAGTTCCGCGCCGCATCATGGTCACGCTGGTCGTGTATTTCATCGTGCTCGTCAACGTCGCGCGCGGGCTCACCCAGGTGAGTCCCACCCATGTCGAACTCATGCGCTCGTACGCGGCCAGTGACGTGGCCATCCTGCGCAAAGTTCGTGTGCCCAATGCGGTTCCCTATCTCTTCACCGCGCTCAAGATCGCGGCGCCGGCGTCGGTCATCACGGCCTTCGTCAGCGAGTACTTCGGTGGTTCACAAAACGGACTCGGAAGTCGAATCGCCAGCAATATCGCCAATTCGAAGAACGCCGTGGCTTGGGCCTATGTCCTGGGGGCATGTCTGCTCGGTCTAACGTTCTATGTGATCTCCAGCCTGCTGGAGGGAGCCGCCACACCCGGTGGAGGTTCCAAACGGGCCAAGAAGAGTCGCTGACTCGACGCGGTTCACAAGACCAAGGGCGAGAGCCCATGGGGAGGAGCAAAACAGAATGAGAAGGATCAAGGGATGGAAGGCGGCCGCTGCCGGTCTCGTCGCTCTGTCGTTGGTCGCCGCTGCGTGCGGTGGTGACGACGAAGAGTCGAGTGGTGGTTCGGCTGCTCCCGCCGGAGAGTGCGAAACGACCACTCCGGTCAAGTTGCAGTTGCAGTGGTTCACCCAGGCCCAGTTCGCCGGCTACTACGCCGCGATCGATCAGGGCTTCTACGCCGCACAGTGTCTCGACGTCGCGATCGTCGAGGGTGGTGTCGACATCGTTCCGCAGCAGCAGCTCGCTGACGGCGCGGTTGACTTCGCTCTGTCGTGGGTGCCCAAGGCTCTCGCCAGCCGCGAGGCCGGTGCCAACATCGTGAACATCGCCCAGATCTTCCAGCGTTCGGGCACCTTGCAGGTGTCGTTCAAGGACAAGGGCATCGCCTCGCCGGCCGACTTCGCCGGTAAGAAGATCGGTAACTGGGGCTTCGGCAACGAGTTCGAAATCTTCGCCGCACTCACCAAGGCCGGTCTCGATCCGGCCGCCGATGTCGAGTTGGTGCAGCAGCAGTTCGACATGGCTGCTCTGCTCGCTGGTGACATCGACGCCGCCGAGGCCATGACGTACAACGAGTACGCCCAGGTTCTCGAGGCCGTCAACCCCGACACCGGTGCGTTGTACACACCCGAAGACTTCAACGTCGTCTCGTACGAAGCAGAAGGCGTTGGCATGTTGCAAGACGCCATCTGGGCATCGGGCGAGCGTCTCGCCGACGAGGCCTACCGCGCGACGGCCGTGAAGTTCGTGGCCGCTTCGATTCAGGGTTGGGCTTTCTGCCGCGACAACGTTCAGGCTTGCGCCGACATCGTCGTGAGCAAGGGTTCGAAGCTCGGTGCATCGCACCAGTTGTGGCAGATGAACGAGGTCAACAAGCTCATCTGGCCGTCGAAGGGCGGAGCCGGAATGATCGATGCGGCCGCATGGGATCGCACGGCGAAGCTCTCGCAGGAGACCAAGAACCTCGAGGGTTCGACCGTGCTCACCAAGACTCCCGATGCCGAGGCGTACACCAATGACATCGTGACCGAGGCCATGGCGCTGTTGCAGTCGCTCGGCGTCAACGTCATCGGTTCGAGCTACAAGCCGATCACCGTTGAGTTGAAGGAAGGCGGCGCCTGATCGATCAGGCCTCTCCTTCGGAGAATGCAGGCGGGCGGGCTTCGGCCCGCCCGCTTCGCGTTTCTCCGGAGAACCTCGCGCCAGTTCTTTTCGTGCTCTTATGGAGTACGGGTTTCATCGTGGCCCGCTTCGCCACGCGTGATGCCGGAGCGCTCACGTTCCTCTTTCTTCGCATGGTGGCCGCCGCGGCCATCTTGTGGTTGGTTGCCGCGGCGACGGGTGCCCCGAAACTGTCGCGTTCCGATACGCAGTGGGCGGCCACGGCTGGTCTGGGTCTGCACGCGGTGTATTTGGGTGGCGTGTTCATCGCAGCCAGTTGGGGATTGCCGTCGGGACTGTCGGCGTTGATCGCGGGCCTGCACCCCGTCGTCACGTCGGTGGGTGCGCTCGTCATCCTTCGTGAGCGCCTCTCTTCGATGCAGTGGATCGGAGTTGGCCTCGGTGTCGGTGGGGTAGTGGCAGTCGTGATCGACCGCTTGGAAGCCGGTGTGAGAGGCATCACGGCCGGTGCGATCGTGGCGATGGTCTTGTCGGTGCTCGGTATGGCCACCGGCACTTTGGTTCAGCGGGCCAAAGGCGGCACGATGCCGTTGTTGCGCGGCACCGCTGTTCAGTACGCGTCAGCGGCCGTCGTGTTGGGCATCGGGTCGGTCGTGCACGAAGGATTCGAGGTTCAACTCACCGTGCGTTTCTGGTGGTCGTTGCTCTGGGCGGTTGGTGTGCTGTCGATCGCCGCGGTGCTCATCATGTTGTGGTTGCTGCAGAGGCGCGCCACGGTGCGGGTGAGCAGTTTGTTCTTCTTGACGCCGGCCCTCAGCACGCTGGAAGGTGCGCTGTTGTTCGATGAGCGCCTCGGCGCGTTGGCCGTAGCCGGCCTGGGTGTCGCCCTGGTGGGCGTCTACCTCACGACTCGCTAACCCCGTTGTTCGGGTTGGGTGTTCTGGTGAGGATTTTTCACCCCCAGGGTGAAAAATCCTCACCAGAACACCGGTTCACCGAGCCACATACACGCACTTCGTGTGGGATCAGCCGGTGTAGCGCGCGTCGGCCAGGCTGAGTACCTCGTCGATGATCGCGATGCCCTGACGCATTTCGTCGTCGCTCGTGGTGAGCGGCGGAACCACATGGATGCGGTTGAAGTGCGTGAACGGCCACAGGCCGCGGGCCTTGCAGGCTCCGATGAGTTCGACCATGGGCGCGTTGGCCTCGCCGGCGGCGTTGAACGGCACGAGCGGCTCGCGCGTCTCGCGATTCTTCACCAATTCGATGGCCCAGAACACGCCGATACCGCGCACATCACCCACGCTCGGATGCTTGGCCTTCAACTTCTCGAGTTCGGGTCCGATCACGTTGCGACCGAGATGACGCGCGTGGTCGATGATGCCTTCCTCTTCGAAAATGTTGATGCTCGCAACCGCCGAGGCGCACGCCAACGGATGGCCCGAGTAGGTGAGTCCGCCCGGGAACTGGCGCTCCTTGAAGGTGTCGGCGATGCGACGGCTGATGATCACGCCGCCCAACGGGATGTAACCCGAGTTGACACCCTTGGCGAAGCAGATGAGATCGGGAACGACGTCCCAGGCGTCGACGGCGAACCACTCACCACAACGACCGAAGCCCGACATCACTTCGTCAGCGATGAACACGATGCCGAACTCGTCGCAGATGGAGCGCACGCCATCGAGATAACCGGGCGGCGGCACGAGGATGCCGTTGGTGCCCACCACGGCTTCGAGCATGATCGCGGCCACGGTCTTGGGGCCCTCCACCATGATCACGTCGCGCAGGTGCTGCAGTGCGCGCTGCGTCTCTTGAATGTCGTCGGTGCTGTGGAACGCCGAACGGTACGGATACGGACCCCAGAACTTCACGATGCCGGGCATGCCGGGTTCGCTCGGCCAACGACGCGGATCGCCGGTGGCCTGAATCGCGCCGGCGGTAGCGCCGTGATAGCTGCGGTACGTGGTGAGAACTTTCAGGCGTCCGGTGTGCAGACGCGCCATGCGCATCGCATTCTCGGTGGCTTCGGCGCCACCATTGGTGAAGAACACCATGTCGAGATCGCCGGGCGCGCGCTCGGTGATGAGACGAGCGGCTTCGCTGCGAGCATCGTTGGCGTGAATGGGTGCGATGGTGCACAAGCGCGCGGCCTGCTCTTGAATGGCGGCCACCAACTTGGGGTGCTGGTGTCCGATGTTGACGTTCACCAACTGACTCGAGAAGTCGAGGTAGCGTTTGCCGTGGTCGTCCCAAAACCAACTGCCTTCGGCGCCGGCGACCACGATCGGGCTGATGAGCCCTTGGGCCGACCACGAGTGGAACACGTGGGTGCGGTCGTTGACGAGAGCGTCGGACGGACGAGATTCGAGGCTGGTCATACCCAAAGATTATTCGTCACACCATCGACTGAACAAACCGCTCTTTGATACAGGACAAAGGGTTGACGCCTGTCACCGTGATCTTGCTACGGTCTCGCGCATGGGTGAACGAGTTTCTTTCGCATCGAACGGTGGAACCTGCGAGGGCTACCTCGCCGACGGTGGTGGTCCGGGTGTGATCGTCATTCAGGAGTGGTGGGGTCTCGTGCCGCACATCCAAGACGTGGCCGATCGATTCGCGGCCCAGGGCTACACCGCCCTCGCGCCCGATCTGTATCACGGACGCGCGTCGTTCGAACCCGACGAAGCCGGCAAGTTGATGATGGCGCTCAATCTGGAGAAGGCCGCCAAGGATCTCGGTGGCGCGGTGGATTTTCTGCAAGCCAAGACCGGGCGCACCTCGGTGGGTGTGGTCGGTTTCTGCATGGGTGGCGGGCTCACCTTGGTGTTGGCCACCCAGCGCCCCGATGCCGTGGCGGCCGCGGCTCCGTACTACGGCGTGATTCCGTGGCCCGAGGCGCAGCCCGATTGGTCGAAGCTCTCGGCCAAGGTGGTGGGCGAGTACGCCGAGAAGGACGGCTTCGCCGGACCCGCTGCGGTGAGCGCGCTCGAATCGCAGTTGAAGTCGTTCGGCAAGGACGTCACGCTGCACGTTCACGCCGCTGCCGATCACGCGTTCTTTAACGACACGCGCCCCGATGTGTACGACGCGTCGGCGGCGGCCACGGCGTTCGCGCGCACGCTCGACTTGTTCGCCAGCACTCTGTAACGCGTCGCGAGTCAGCGGCTACAGAAATCAGTCGGTGCAGAGATCGCCCGGCGCGCTCGTGCACAGGAGATCGAACGTGGGTCCGTCGACAATGCCATCCACGGTGAAGTTGTTCTCCCCCTGGAACGTGGCGACAGCGGTTTGCCTGTCGGGTCCGAGGTCGCCGTCCACCCGCACGTCGTTACCGAGAGCCACCAGGAGTTCTTGCACCAGGCGAACCGTCGTGCTGCGGTCGCATTTGATGAGCGGCAATACAGGCGGCATCTTCGTGATGGCGTCGTACGGCGAATCATCGAGCACGACGGGCTCGTCGATGTCGACCGCGGAATCACTGTCACCCGGCGCCACGGTGAGCGCGTCGTCGCTCACGATCGCGAGTGTGGTGGTGCTCGGGGCGGCGGCCGTGGTGACCGAGATGAAGTTGTACTTCGGGGCTTCGTCGTCGTTGCCCACGACCACGAGGCCGGTCACGATGCCGACGATGAGTCCAAGCGTGCCCCTGACGAGACCGAATCCGGTCTGCTTGTGGAGGGCTATGTGTTCACCCTAGGGCGTCGATGGCCGCCTGAACCGACAACACGCGCCGCGCATTGTCGACGTGAAGGTTCTCGATCATGCGACCGTCGACAGTGATCACACCGCGTCCCTCGGCCTGTGCTTCGTCGAACGCGGCGATCACGCGACGCGCGTAGTCGACATTGGCATCGGTGGGAGCCCACACCTCGTTGCAGATGTCGACCTGGCCCGGGTGGATGAGGGTCTTGCCGTCGAAGCCCATGTGCATTCCCTGTTCGCATTCGGCGCGGAAGGCATCGAGATCCTTCACGTCGTTGAATACGCCGTCGAGGATGAGCTTGTCGGCTTCGCGGGCCGCCAGCAGAGCGGTGGCGAGATGGGGAACGAGCGGAGAACGTCCACGAACTTGAGTGGCACGCAGTTCTTTGGCCAAGTCGTTGGTGCCCATGATCAGCACGGCCACGCGCGGGTGAGCGGCGATCGCACGAGCGTTGAAGATGGCGGTGGGCGTTTCCACCATGGCCCAGATCTTCATGTCGGCGGGCGCTCCGGCTGCGGTGAGATGTTGCGATACGGCGTCGAGTTGCTCGGTGTCGGCGATCTTGGGGATCACCACGGCCGACGCACCCGACTTGGCGGCCGCGGCGATGTCGTCGGCGCCCCACTGCGTGTCGACGCCGTTGCAACGGATGGTCACTTCGCGATGTCCGTACGCACCGCTCTGTGCAGCCGCCACGGCGTTGGCTCGAGCGGCGGGCTTGGCGTCGGGTGCGACGGCGTCCTCCAGATCGAAGATGAGCGCATCAGCGGGAATTGTCTTGGCCTTCTCGAGTGCCTTCGCGTTGGACGAGGGCATGTACAGCACGGAACGGCGAGGACGCAGGTCGGACATGGCGACTCCTTTTCGAAATCGAGATCAGAAACCGTAGGACTGGGCGAGTTCGGGATCGCGTGCGGCGAGTTCGCGCGCCAACTGCACGACCACCTTGCACTGCTTGACCGACGCGTCGTCTTCCATCTTGCCGTCGAGCATGATGGCGCCGGTGCCGTCGCCCATGGCGTCGATCACGCGCATCGCGTGGGCCACGTCACTCGGACGCGGGCTGAACACGCGACGCGCGATGTCGATCTGAACCGGGTGCAACGACCACGCACCGACGCAACCCAGCAGATACGCGTTGCGGAACTGGTCTTCACAGGCGGTGGTGTCCTTGATGTCACCGAACGGCCCGTAGAAGGGGAGGATGCCGTGCATCACGCAAGCGTCGACCATGCGTGCCATCGTGTAGTGCCACAAATCCTGCTGGAAGATCGTGCGCGGCGCGTTGGGGTCGGACGGGTTGGGGTCTTGACGTACGAGATAGTCGGGATGTCCGCCGCCCACGCGCGTGGTCTTCATACGGCGATTGGCCGCGAGGTCGGCCGGTCCGAGCGAGAGGCCTTGCATGCGCGGTGACGCGCCGCAGATTTCTTCGACGTTGGCGACTCCGCGTGCGGTTTCGAGAATCGCGTGAATGAGGAGCGGCTCCTTCAGCCCGGCCTTGGCTTCGAGTTGAGCGAGCAGACGATCGACGTAGTGGATGTCTTCGGGTCCCTCGACTTTGGGGATCATGATCACGTCGAATTTGTCACCCACTTCGGTGACGATGGCGGTGAGGTCGTCGAGCGCCCACGGCGAGTCAAGACTGTTGACGCGCGTCCAGAGTTGTGTGCTGCCCATCGGAACGGTCTGAGCCACTTTCACTAGACCGGCACGCGCGGCTTCCTTGTCGGTGGCCGGAACGCCGTCTTCGAGATTGCCGAGGAGGATGTCGACGGTGGGGACGATCTCGGGGAGCTTCGACACCATCTTCTCGTTGGACGGCGGGAAGAAGTGGATCATCCTGCTGGGGCGGAAGGGGATCTCGCGGACGGGTTCGGGGGCGCCGACGGCGAGCGGTTTGAAGAAGTCACGGGCACTGCGCACGGTGCGAGGGTACGCCCTACCCTGGGTGCGTGGCTAGTTCCGTCGTCATTCATGGGCACGAGGTGGATGCGGTGCTCTTCGACGCGGGCGGCATCTTCGTGATTCCCGACCCGCACGTGCTGGCGCCGTTGTTGGCGTACTACGGAGCGAGCTCCGATCTCGACGTGTATCACCGTGCGCACTACGCCGGGATGGCGGCCAAGTCGCGGGCCGGATCACCCGAGTCGGATTGGTCGGTGTACAACGCCGAATACGTGGCGGTAGCCGGTGTGTCCGAACAGGATCGGGCCGAGGCGGCCGAGGTTCTCGGGCGGACGCGTAACGCGCACACCTGGCGTCATCCGTTGCGCGACAGCGTCGAGGCGTTGCGTGCGTTGCACGAGCGGCAGGTGCCGATCGGTGTGGTGAGCAACGCCATGGGTCAGATTGAGTCGGTCTTGGCGCGCTCGGGTGTATGTCAGGTGGGCGAGGGTGCGGGCGTTCCGGTGCGGGTAGTGGTCGACAGTCACGTGGTGGGTGTGGCCAAACCCGATCCGCGTATCTTCGATTTCGGGATGGCGGCGTTGCCCGGAATCGATCGGTCGCGCGTGGCGTACGTAGGCGACAGCGTGACGATGGACGTGGATGGGGCGCGTAACGCGGGGTTGTTGCCGGTGTTGCTCGATCCGTACGACGACCACGAAGGCGCAGCGTTCCTCCGCCTCACTTCCCTCCTCGACCTCCTGTGACACCTTTGCCGCCCGACGCGTCGAGTGCCGGTGTGCCGGGGGAGATGGTGTCGGCGCGTTGGGTCGAGTGGCGGCGGTCGGTCGATCTCGACAAGTACGACGCGCGATGGGAATCGATGGCGGCGCGGGGTGAGTCGGTCCATGGTGAAGCCGATGCGGTGTCACGTCTCTCGCGCGATCACTTCGACGGTGGCACCCTCACCGTTCTCGATGCTGGTTGCGGCACGGGGCGTCTCGGAATCGAACTTGCGAATCGCGGCCATCGTGTGGTCGGAGTCGATCTCGATCCCGACATGATCGACCGTGCTCGTCGCAAGCGCTCCGACATCGAATGGCACGCGACTGATCTCGTGGCCTTTACGACATTGACGAGGTTCGACCTCGTCGTGATGGCCGGCAACATTCCGAACTTCTGCCGGCCCGGCGAGCAAGAGCGAATTGTCGCCAACCTGGCGCAGCTACTCGCACCACACGGCTTGCTCGTTTGTGGCTGGTCGCAGGAGTCGAACGACGACTCGTATCACGCCGAGCAATTCATCGCCGATGGTGAAGCCAACGGGCTGTCACTCGTGAGCGCGTGGAAGAACTGGGAAGGTGACGCGTTCGAGAACGGCGACTATGCCGTGATCGTTCTGTCGTAACCGGTCTTGATTACGAGACGAGGCGGCGGGCGATGACCTTGAGGCACAAGGTTTCGTCGGCACCTTCGAAGATGCTCAACACGCGCGCATCCACGAACAACCGGCTCACGCTGTATTCCTCGGCGTAGCCGTACCCGCCGTGAATCTGCATGGCTTCGCGCGTGACCCACTCGGCGGCTTTGCACACGTACGCCTTCACCATCGACGCCTCAATGGCACCCTCGCCCTTGGCCATCAACCTCGACACCTGATAGCTGAACTGGCGACCGGCCTGGATGAGCACCGCCATGCGACCCAACTTCACCTTCGTGAGTTGGTACTCGGCGATGTTGTTCCCGAACACATTGCGGTTGTGCGCGTGGTCGTAAGCGGCTTCGTACGCGGCCTGCATCACGCCCACCGCGCGCGCGGCCGTCTGCAGACGACCGTTCTCGAAACCTTCCATCTGGTAGTAGAAGCCTTTGCCGAGCCCACTCTCTTCACCGATGAGATTGGTAGCGGGCACCCACCAGTTGTCGAGAGCGATCTCGTACGAGTGCATACCGCGGTAACCGATGGTGTCGATCGGGCGGCCTTCCATCTTTCCCACCGAGCCATCGGCGCGAACGTTCTGCGTGAACTCGAAACCGTGGGCTTCGCCGCGCGGCTTCGGCACGATGAAAAGACTCAGACCCTTGTGCGTGAGCGAGCGATCGGGGTTGGTGCGCGCGAGCAACATCAACACGTCGGCGCGGCCGGCAAACGTACACCACGTCTTCACACCGTTGATCACGTAACCGGACTGTCCGTCGGGACCTTCGGCCGGCGTGGCGGTCACCTTGAGGCCAGCCACGTCGCTGCCGTAGTCGGGCTCGGTCACGGCAACCGCGACCATCACTTCGGCGGTGGCCAACTTGGGCAGCCACTCCTGCTTCTGCGCCTCGGTGCCACCCTTCACGAGCGCGCGGGTGAGGATCTCGGGACGCGTGATGAGCGAACCGCCGATACCGAGCGAACCACGGCTCAACTCTTCGGTGGCCACGACCATGGCGAGGTATTCACCTTCGCCACCTTCGGAGAACCCGCCGTACTCGCTCGGCACCGACAAGCCGAACGCACCCATCTCGGCGAGACCACTGATGATCTCTTCCGGAACGTCCTCGTTGAAACGGTGCACGTGCTCGGCGCGCGGCGCGATCACTTTCTCGGCGAACGACCGGAACGTGTCCTGCACCATCTCGAACTCCTCGTCGAGGTGACGCGGACCCTGAACATCGGCGAGCGACGCCACGAAGTCCGGATCGCGATATGTACCGATGAACGACAATGCGGAGTCGAGCGCACCACGCTCAAGACCCCACAGCGATTCGCGACCGAGGAACTTGCCCATGAGATCGTGCGCCATGTCGGCGGTGTACGCGCAGGTGATGAGACCTTCGTGGTTGCCCTTGGCGCCGTAGTCGAGCAGCGAACGCGCGGTCTCGACCGCCGACGCTGCGTGCGCGAGGTCGTAGGCCAGTACTTGGTGCTTGTCGGGGCCACCGATCTCGGACAGATGACGAAGGGCTTTGCCGACGGCGCGCGACGCAAGATCGATCACATCGGCAGCGGTCTGGAGGTCGGGGGCGACGGTGGTGCTCATCGGCGAGAACGCTACTGGTGGGCCTTCGACCACCCCGAAGTGGTGACCCCGTTCGTCCACCCGGTCGTGCGTCACCTCCGGGCCATTTGGCGCCGGTGTGGGAACATGGGTTCATGTCCGGGCTCATCTGCGTCTACTGCGGTTCGAGTTCGGGGGCCCGGCCCGAATTCGCCGACGAGGCGCGGCGCCTGGGCACCGAGATCGCCCGGGCCGGATTCGGTCTGGTGTACGGCGGCGGCCGAATCGGGCTGATGGGCATCGTGGCCGATGCGGTGCTGGAGGCGGGTGGCCATGTGCACGGCGTGATCCCCGAGCACCTCGTGCGGGCCGAGACCGCCCACACCGGCCTGCCCGTGCTCGACATGGTCGAGTCGATGCACGAACGCAAAGCGCGCATGGCCGAACTCGCCGCGGGTTTCATCGTGATGCCCGGCGGCTTCGGAACATTCGACGAAGCGTTCGAAATCCTCACCTGGAACCAGTTGGGTCTCGTCACCAAACCGCTCGTGTTCCTCGACGGCACCGGCTTCTACGGTCCGTTGCTTGCGGCCCTCGATCACGTGGTCGAGTCGGGATTCGTCGCACCGCAATCCCGACGAATCGCCGCTGTTGCGCGCACACCGGAAGAAGCGGTGCGCATCGCGTCGGGTCCGGCCCCCAATGTTCCAGGCAAGTTGAGTTCACTCGATGTGACGGCGAAGAGGAGCTCGTTGTGACCCAACCGGTCGGAGTTCCGTGGCCCACACACCAGTGGCCCGACGGCGACGTGTCGACGGTGGCCAATCCGGCGCGGCTCATCACGGCGAGCAATCAGTTGTTCGACGAGCCGTCGTCCGACACTCACGGCGCATCGCTCGCCCTCGTGGTGGTGCATCGTGGTCGCGTCGTGCACGAGCGCTACGGCGTCCAGCCCGACACGCCGTTCGGCCCAGGTGGTCCCGTCGATGCCGACACCACTCTCATTTCGTGGAGCATGGCCAAGAGCATCACGCACGCCTTGGTTGGTTTCCTCGTCGACGAACAACGGCTCGATCCCTCGGCGCCGGCTCCGGTAGCAGAGTGGTCGAACGACGATCGTCGCAACATCACGCTCGGGAACCTGTTGCAGATGCGCGACGGTCTCGATTTCGTGGAGGAGTACGTGGCCGGCGAGAACGCGCCGGTACCGCATGTGATTGACATGCTGTTCGGCTCGGGGGCCGATGATGTCGCATCGTTCGCCAAGTCGCGTCCGGTCAAGCACGAACCCGGATCGGTCTGGAACTACTCGTCGGGCACCACCAACATCGTCTCGAGCATCGTCGCGCAGACGATCGCCACCACGCACGACATCACGTCGTTCGTCGAGCAGAGGTTGTTCGCGCCCATCGGAATGACGAGTGCAACCGCGCGACTCGACGCCGCCGGCACCTTCATCGGCTCGTCGTACGTGTACGCGACGGCTCGCGATTTCGCGAAGTTCGGTTACCTCTACTTGCGCGACGGCGAATGGGATGGTGCAAGACTCCTCTCTCGCGAGTGGGTCGCCGGTGCGAAGCGTCAGCACGCGGCCGATCCGGAAACCAACCACGGGTACGGATCTCACTGGTGGATCTGGAAATCGATGTCGGGTGTGTCGGCTGCACTCGGTTACGAGGGCCAGCGCATGATCGTCGATCCGCGGCGCGACACCGTGGTGGTTCACCTCGGCAAGTGGGTGCACGACACGCAACCGCTCCTCGATCGACTGCTCACCGATGTCCTCGAGGCCACGGCCTGATGCGCAACCACCCGGCCGAGTCGGCCGGAACTGCTAGGAAACAGGTATGACGGACGCGGGAGGGACGGGCGTCGGCGAGGGTCGGGCCAAGCGCACGCCCGCCGAACGTGCGGCCGGTCGTCGTCGGGCCGCGGCCCGCACCTTCAAGGTCGTGGCCACCGTTGCCGTCGTCTACTTCATCATCCTCAACATCCCCGGATTGCGGAATGCTGTCGATCAATTGGGAGAGGTGAAGCCCGGTCTGCTCGTGGTGGGCCTCGTGCTGTCGTTCGGTGCGCTCCTGTGCTACTCGGTGATGACTCGTCACGCCTTGGGGCCGGTGGGCGCGCACCTGTCGTTGTGGCGGATGTTCCGTATTCAGTTGTCGACGCGTGCGTTGTCGAGTTTGGTGCCGGGTGGAAGTGCCGCTGGTTCGGCTCTCGGCTATCGATTGCTCACGGTGTCGAACGTCCCCGGACCTGATGCGGGGTTCGCACTCGCGACGGCGGGCCTTGCGTCGGCAGTGGTCCTCAACTTCGTGCTGTGGTTCGGGTTGGTGGTGTCGATTCCGTTGCGCGGTGTGAACCCGGTGTACGGAACGGCGGCCATCGCCGGAATCATCCTGATGGGAATCGCGGCGGCGATCATCTTCGGTCTCATCGAGGGCCAGCATCGGTCGGAGAAGTTGCTGCGCGCGATCGCTCGCAAGCTACACATGAACGAAGATCGCGCGGGCGAAGCGGTTCGTCATATCGCGGCTCGCATGCAAGAACTGTCGGAAGATCGACCACTGCTCCGCCGACTCGTGATGTGGGCCACACTCAATTGGCTCATCGATGCAGCGGCGCTGTGGGTGTTCTTGCGCGCGTTCGGTGGCGACCTGCCCATCGATGGTCTCATCGTCGCGTTTGGCTTGGCCAACGTTCTGGCCGCGGTCCCGCTCACTCCCGGCGGGCTCGGTGTGGTGGAGGGTGTGTACGTGCCGGTGATCGTGGGCTTCGGCTTGCCGCGCGCGACGGCGGTGGTGGGTGTGGTGTCGTACCGCATCGCGCAGTACTGGCTGCCCATCGTCGTGGGTGGTGGCTCGTATCTGTCGTTGCGAGTCGGACCGTGGTCGATCTCGAAGGATCGTCTCGAGCCGCTGCGCGACGTGGTGGCGGCGGTCGGAAGCTCCGAGGAGAACATCCTCGACTTCTCCGAGCGCTACCCGGCCCGCGAGCGCACACGGGAGATTCCGATGCCCCCGCAAGAGCCCGAGGTGCACGACCCCACTCGCGAGTGGACGAATGGGGAGCCGCCGGCCGACCAGCGGTAAGTTGCCCTCATGACCGTTCATGAGCGTCCCTTCGGCCGTTGTCTCGAAGATTTCCAGGTGGGCGACGTGTATCGCCATTGGCCCGGCAAGACCATCACCGAGTACGACGATCACCTGTTCTGCATGATCACGATGAACCATCACCCGTTGCACACCAACGACTGGTTCGCGTCGAAGAGCGTTCAGGGTCGCAACGTGGTGGTGGGCAACCTCGTGTACTCGCTCGTGCTCGGCATGAGCGTGCCCGACGTGAGTGGTGCGGCCATCGCGAATCTCGAAGTCGAGACGTTGCAGCACAAGTCGCCCACGTTCCACGGCGACACGATCCACGCCGAGACCCGCGTTCTCGACGTGCAGGAGAGCAAGTCGAAGAACGATCGCGGTGTGGTGACGGTCGAGACCAAGGCCTGGAATCAGGACGGCAAGGAAGTGTGTTACTTCCGTCGTCGTGTGATGGTGTGGAAGCGCGAGTTCGCGCCGTCGCGTGAGCGGCCGTACGACACCAATGCCGCATGGGGCGAAGCCTGACCGACGACGTGCGCGTTCAGCAGGACGCGCTACTGGGCTGGGCCACTCCGCGCCTGCGCGAGTTCGTGTGGCGCAGCACTCGCGATCCGTGGGCCGTGTTGGTGAGCGAGGTCATGCTTCAGCAGACCGGTGTGGGTCGTGTGATCCCGAAGTGGGGCGCGTTCATGGAGGCGTTCCCCACGCCGCGTGACTGTGCCGAGTCGTCGTTGGGCGATGTGTTGCGGCTGTGGCAGGGGCTCGGTTACCCGCGTCGTGCTCGCAACTTGCACGCGGCGGCCGGTGTGATCGTGCGCGAACACGAGGGAGAGGTTCCCGGTTCGCTCGATGCGTTGTTGGCTTTACCGGGCGTGGGTGCGTACACCGCACGAGCGGTGCTGGCCTTCGCATTCGAGTACGACGTGGCGGTGGTCGACACGAACATCGCGCGAGTGCTCGCACGGCTGCAGGGTGAGAGGCTCACTCCGAAGCGGGCGCAAGTGGCGGCCGACGAGTTGCTGGCCGAGGGAACGGCGTGGTTGTGGAACCAAGCGTTCATGGACTTGGGCGCGACGGTGTGTCGGCCGGTGCCGTCGTGCGACGAGTGTCCGTGGTTCGAGTTCTGCGCGTGGCGCGGTGAGGGTGACGACCCGGCCGTGGGTTCGGCCGGAGTGAGCGTGCCGCAGGGCCGTTTCGAAGGATCCGATCGGCAAGCGCGTGGTCGATTGATCAAGGCCTTGGGCGAGGGAAGTGTGCGGATGAAGGATGTTCCGAAGGTGATGGATCGACCGCGCGATGTGGCGGAACGATTGGTGTCGGCGTTGGCGACCGAAGGCCTCATTCACCTCGACCGATCCACCTCCACCATCCACCTCCCGTAGGAGATCCGGCTTGTGGTTCTGGTCGGTGTTCTGGCCGGTGTTCTGGTGGCGATTTTCAACCCTATGGGTTGAAAATCGCCACCAGAACCACAACGCACTCACGCACACATGAACGAGTGATGAGGGTCAGGCGCGGTAGACGTAGATGGTGTCGGTGTCGCTGCGGGGCGATGTGCGCGACAGGCACACCACGATCAACTCACCGTCACTCACCAGCCCGGCCCGCTTGGCCGCCTGCACGGCCAAGTCGATGGCTTCGTCGGTGGAGTGTGGTCGCGGTGCGAGGACCGGTGTGACTCCGTAGCGCGCCATCAGTCGCGTGGCCACCCGACGATCGGCTGTGGCCGCGATGATCTGTGACGGCGCGCGACACGCGGCCAACAACTCGGCGTTGTGCCCGGTGAACGTGACCGCCAGGATCGTCTTGGCCTTCAAGCGAGCCGCCAACGCCGCGGTGGCCGCCGCCACGGCCGCTGAGTCGGGGTGCGTGTCGGCGAAGGGTGAGCGAATCCGATCGACCGAGTCGGCCTCGGTGAGAATCGCCGCCATCGCCTTCACCGTGCCGATCGGATCGTGACCGATCGCCGTCTCGGCCGACAGCATCACGCAGTCGAATCCGTCGCGCACGGCGTTGGTGACGTCGGAAACCTCGGCTCGCGTGGGGCGTGAACCGGTGATCATCGACTCGAGCATTTCGGTTGCACACACCGACACGATGCCCGCGCGCAGGGCAGCGAGCGCGATCGTCCGTTGCGCCACGGGAAGCCGAGCGAACGGAATCTCCACACCCAAGTCACCGCGCGCCGCCATCACCGCGTCGGACGCCTCGCAGATCTCGTCGAGAACCGCGAGCGCCTGCGGCCGCTCGATCTTCGACAGGATGCGAACGCCTTCGGGCACCATGCGCCGTGCTTCGTGAACATCTTCGGCTCGCTGCACGAACGACAACGCGATCCAGTCGACCCCGGCTGCTACTGCCGCCGCGATGTCGGCGCGATCCTTGGACGAATACATCTCGACCTTCACATCGGTGTCGGGAAGGTTCACACCACGGCGACCCTGCGCCGTTCCGCCACGCACCACACGAGCGCGCACCATGTGCGCGGCGACTTCGAGGGCCGACAGCTCGATGCGACCGTCGTTGACGAGAATTCGCTCACCCACCTTCACGCCGATCGCGTGCGGATCGAAACCCACGTTGGGGCCCGGGCCGTGCCCGCTCTGCCACAACGTCACTTCATCGCCGGTTGCGTCGATGCCGTCGATAAGCCGCAACTTCGGACCCTGGATGTCGACCAGGATCGACACCGTGTCCGACTGCTCGCGGGCCGACCGCACGGCGGCACCCACTTCATCGGTGGTCATGTGCGAGCAGTTGATGCGCGCCACGGAGGCACCGGCCTCCACGAGCTGGGCCACGATGTTCTGACTGGTTGGTCCGAGGGTGGCAACGATCTTGGTGCGACGCATCGCTTCAATCATGCCAACTCAGATGGTTTGCGGCTGGTCAGTCGGGTGAACTCTGACTGTCGCGGCGCTGAAGACGGAGGGAAAACGGTGTAGCGGCACATTTCACGTCGTTCGGTTCGTTCCGTAGGGTGTGAGCGCGGGTGAAAGGTGGATCGATCATGCGGTTGTTTCGACTGAGTGTCCTGGCAGTGATAGTTGTTGCGAGCTGCACCGTTGGTTCAGGTCCGTTGACAGCAGACGGGGGTCCGCCGTCTCCGAGCGGTCCTGGCACCGGCGTTCCGGGAGGAGCCGGTGCGCCGCCCTCCGGAGGTCCGGTATCGGGCGAGAATTCGAGCCCAGCCCCGTCTTCCCCATCATGTGCTGACACTTGTGGCTACGCAGTAGTGGACAACAGCGGCGTTGTACATGGTGTCATCGTCTGTCAGGAGGGGTGCTTCGGCGGAGTGATGCCGATCGACTACATGGGCTGTCCAGCGGGGTGTTCGCTGGTCCTTCAGTCGCCAGCAGACTCGACGGGAAACGTTGCTGGTGTCCACGGTCCGAATGTCGTGTACACGCCCACGGACAACACGTTCCGGCAAATCGGTGACGATGGAAACGAAACATGGACTCTCGTTGGTGGTCAACCACTCGACAGTGCCACTGTCACGCCTCCTCCAGTGCCCGACCCACCGCCGACGACACCAACAGACCCGACCACGCCGACGAACCCAATCGAGCCAACTCTTCCGAGCGAACCGACTCCGACTGACGGTTACGTCGCACCGTCGGGTCAAACTTATGAAACCGTTTCACAGATGGTCGAGAGTGAGTCGATCATCGAGCTCACGACGACTGAAGTAAGCGTCGAGTTGCCCCCGCTTCCTAACGCTGGAGTTACTTACCTCGCTCTCTTCGATCCGAATGGCCCCCAATCCTTGTATGAAGTCGAACGAGGTGAACTCGACTCGGGTCTGGCGCCGATGTCAGTCCGGACGGTTCAGCGAAGTCGACACTCTCTTTCAATCGAACGGACGAAGTTTGGCTCTGCGAGCGGAAAACTCTTTGTTGTACTCGCGACTGATTATAAGTGGCTGGGTGTCGTTTCGACCGCGGTGCAACCGCCGAAGAAGTACTCCAACTGCAAGGCGTTGCGGAAGGATTATCCGAGCGGAGTCAGTCGGGTCGCCGATGTGGTGGACAAGGGGAAGAAGACCACGTCGACGGGTCCGCTACCCGTCGTGAACCCCGATGTGTACGCACGCAACACGCGGTTGGACGCCGACAAGGACGGCATCGCCTGCGAGGTCTGATCAGGTTCGCTGGCGAGTGACGGTGGCAACGATTTCATCGAGTGCGGCGTCGGCGTAGGCGCGCATCTCGTCGTCGGTGCGATCTTGGATGGGGTGCGGAGTGAACACCCGCGCCACCTCAGGAAAGCCGAGCGACTTCGACTGCGCATCGGCCGCCGACACGAACTCGGCTGACGCGACGAACACTGCGGGAACTCCGCGCTTCTCGATATCCACGATGTCGTGCACACTGCACGACGTGCAACTGCCTCAATCGGCAAGCGCTTCGATCACCACTTGACACTGCGTGGCGATCTCGTGGCGCAGATCGACCGGCGCGGGCTTGGTGAACGTGGGCTTCTTGAAGCGGCGCACATCGGCACCCATCTCCGAGAGCCGCTGCTCGAGGCGATCGAGGAACACGTCGCCGCGCGGCTTGGAGATGTCAAGCAGGCCGACTACCAATCCGTTGAGCGACTCGGGACGACCGACACGCTCCATGGTCTGCACGCGTCGTTCGTTGGTGGGGTCGAGCAGAGTCGTCATGTGGTCACCTCCCGTGTGACTGGCTGGCTGCCAACGTCACCGTTGGCCCACCCCCCAATGATGGCAGAGAACAGGCCAGCTCCTCCGCCCGCGTGAACCAGGAGCAGGCCGCCGGGCCGGAACTTCGGCAGCGTTGCGTCCTTCAGGTGAGCCGGAACACCCTCGGCGATGCCGTTGGCCCCGCGAATCAGCTCGGACCCCGGCAGTTGCAGTCGCGCGTGGATCTCGTCGAGCACCTTTTCGCGATTCCAGCCGGCCTCGGCGAACACGCGCGAGTGCTCGGGGCCCATCACGATGATCGCGTCGAACGCCAGCACCAACTTGGGGTTGTGCAGAGTGCGCAGGCAGGCCGCGAACGTGTTGCACAAACTCTCAGGGTCGCGCGCCTGTTGGTCGACCACGCAGCGCGGTCCTTCGCCTGGAAACACGGTGATCGCGTTGCGTCCCGGAGCCACGCCACGGCTCTCGGCCAACGACGTCCAGGGCGAACCCAACTCGTCCTCGGCGAAGCAGAACGAAATCTTGCCGGGATTGCCGTGCGTCGCTCGGTCGACCTCACCGGGACGACCACCACCCACGTTGCGAATGATCAACTGAACGGCGCGCCCGATCGTGAGGTTGGCGCGGTTGCCCTGACCGAACACGTTCATACCGCTGTTCATCCCGATCGCGCGCGTGCCCGGACCGTTGCACACGATCACCGGACCGACCGGCATGGTGGTGGCGAGCACACCGTGGATGTTGAACGTGTCGTTGCACACCGCTTCCACGCCGGCGATCACCCACGGCAGGTACTCGGGCTTGCAACCGGCCATCACCGCGTTGATCGCGATCTTCTCCACGGTCACGTCGACGAGATCGGGCGGCACGACGGCCACCACGTCACTCGGAGCGCGAGTGGTTCCAGTGAGCATGCGGAGAACTCGTTCTTCGGTGGGCGGAACAACCGGCAATCCGTCGGTCCAACCGCGATCGAACATCGCTTCGAACTCGTCTTCGGCTGCGGCCGTCTCCACGCGCCGCGCCGACAGCACCGATCCGCCGAATCGAGCACGCAACGCATCGACCAAGTCGGGATCGACGCTCAGCGAGCCGCAACCCGGTCGAAACGCGGGCAGATCGAAGCCGAGATCGCTACGACCGGTGAGCGCGTGCCACTCGTCGCGCACCCAGCCGAACGTGCGCGCGACCTCGCGTCCGTGCTCCACCTTGATGACGGTCGGCACGGTTTCGATGTCGTTGTGCCAACTCACCGCCAGGTCGGCGTCGTGAATCGCGCTCACATCGGCCGGGAACGACGGATCGTCTTGTGTGTAGACCGTCACGGGAACCGTTCCGGCTTTCAGTTGCGAGATTACCGGCACCACCAGCCGACACGTCTCGCATTCGTGCTTCACCACGATCACCAAACCATCGGGGAGAGTGGGTGTCGACACGATCAGGCCTTCAGGAAGTCGAGGATGATCTGGTTGACCGCGTCGGGTCGTTCGAGATGCAAGAAGTGACCGGCACCATCGACGATCTCCATGCGCGCGTGCGCGGGCAGTTCGCCGCGAGCGGATTCGGCCACTTCGACTCCCATGCATCCGTCGGTACGGCCGTGCAGATACAGATACGACTGCGGCGGAATGGCACTGCCCTTCTCTTGCATCGACTGCAGAGCCGGATCGTTGTAACCGGCGCCGAGCGTCGCGCGATAGAAGCCGAGCGCGGCTTGCAAGTTGGCCGCGTCGCGCAGACTCGGCTTCAGCAGAGCGAGGTCTTCGCGCGCGTCGTAACCCGGCGACCAATCGGCCCACAGCATGTCGATGAACGCGAGATCGTTGGCGCCCACCACGAGATCGGAGAGCGGATGCTGGAAGAAGAACATGTACCAACTGCGTTTGATCTGTGCGAGGTTGCCGATGAACGCTGCACCGACCGCGTTGCCCGGTGGAACGGCCATCGATACGACCTTGCGCCACGCATCGGGTGCGTGACTCGCGGCGATGTGCGTGATGGGTGCGCCCCAGTCGTGGCCGATGATCACCGCGTCGGCACCACCACCGAGTGAGGCACGCAGCTCGAGCACGTCGAGGGCCGAGGCCGCGGTCTGGAAGCGTCCGTCGGCGGGCACGCCGGACGGGGCGTACCCGCGCAAGAACGGGGCTACCGCTCGGTAACCAGCGTCGGTGAGACGGGGGAGGAGGTGGCGCCAGGTGTGGGCCGAATCGGGGAAGCCGTGCACGCACACGGCGAGCGGGCCGCCGTTGTCGAGGCCGGCTGCCAGGTACGACAGGTCGAAGCCGTTGACCGACACGCTGTGTCGAGTGATTCCCCCGTGACTCATGGGCGAACCGTACTTCGCCACAGGCGGGGTGGCCTACCCGTCCTGCGACGAAGGTCACCGGACTCGCATGTTCACAAGTGATGGTCCACTGACTTAGCGTTCGTTCCATCGGGGGGAATCAGGGACTTCAGGTCACGTTCTATGGCGTGCGTGGATCGACTCCATGCCATGGCGATGACACGCGGCGTTACGGCGGAAACACGTCGTGCGTTGGTCTCGACGCACCCGGAGAAGATCCGCTCGTGTTCGATCTCGGTACTGGTCTTCGTTACTCGTGCGGTCAGTCCGGTGTGCCTTCGCCGTTCCGTGGTGCTTGCTTGCTGACGCACATGCACTGGGATCACATCCAGGGTCTGCCGTTCTTCATGCCCACGTTGCGTGATGGCGCGCACTTCGACATCTACGCGCCCACACAGGACGACGGACGCACGGTGGCCGAAGTGTTCGACGCGATCATTCGTCCGCCCATGTTCCCGATCTCGTTGCGCGAACTGCCGGGCACGTTCAATTTCCATGACGTGGCCGACGACGACTTCATGGTGGGTGGGTATCAGGTGCGCAGCCGCTTGGTTCCGCACATCGGCAACACACTCGGCTTTCGTGTCACGTGGGGCGGTAAGACGGTCGTGTACTTGTCCGATCATCAAATGCCGCTTGACGGATCGATGGGTCTCGCCGATGGCGCGCGCGAACTGTGCGAAGGAGCCGATCTGCTCATTCACGATGCGCAGTACACGCCGCACGAGTTTGTGGAGAAGAACAACTGGGGTCACTGCACGGTCGATTACGCCTTGTGGGTGGCGGCCGAATGTGGTGTGAAGACGCTCGCGTTGTTCCATCACGATCCCGCGCGTTGTGACGACGAGGTCGACCAGTTGCTTGAGGCGGCCGCGTGCGAGGGTGACAAGCGCGGCGTGCAGGTGTTCGCGGCCCACGAGGGCCTCACCGTCACCGTCTAACCCCCACACTGACGTACCCCGGTGTTCTGGTGAGGATTCTTCACCCCGGGGGTGAAGAATCCTCACCAGAACACCGCTGGCACCAGAACACCGCTGGCACCAGAACACCGCTGGCACCAGAACACTGCTGGCACCAGAACACTGCTGGTCTAGGGTGACTTCGTGACCGAAGCGTCGATTGATCCTCGCCACTTTCGAAACGTCCTCGGACATTTCCCCACCGGCGTCACCGTCGTGACCGGCCTCGACCCCGATGGCGTCCCGCTCGGCATCACCATCGGATCGTTCGTGTCGGTGTCGCTCGATCCGCCGCTGGTCGGATTCCTGCCCGGCAAGTCGTCACGCTCGTGGCCGCGCATCGCCGCGGGTGGAAGTTTCTGCGCGAACATCCTCGGCGCCGGCCAGGACGAACTCTGCTGGCGTTTCGCCAAGGAGCCAGCCGACGGCGAACCGCACAAGTTCGGTGGCGTCGATTGGAAGCCGGCGCCGTCGGGTTCGCCGACTCTTCCCGGTGCGATCGGTTGGATCGACTGCGCGATCGACACCGTGCACGACGCGGGCGATCACCTCTTCGTGGTCGGACGTGTGAACGCGATGGAACACGCCGATGACGTCGACAACGCGATGATCTTCTTCCGGGGCAAGGTCGCCAAGATCGACATGCCACCGGCCTGACGATGGATGCCGTTGGCCTCGCTGCCTCGGTGATCCTCGGCGCCACCATGTGCGTGGCCGCGTTCTCGAAGCTGCGCACTGGTCGCGCGTGGGAAGCGCAAGGATCAGCGCTCGGCGCGCCCCGCATCGTCCTGCCCCTCGTGCCGTGGATCGAACTCGCACTCGGCGCTCTCCTCATCGTGCAGATTGCGGCCACCGCGGTGTCGATCGCCGCGCTCGCGTTGCTCGGGAGCTTCTCCTTACTGCTCGCGTTCAACCTGGCGCGAGGACGTCGGCCGGTGTGCGCGTGTTTCGGCGAGTGGAGCACCAAGCCGCTCGGGCCGGGTCACCTCGTGCGTAACGGGGTGCTCGAAGCACTCGCCGTCGTGGTGTTGGTGGCGTCAGTCGCCTAGAACGATCTGCAAGAAGGCGCACACGCGCGCTTCGTCGCGCCAACGGTCATAGCGACCGCTTGCGCCACCGTGACCGGCGCCCATCTCGGTACGAAGAACGAGCGGCGCATCGTTGGTGCGCACGGCGCGAATGCGCGCGACCCACTTGGCCGGCTCGTGGTACGCCACACGCGGATCGTTGAGGCCTGCGGTGACGAACAGCGCGGGATACGAACGCGCGGTCGCGTTGTCGTATGGCGAATAGGTGAGCATGTACGACGCGAATGGTTCGTCGCGCGGATCGCCCCACTCCTCCCATTCGGTGACGGTGAGCGGTAGCGACGGATCGCTCATCGTGGTCACCACGTCGACGAAGGGAACCTCGGCCACCGCGGCCGACCACAACTCGGGCCGGAGATTGATGCAGGCGCCCACGAGCAATCCGCCGGCACTGCCGCCGCGAACAGCGAGACGTGTGCCGTCGACCAGGCCACGCCGCACCGCATCGTCGGCCACGGCGTTCGTGTCGTCGAACGTGTTGCGTTTGTTGAGCAACTTGCCGTCCAGATACCACTGGCGGCCCATCTCGCCGCCACCGCGCGGATGCGCAAGGATCCACGTCCAGCCGCGATCGACCAACGACAACCGGGCCACCGAGAACCACGGCGGCATCGACGCTTCGTACGAGCCGTACGCGTACACGACGGCCGGGCCCGCGGCAGCAGAACCGGAAGCACCAGCAGCGCCAGCAGAACCGGTCAGGCGGACCACGTCGTACGGCACGAGTGTTCCGTCGGCGGCGGTGGCCCACTGACGGATGCTCTCGTAGCGCGCCAGGTCGACGTTGGGTGTGGGTGCCCGCTTGAGCATCACACGCTCGGACGTAATGATGTTGTGTTCCCACACGGTCGACGGCGACACCAAGCTCTCGGTGGCGAAGCGCACCCACTCGGTGTTCCACTCGGGATTCGCGTCGAGTTCGACGTCGTGCGGTGACTCGCCCAGGTCGATGCCCGTCGACGATCCGTCGCGCCGCACGATGCGCAAGCGCGGCTGTGCAGCGACCCACTCGTGAACGACGAGATGCGACACGAATGGGTCGACGCGCGTGATGCGATTACCCGGGCTGTGTGGAATGAACTCGGTCCACTGATCGGGCGTCTCGGTCGGTGCCGTCATCACACGGAAGTCGACGGCATCGAGATTGGTGAGGACGACGAAGCGATCGCCCCAATGATCGAGGTGATACTCCAGATCGTCGGTGCGCGGACGAACCACACGCGGTGCATCGAGTGGTGTTCGTGCCGAGATCAGCCACGACTCGCTCGATGTCTTCGAGTCGGAGTCGATGACGATCCATTCGCCGTTGCGCGTGAGGTCGATACCCACGTAGAAGCGCTCGTCGGCTTCATGGAAGATCTGCACGTCGTCGGACTGCGCGGTGCCGAGGCGGTGACGCCACACCGTGGACGGCCGCTCCTGCTCGTCGTACGTGACGTAGAACAGGTACTGCGAATCGGCACTCCAGGCCGTTCCGGCCCACGAGGTGTCGCTGATTTCATCGGCCAGATCGGTGCCAGTGGCGAGATCGCGCACGTGCATCGTGAAGTGCTCGCTGCCGTCGACGTCGAGCGACCACGCGAGCAACGATGCGTTGGGGCTCACGTCGAACGCACCGAGGGAGAAGTACTCGTGAGCACTCGCCTCGGCGTTCTCGTCGAGAATCACCGTCTCGGCGGCGGTGTCGCGCGAACGGCCGCGGCAGTGGATGAGATACTGCGACCCCTCCTCGGTGCGCGACACGTACCACCAGCCTTCTTTGAGCGTGGGCACGCTCTGGTCGGTCTCTTGGATGCGCGACTTGATCTCGCCGAAGATCGTCTCCAACAACTGTTCGTGCGGTGCGAACCATGCGTTGCAGTGCGCGTTCTCGGCGTCGAGGTAGACGATGGTGTCGGGGTCGTCGCGATCGGCGAGCCAGTAGTACGGATCGTCGACGTCGCCGGTGGTGCGCGAGAGGCGAGTGGGCTTGAGGGGTGCGACCGGAGCGGGGCCGATCGGTGCCGGGGGAGTCGTCGACATCGCCGCCAGGGTATGTGTCCGATCGAACGCCGCTCGCCTCGCCGACGACAACCGGGTCACCATTAGCGTCTCCCGCATGCGGGTGTGGATCGACCAGGACCTGTGCACGGGCGATGGCCTGTGCCTCGACCACTGCCCCGACGTGTTCGTGCAGTTGGAGGACGGCATCGCCTACGTGGCCGAGCAGGGTCAGGCCCTGAACGACCCGGGTGGGGCCGGCAGCCTGGCCTGGGTGCCTCTCAAGCACTACCAATCGGTGGTGGACGCGGCCGAGGCCTGTCCCGGCGAGTGCATCTTCATCGAGATAACCCCGGCCTCAGTTGCCAAAGCCTCCTGACCCGCCGGTGGACTCGGCCGGTCGAATTGTTACTATAGCCGTAGTGGAAATTCCCCGGGTCACCGGGGTGCCCGACCCCTCCAAGGAGACCCTGAATGACCTCGTTCGACCTGGATCTCAGCAAGTACTCGCTCGGCTGGAGCGACGACGTCGAGTACGCGTTCGCGCCCGAGAAGGGCCTCAGCGATCGCGTGGTCGATCAGATCTCGTGGTGGAAGGGTGAGCCGCGTTGGATGACGCAGTTCCGTCTGCGCAGTTTGCGCCTGTTCGACAAGAAGCCGATGGCGCCGTGGTTCGCCGAGAACATGCCCGACATCGACTTCCAGGACATCTTCTATTACTTGCGTCCGGCCACCGATCAGGTGGACGAGTGGGACGATCTGCCCGAGCAGATGAAGGCCACGTACGAGAAGCTCGGCATTCCCGAAGCCGAGCGCAAGTACCTCGCTGGCGTGACCGCGCAGTATGAAAGTGAAGTTGTCTTCCACCGCAACCGCGAAGATCTCGAGGCGCAGGGCATTCTGTTTTGCGACATGGACACCGCGTTGCGCGAGTACCCCGAACTCGTGAAGCAGTACTTCGGCACGGTCATTCCGCCAGGTGACAACAAGTTCTCCGCTCTCAACAGTGCGGTGTGGTCGGGTGGCTCGTTCATCTATGTTCCGCCCGGAGTCGAATGCGAGATGCCGCTGCAGGCGTACTTCCGCATCAACTCCGAGAACGCTGGCCAGTTCGAGCGCACGCTCATCATCGCCGACGAAGGTTCGAAGGTGCACTACATCGAAGGTTGCTCGGCGCCGGTGTACACGAGCGATTCGCTGCACTCGGCCGTGGTGGAAATCGTCGTGAAGCCCAGTGCTCGCGTCACGTACACCACCATTCAGAACTGGTCACCCAACGTGTACAACCTCGTCACCAAGCGTGCGCGCGTGGAGGCCGAGGGCCACATGGAGTGGATCGACGGCAACATCGGTTCGAAGCTCACCATGAAGTATCCGAGCGTGTATCTCGTGGGCCCCAAGGCCACGGGCGAAGTCCTGTCGGTGGCGTACGCCGGCGCGGGTCAGCATCAAGATGCCGGCGCGAAGATGGTGCACGCCGCGCCCGAAACCACGTCGAAGATCGTGTCGAAGTCCATCAGCAAGGACGGCGGCATCACCACCTACCGCGGACTCGTTCGCGTCGACGAAGGTGCGTACGGCTGCAAGAGCCACGTGCAGTGCGACGCACTCATCCTCGACGAAACCAGCGAGAGCCGCACGCTTCCGTACATGGAAGTGGGGGAGAAGGACGCGCAGATCGGTCACGAGGCCACCGTCTCGAAGATCGCCGACGAACAACTCTTCTACTTGCAGAGCCGCGGCCTGTCGCAGGAGCAGGCCATGAGCATGGTCGTGAACGGATTCATCGAACCCGTCACGCGCACGTTGCCCATGGAGTACGCGGTCGAGTGGAGCCGCCTCATCGAGTTGCAAATGGAAGGCTCGGTCGGCTAACCGAGAATCTGGTGAGAGATCTTCACCTCTGAGGTGAATTTTTCTCACCAGAACATCACGCTAGGGTCGAATGAGTTATGCCGATGCGTCAGGAGTGCAAGCACTTCGAGAGTCGCACCTATCCCAACGGTGACACCGTGCGGAAGTGCAACCTCGATCTCGCGCCCGATGCACCGTGGCGTTGCCCCGACAATTGCTCGGCGTACGACCGCCGTCCCGATGCGGGTTGGAGTTACGGCTCGCTCGTCACACCGTCGACGCCGCAGGAGCCGCCGGGTCTGGATGACGGCTCGGCCGCGGCCGTGCTCGATCAGGCCGAAGACATCGTGAACGCGATCGGCGCACAGGTGATGGCCGACGTGGCGGCCCAGGCCGAGTGGGATGCCCAGCCGCGGTGGAAGCGTGCGTTCAAGCGCAAGCCCAAAGACTGAACCCGGTTCCCTCACCGGTTCCGCCCGGGTTCCGCCCGGGCAATTTCCACTATCCCGGTAGTAGAATTTCCTCCGTGCCCGTGTTGACCCCCGACATGGTGCGCAGTTCCGGCGCCTCGTGGCCCGACGTTCGCTCGTCGGCCCTGGCCCGGGCCGCTGCGGCACCTTTCCCCACCACCGACCTCGAGCATTGGCGTTACAGCCGCATCGACGAACTCGACCTGGCCCGTTTCGCGCCGGCCGACACGCCGAGCACCGTCACCGGTGGTGGCGCCGATGCCGTGATCACCCGCGTGGCCACCTCGGCCGCCAGTGCCGATGCTTCGTTCACGCGTCTGTTTCCGTCGAACGTTCACGATCTTGAACTCTTCGCCGCACTCAACCTCGCGCACATGGACGTGATCGTGGTGTCGGTGGCGGCCAACAAGGTCGTGTCCGAGCCCGTCGTCATCACGCACCAACTCGGTGGCAGCGGCAAGGCGTTCTTCCCGCGCGTGGTGGTGGAAGCCGGTCGCAACAGTGAAGTCACCGTCGTCGAGCGATTCGTGTCGCCCGATGGTGATGCGCTCCTCGTGGTTCCGGTTCTCGACGTTCGTGCCGAGCAGGCCGCGCGCGTGCGCTACTTGGGCATCAACGAACTCGGTACGTCCAGCTGGCTCATCGGCGATCAGCAGTCGTCGGGCGATCGCGACTCCGACACGCTGCTGGCCACGGTTGCACTCGGTGGCGATTACGCGCGCGTGTCGACGGCCGCGCGACTCATCGGCCAGGGTGGTAACACGCGCCAGGTCGCGCTCTACTTCGCCGGTGGCACGCAGATGCACGACTTCCGCACTTTGCAGGAGCACGTGTCGCCCCGCACCACCAGTGATCTGCTTTTCAAAGGTGCGGTTCAAGACACCGCCAAGAGCGTGTACACCGGCCTTATCAAGATTCACAAGGACGCCAAGGGATCGGCGGCGTTCCAGACCAATCGCAACCTCACGTTGTCGCACGGCGCGTGGGCCGAGAGCGTGCCCAACCTCGACATCGAGACCAACGACGTGAAGTGCAGTCACGCGTCCACCGTTGGCCCGATCGACGAAGAGCAACTCTTCTATCTCGAGAGCCGCGGTGTGCGTCCCGATGTGGCGCAGCGACTCGTGGTGCTCGGTTTCTTCGACGAAGTGCTCGCGCAGCTTCCGGTGGGCGAACTCGCCACCTCGTTGCGGGCGCAGGTGTCGCGCAAACTCGCGATCGGAGAGCAGTCATGACCGCGGTATGCCGCCTCGACGATCTGGCGCCTGGTACGGCTCGTAAGTTCGACGTGAACGGTGTGGCCGTTGCGGTCGTTCGCATCGATGACGACGTGTACGCGATCGGCGACGTGTGCAGTCACGCCAACGTGTCGCTGAGCGATGGCGAGGTGTGGTGCGACGAGAAGCAACTCGAGTGCCCGCGCCATGGCAGCGCGTTCAGCCTGGTGACCGGCGTGCCCAACACGCTGCCGGCCACTCAGCCCGTAGCGGTGTACGCGGCCCGGGTCGACAACGGACAGATCATCGTGGAGGCCCAGTGAGCACTCTCGACATTCGCGGTCTGACGGCCACCGTGGCCGGCAAGCAGATTCTCAACGGCATCGATCTCACCATTTCGTCGGGTGAAGTGCACGCCGTGATGGGCCCGAACGGTGCGGGCAAGAGCACGCTCTCGGCCGTGATCATGGGCAAGCCCGGCTACACCGTCACCGGCGGTCAGGTGTTGCTCGATGGTGTCGACATGCTCGCCCTGCCCACGTGGAAGCGCGCCGCGGCCGGACTTCATCTCGTGATGCAGTACCCCACCGAGGTGCCGGGCGTGCAGCTCGACGCCATGCTCGCAGAAGCGCTCCGCGACCGCGGTCGCGAGAAGGATGTGGCCACTCTCGGCGCCACGTTGCGGGCCGAGGCCGGTCGTATCAACTTCGACGAGAAGTTCCTCGATCGAGCTCTCAATGTCGACTTGTCGGGTGGCGAGAAGAAGCGCAACGAAACGTTGCAGATGTCGGTGCTCAAGCCGAAGATCGCCATTCTCGACGAACTCGATTCGGGCCTCGACGTGGATGCTCTACGCGATTGCGCGCGCCGGGTGATGGACGCGACTCGCGAAGACAACTTGGGTGCACTGGTGATCACGCACTACAGCCGGTTGCTGGAAGAACTCAGGCCGAGCCGGGTGCACATTCTGGTGAAGGGGCGCATCGTGCAGTCGGGTGGTCCCGAGTTGGCCGATGTGCTCGAACGCGACGGCTACGCCACCTTCTCCGCCACCTTCTCCGCGTAAGGGATTGTGGTTCTGGGTGAAAAATTCGCTGGAATCCAGCGAATTTTTCACCCAGAACACCAAGGTTCAGCCGAGGGAGGCGCCGCAGTCGGTGACGGCCTTGAGCATCGACGCGTTGAACTCGTCGCTCGACACCGCTTCCGAACCCGTGAGCTCCGCCATCGCCATGCCCTTCAGCATCTCGACGTCGATCTTGTCGGTGATGCAGGTGGCCTGCTCCTCGGTGAACTGCTGAGTGAGCTGTTCTCTCATCGTCCCGATGATGTCGACACAGTTGAACACGGCGTCGACCACAGTGCTGAATTCTTCGTCGTTGAACCCGTAGCTGCTGATCTCTTCGAGGCCGCCGTCACCGAGACCCAGTTCGATGAGGCGCTCTTCGCCG
>VFZC01000014.1 GCA_016871355.1 Actinomycetota bacterium
TCCGCCGGCACTTCACCGCGCCCGGACAACACCCGTACGACCAGGTGGTCTGGGAGAAGCGCGACGCCCGAATCTCCAACTGGAAGGACGGCTCGGTCGCCTTCGAGCAGCTCGGGGTCGAGTTCCCGGTCACCTGGTCGCTCAACGCCACCAACATCGTGGCTCAGAAGTACTTCCGCGGCACCCCCGGCACCCCGGAGCGCGAGTCGTCGCTGCGCCAAGTGATCGACCGCGTGGCCGACACCATCACCCAGTGGGGCCGTGAGGGCGGCTACTTCGTCGACGAGGCCGAGGCGGCAGCCTTCTGTGACGAGTTGAAGTTCATCCTCGTGACCCAGCGCGCGGCCTTCAACAGCCCGGTGTGGTTCAACATCGGTGTGAAGGGCGTGCCCCAGCAGGCCAGCGCCTGCTTCATCTTGTCGGTCGACGACACGATGGACGGCATCCTCAACTGGTACCGCGAAGAAGGCGTGATCTTCAAGGGTGGTTCGGGTTCGGGTATCAACCTGTCGAAGATCCGCTCGAGTGTCGAACTCCTCAACGGTGGTGGCACCGCCTCGGGTCCGGTGTCGTTCATGCGTGGTGCCGACGCGTCGGCGGGCACCATCAAGTCGGGCGGCAAGACCCGCCGCGCCGCCAAGATGGTCATTCTCAACGTCGACCATCCCGATGTCGAAGAGTTCATCTGGTGCAAGGCCAAGGAAGAGAAGAAGGCCCGCGTGTTGCGCGATGCCGGCTTCGACATGGACCTCGATGGTTCCGACTCGTTCAGTATCCAGTACCAGAACGCCAACAACTCGGTGCGCATCACCGACGACTTCATGCAGGCGGTCGTCGACGACGAGGACTGGAACTACCGCGCCGTCATCACCGGTGAGCCGGTGCGCACCGTGCGCGCGCGCGACTTGTGGCGTCAGATCGCCTTGGCCTCGTGGGAATGCGCCGACCCCGGTCTGCAGTTCGACACCACCATCAACAAGTGGCACACCGCGCACGCGACCGGCCGGATCAACGGCTCGAACCCGTGCTCGGAGTACATGCACATCGACAACTCGGCGTGCAACCTCGCATCGATCAACCTGCTGAAGTACCTCGGCGAGAATGGCGATTTCGACATCGAGGCCTACAAGCACACGATCGAGACGGTGTTCACCGCTCAGGAGATCCTCGTCGGTCGGGCCGATTACCCCACCGAGAAGATCGGTGAGAACAGCCGCAAGTTCCGTCAGCTCGGACTCGGCTACGCCAACCTCGGTGCTCTGCTCATGGCGCTCGGTTTGCCGTACGACTCGGCGCAGGGTCGCGCGTGGGCCGGTGCGCTCACCAGCCTCATGACCGGCCACGCCTACGCCACCAGCGCGCGCACGGCCAGCCGCATGGGTCCGTTCGCTGGCTTCGTCGAGAACGAGCGCTACATGCTCAACGTGCTGCGCATGCACCGTGACGCCAGCTACCAGATCGAAGGTGCCGATGCGGTTCCGGCCGCTCTCGTGCGCGCGGGTCAGGAAGCCTGGGAGTCGGCCGTTCGCGACGGCGAGGAGTACGGCGTACGCAACAGCCAGGCGTCGGTTCTCGCACCCACCGGCACCATCGGTCTGATGATGGACTGCGACACCACGGGCATCGAGCCCGACCTCGGTCTCGTCAAGATGAAGAAGTTGGTCGGCGGCGGCACGATGGTCATCGTCAACCAGACCATCCCGATGGCTCTCAGCAAGTTGGGTTACGACGCCAAGCAGGTCGACGACATCATCGCCTACATCGACACCGAGAAGTCGATTCTCGGAGCGCCGCACCTCAAGGCCGAGCATGTGGCCGTGTTCGCCTGCTCGATGGGCGACAACACCATCCACTACGAGGGTCACGTGCGCATGATGGGAGCGACCCAGCCGTTCCTGTCGGGCGCCATCTCCAAGACGGTCAACATGCCGGAAGAGGCTTCGGTCGAAGACGTGGAGGCTCTCCACCTCTTGTCGTGGCAGTTGGGTCTGAAGGCCGTGGCGATCTATCGCGACAACTGCAAGGTCGCGCAGCCGCTGTCCACCGCCAAGAAGGACGACGACAAGGCTGATGCGTCGGCGGCGTCGGCGGCACCGCAGGCGGCCGCTCAGGTGATCGAGAAGATCGTCGAGCGGGTCGTGCAGAAGCCGGTGCGCCAGAAGTTGCCCCGCAGCCGTCGCGGCCGCACGTTCGAGTTCCGCGTCGCCGACTGCAAGGGTTTCGCGACCATCGGCGAGTACGAAGACGGCCGCCCCGGTGAAGTGTTCCTCACGGTGTCGAAGCAGGGCTCCACGCTCTCGGGCATCATGGACGCTTTCGCCAAGAGCATCTCGTACGGTCTGCAGTACGGCGTGCCGTTGCGCGCGTTCGTCGAAGCGTTCGTCAACATGCGCTTCGAGCCCGCCGGCATGACCGACGACCCCGACATCCGGTTCGCGTCGTCCATCATGGACTACCTGTTCCGTCGTCTGGCTCTCGAGTACATGACCTACGACGAGCGTCAGGAACTCGGGATCTTCTCGGTCGACGAGCGTCTGCAGCCCACTCTCCCCGGCGTCGAAGAATCAGCCGTCGAGACCTTCAACGGCAGCGAAGTCGCCGCCGATCCGAAGAGCATCCCGTCGGTCGAAGAACTCGTCACTCAGATGGAGATGGGCATCGCCCCGCCGGCTCCGATCAGTGATCACTCCGGTGAGATCGGCCGCAACAAGCACTCCGATGCGCCGATGTGCATGCAGTGCGGTGTGCAGATGATGCGTGCTGGTTCGTGCCACGCGTGTCCGTCGTGCGGTAGCACTTCGGGTTGCTCCTGATTCGGTTCTGATTCGGTCACCTCGACCTGGCGACGATCCACGTCGACGTCAGGTCGAGGTGACCGACAGCGGGTCGTGCGATGACGATGTACCGTCAGTGAGCATGTCGGCACTACACATCGAGCGGCAGGGTCACGTCGTGGTTCTTTCGAACACTGACGCGCCGCGCAACCGGATGACCTTCGAGTACATGGACGAGCTCGAGGTCGCCGTGACCGACCTGCGTCACGATCCTGACGTTCGGGCTGTCGTGCTCACTGCATCGGGTAACGAGCATTTCTCGGTGGGTATGGACCTCAAGCAGCTCACATCGGGTGCCGCGGCGCGAGGTGGGTTCGAGGCGGTGCTCGACCAACGGCTACGGGTTCTGGAGATGATCGAGCAACTCGACAAGCCGGTGGTGGTCACCATGTTCGGCTACTGCCTGGGTGGCGGTCTCGAACTCCCACTCGCGTGCCACTTCCGGCTCGCCGCCACGGAGGGTGCCCGCATCGGCCTCCCGGAGCTCGACCTCGGCACGGTGCCCGCGTGGGGAGGAACGGCGCGGCTCACTCGCACCGTCGGACGTGCGCAGGCCCTCGACATGATCCTGCGCGCGAGGAAGATCGACGGGCCGACCGCGCTGGCGATTGGCCTCGTCCATGAACTGCACCCCGTCGCCGAACTGAAACAACGAGCCGTCGAGCTCGCTCACGAACTTGCTGCACAACCGCCGATCGCCGTGGCAGGTGTGCTGAAGGCAGTCGTCGGTGCCGAACACGCGTCCCTCGAGGATGCGCTCCGCATCGAGCGCGAGGCGGTCCGGCGATGCAGTGGAACGGCCGACCAGCGCGAAGGGATGCGGGCGTTCCTCGAAAAGCGTCGTCCGAACTTCGAAGGTCGCTGATACGGGAACGAACCCCGCTCACGGCGCAGAAGTGGCTTCCGATGGTACGGAATCCTCATGGATTCGTTCGCTTCGTTCTGGATCAACACTCATCGGGCCCGCAACCTGTCGAGTTATCTCGACCGATACGACAACGGGATGATCTGCTCCGGTTCATAATGGATCGATGAAACCGGACGACGACCTCGTCACGTCCCGCGGTCTGACCGTTCCGGCCTCGGCCCTCGAGTGGGTGTTCACTCGATCGGCCGGGGCCGGCGGCCAGAACGTCAACAAGGTGTCCACCAAGGTCGTATTGCGAGTAGCGCGCGACCACATCCGGGGTCGGGCCGTTCTCCTCGAGCGCATTGCCGAGGCTCTGCCCGAGACGATCACCGTGAGTTCGCAAACGAGTCGCAGCCAGTGGCGCAACCGCCAGTTGTGTCTGGCTCGACTGGCCGAACGCATCGACGACGCCGCCGCCCCGCCGGCGCCGTCGCGTCGCGCCACCAAGCCCAGTCGTGGATCGGTCCAGCGCCGTCTCGACTCGAAGAAGAAACACTCCGAGAAGAAGGCCGGTCGCCGCACCGAGTGGTGAGAGGCGACTACCGTCGCGTCGTGCCGCGAAAGTCGCCGTTCACCTCCGACCGCCTCCTGAAGACCATCAACTCGTTCCACTCGTTCGTGTTGCGAGTCACCCGCGGCCGTATCGGTTGGTCGGCCGACGGAATGCCGGTGCTCCGCCTCACGACGATTGGCCGTCGGTCGGGGCAACCACGAACTGTGCTGCTGAGTTCACCGCTGCAGTTCGGTGACGAGTGGATCGTGGTGGGTTCGAAGGGCGGGGGAGAGCGTCACGCCGATTGGTTCGTGAACCTGCGCGCCAATCCTCGCGTGACCGTCGAGACCAAGAAGTACGGCTCGCGCGATGTCACGGCTCGTATCGCGTCACCCGACGACAAAGCCGTCTGGTGGCCGCAAGCCGTGGCCACGTTCAAGCACTACGGCGAGTTCCAGTCGCGCACCACCCGCGACATTCCGATGGTGGTTCTGAAGGTCTCGGGCGACTGAGAACCGTCAGTTACGCGGGACCTTGGTCCACGGGAGGTCTTTGTCCACGCGGGGTTCGCCGGGCAGGCCGAGAACTTGCTCGCCCAGAATGTTGCGCATGATCTCGCTGGTGCCACCCTCGATCGAGTTGGCACGAGCGCGCAGGAACGAATGGCGTACACCGCCCTCGGCACCGTCGACCGAGAGATCTTCAGGCCTCCGGAACGTGTAATCGAAGCCGATGAGGCCATCGGCACCGAGCAATGCCACCGACAACTCGGTGATCTTCTTGTTGAGCTCGGCCATCATCAACTTGGCGATTGAGCCCTCCGGGCCCGGATTGCCGGCCTTGGCCGCCTGCGATGCGCGCAAGTTGGTGAGCCGAAGTGCCTCGCTCTTGCACCACAGCCGTAGCAAGTCGTCGCGGTGGGCCTGGCCGTGAACGTCTTGCTTGTCCTTGTAAATCTTGATCGCCTCGTCGATCGGGCCACGGCGACGAGCGGTTCCTCCACCGCTACCGCCGATCGCGGTGCGCTCGTTCATGAGCGTGGTGAGCGCCACGCGCCACCCTTCGCCCACTTGGCCGATGCGGTGGATGTCGGGCACGCGCGCATCGGTCATGTAGACCTCGTTGAACTCAGCCTCACCGGTGATCTGACGCAGCGGACGAACCTCGACTCCGGGTGCGCGCATGTCGAGTGCGAAGTAGGTCATGCCTTTGTGCTTGGGCTGATCGGGATCGGTACGGGTGACGAGCATTCCCCAGTCGCCGAGGTGGGCCAGCGTGTTCCAGACCTTTTGACCGTTCACCACCCATTCGTCACCGTCGCGCACCGCTTTGGTGCCGAGGCCCGCGAAGTCGGAACCCGCGCCCGGTTCGCTGAACAACTGGCACCAGCGTTCCTCGCCGGTGAACATCGGCCGCAGGAAGCGCTGCTTGGCCTCATCGGAGCCGTGCGTGACGATGGTGGGTCCGGCCAACGCGATGAAGAAGGTAGACGGGTCCTGCGGTTGAGCGCCGGCCTTGCGCAAACGCTCCTCCACGATCTTGTTCAACTCGGGGCGCACACCCAGACCGCCGTGGCCTTCGGGGAAGTGGACCCAGGCGAGTCCGGCGTCGAAGCGGTGGCCGCGGAAGGCGACGTTGTCCATCGCCTTCGGGTCGTGGTTCGACAGGAGTGAGTCGAGGGCGGATTCGACCCGGGCCAGTTCGCGATCGGTGGTGCTCATGCGAGCAGTCTTCCATTCGGCCAGCGGGTCGCCGAAACGGAGGCCGCGCGACGGGGGGACGCCGAACCAAGAGCGAAACTCGCCCAAAGTGCCGAACCGACCGACATTTGAGGTCAGTTCCCTGTTTCTCGAAGCACTCGGTGGCAGGAAAACTCGGATCAATCCATCCAAACTTCAGACAGATTGATCCGAGCCTCTAGCGCATCCACGGGCAGGGGTCATCTTCCGCTATCACAATCTCGGGTTTTCAATCGCCTATGCGGCGCGAGGTGGCGCGGTTTGCGCCGGCAACGTTCGTCGTCGATACAGCATCAACGATTGGTGATTGCGAATCATGAACATCATCATCAGATCAATCCACTGATGCGTCTGGTTGAGGGGGCGAGCGCGCTCAACTCAGGAGAGCCAAGCGAATGTGTACGGATGTGTTCGCCGTAGACATCACTGGCCTTCATCACCTCCCACGTGGTCACAGACAGGAGCGCGCGAACGCCACCGCCTGATCAATGATCTCGGGCGATACCACTCGCCCCGGAGGCGACACCAATCGGGTGCTTGGATTGACGTGAAATTCTCCTTGGCGGCTTCTCACGAATACATCACCGTTGACAAGCAATGTCAGTTCAAAGGCAACCTGACCGTGGCAGTCGACGATTGTTGCGCGGTTCAGGTAGTCATCAAGATTCACGAACAGGAATCACCTTCAGGTTGCATCGATTCTCAACTTCTACAGCAGAATCCGATGGGGCGAATTGATATGGGAGAAGGCCGCGGGGGATTTGCCCGTGAGCCCCAGCCCGAACGAAGGCCAGTAGTGCTCCGTGGGCGACATCATCAGCAAGTCCACCAAACCAGAGTTTTCCGTGTTGCCGTGTGCGGAGCACGACGACGTTGGAATGACTACACGCGTCGAGACACTTCACTCGATGGACCTTGCCCCCGATATCAGCGACAGCCGCCCTGAGATCAGACTCCTGTTGATCATGGTCGAAATCGGGGTGCTTTCGGTCGGTACCGCAACAACAGTCCCGACAGAGCAGCACCGAGAGAGAAGATGACCGCGAGTGTCGATTCTTGTCGGACAAACCTACTGCCCCGGCTCTTCATCGAATGAGATGGAAACGACTTCGCCGGTGGATGTTCCACACACCATGCGTAGCTCAGTCGGTGACCACCTCATGGAACTGAATACGTGCTGTGTCCGATGCGACTGGATGAGAGAGTTGCCCGACTTCACCGGACGCCACAGGCGTGCCGAACCATCGGTAGCGACCGAACCAAGCAAGTCCGGATGAGTCGGCACATACCCGAGGCCCACAATCCGACTGGAGTGCCCGAGCATTCCGATCGGTTTACTGCCTTTCGGGCCCTTACCCGAGAAATCCCACTCTGAGATCTCGTTCATCGCGGCGTTGGCCAAGCGAAGAGAGTTCCGACTCCACGCGATCAGCAGAACCTTGGTGGAGAAACCGGTCATCTGCAGTTCGGAGCCGTTAGCCACCTTCCAGACGTGCAAAGACGCATCCTGATTCCCTGTCACCACCCACTTCCCGTCGGACGACGCCGCGACGACCAACGGCGCGCCCTTCCACGGGAAGGTTTTCACCGGCTTCGCGGATCCCTGAAAGATCGCCACACCTCCGTAATGGCCAGCGAAGAGACGGCGACCGTCCTCACTCCAGGTGACGCACTCAACCGACGCTGGGAGCTCCTCGTGCTGAACCGCCTTCATTCCATTGGCAAGAAGACGAACCACGCACCGTCCGATACCGGCAGCCACCTCGTCGCCGTCCGTCCTCCAGGCCAGGTCGGTGGCCCACCCTCTGTGCTGGGCCTCGGCGACCATCGATCCGGCGAGATCCCATATTCTCAGAGCTCCGTCGACTCCGCAGCTCGCCACGAACTGCCCCGAGGGGCTCCACTTGGCGCGCACGACGTCACCGTCGTGCGCTTCAAACATCCGAACGTCCCCGTCAACATCTGCGATACAAACGTGACCGGACACCGACCCAGCAACGGTGTGCCGGCCGTCGGGCGACACATCGACGCCATGGACGTAGTCGGGAAGGACCGCCAAAACCCGCTCGGTCACCGACATTGGTGTCATCAGCGCACCAGACACTTGCGGAACCTTTGGGTGATCTCGTCACGATCGAGATTGCGACCGATGAAGATCATCTTGTTCACTCGGTCCTCTTTCTCACCCCAGGCTCGATCGGGTTGACCGTCGAACAACATGTGCACACCCTGGAAGACGAAGCGATTGTCGGAGCCAAATACGTTGAGGATTCCCTTCATTCGGAAGATGTCGACTCCCTTTTCACCAAGGAGCCATCCGAGCCAGTCGTTGATCTTCTCCACATCGACTTGTCCAGCCTCTTCGATACCCACCGAGACGATCGACTGGTCATGGACGTGCTCTGAATCGTCGAGGAATGTCGGCTCCACTTCGAGTACACGTTGAAGATCAAACGCTCCCACGTTCAGCACCCAATCAAGGTCCACCTTGCTCATGTGAGTGCGAACGACCGAGGCCGACGCGTTGATCGACCGCAAGTGACCCTCGACCTCGACAAGCTCCTCCTCCGAGGCCAGATCGGTCTTGTTCAGAAGAATTCGGTCGGCGAAAGCGATCTGCTCGAGTGCTTCGTTTTCCACCCCATCCGCCTTCTCTTCGAAGAGATGCATGGATAGGTGTTTTGCATCGACAACGGTGACGATCGCGTCGAGACGCAATTGAGAGCGGATCTCATCGTCGACGAAAAATGTTTGGGCCACGGGAGCTGGATCCGCCAGTCCGGTGGTCTCTACGAGGATGTAGTCGAACCTGTCGCGACGCTTCATCAGCGTGCCGAGAATCCGGATGAGGTCGCCACGAACGGTGCAGCAGATGCAACCGTTGTTCATCTCGAAAATTTCCTCCTCGGCATCAATGATCAACGCGTCGTCGACGCCCACCTCGCCGAACTCGTTCTCGATGACTGCGATTCGTTTCCCGTGGTTCTCGCTCAGGATGTAGTTGACGAGCGTGGTTTTCCCACTGCCCAAGAAACCGGTCACGACCGTGACCGGCACTTTGCTGTCGGACGTCGACATGAAACCCTCCGAATGAAGTTCGCTCATAATGTGAGAATCATTCTCATTATTGATAACATACCAGACATGAACCAACCAACTAAGCCCTGGCTGACGGGACTTTCGCTCGTCGGCGCTCTCTTTCTGTCCTCGTGCGCGAGTTCGACGACATCGTCCTCGACTGGTGTCGCACCAGTAGAGCGGCCGAAACTCTCGATCGCTGCATCCTTCTACCCGATCGAGGAAATTGTCCGGTCCGTGGCCGGGGATTCGGTCGACGTGTTCGGCCTCACCCCACCCGGTGAAGGCGCCCACGACCTCGAACTGACCGCCAGCCAGGTGACCAGACTGGAAACGGCCGACATCGTCTTCTACATCGGCGATGGTTTCCAGCCGGGCGTCGAGAAGGTTCTCTCCTCCTTGCCGTCCACAACCAAGAAGGTGGACCTCCTCCAGGAACTCACCGTTGTCGATGTCATCCCGCAATTGGAGGGCACCGAAGGTGAGACCGACGGAGAGGTTCTCGCTTCCGGAAAGGATCCTCACGTATGGCTGGACCCGGCCAACATGGCGACGATGACGCGCTCGGTCGCGTCCGTCCTTTCGTCGGCCGCGGGTCTCGATGCCGACGCGATCGGTGCTGCGGCCAATGCCTACGTGAGCGAGCTCGAGACGCTCGGGGCCGAGTTCGACGCCGGCCTCGCCAACTGCCAGAGCCGGGTTCTCGTCACCTCACACCGTGCGTTCGAGTACCTGGCCCAGCGCACCAATCTTCAACAGGTAGCGATTGCGGGGGTGAACCCCGATGAAGAGCCGTCTGCCAAGTCCCTCGAGGCGATCGCCAAGTTTGCGGCCGCGAACAACGTTTCGACAATCTTCTTCGAGACCCTCTTGCCGCCCGATCTGGCCAACGTCATCGCGAACGAGATCGGAGCCACAACCGACCTCCTCGACCCGATCGAAGGCTTCAGCCAAGAAGACCTGGACGAGGGGGCTTCGTACGTTGTGGCACAGCGATCCAATTTGGAACGACTGCGTCAAGGTTTGGAGTGCTCCTGAATGAAGCACTCCTCGGATCCCCCGTCCGGACCCGTGTTGGCCGTCGCACACCTCAGCGTCTCGTACGAATCGACTCGTGCTCTGGACGACATCAGCTTCGAAATCGGAGAGGGTGAGGTTGTTGCTCTCATCGGCGCCAACGGCGCCGGCAAGTCGAGCCTCTTGAAGGCTCTCGCGGGACAGATCCGACACACTGGTGATGTCGTCATTGGCGGCCAACACTGTCACCACCTCGATCGACAAGTCATCGGATACATACCCCAGGCGCCTTCGGTGAACTACTCGTTTCCCATACGAGTGCGCGACGTCGTCCTCGGGGGACGCCGTCGTTTCGGTCGGGTTGGGCTTCGCCCTGACCCGACCGATGTTGTGGCCGTTGAATCCTGCCTCGGCCAGGTCGGCCTAGCCGACTTGGCCGACCGACCGCTCTCGAAGCTGTCGGGAGGCCAGCAACAACGGGTGTTGTTGGCCCGAGCCCTGGCTCAGGAGGCCAGCATTTTGCTTCTCGACGAGGCCGCAGCCGGCGTCGATGAGCGGCGCGCCGATGCCCTCATCGACACGTTCGACATACTGGCCGACCGTGGAAAGTCAGTGCTGATCTCCAGCCACAACCTTGCGTTCGTCAAGCGTCGCTTCGCCCGATGTATCGGCATCAACACCACTCTTCTCGTCGATGGGAATCCCCGTGAAGTACTGGATACGGACGCACTCACCAATCTGTTGAGCAAATGATCGATTTTCTCGTCGACCCGTTCGCTTCCAGCTTCACCCAACGCGCTGCCCTGGTCAGCCTCCTCGTCGCGCTCCTGGCTCCCTCGATTGGGGTCTGGATCATCCACCGTCAGCTCTCGTACATGGCCGACGCAATGTCACATTCGACCCTGGTGGGAGTTGCACTCACCTTCGCGTGGTTCGGACGGGGAGCGATTCTGATCGGTGCGCTCGCTGCCGGACTGACGGTCACTCTGATCATCGCCTACTTCACCCAAAAGTCGACGTTGCCTCGTGACGCTGTGATCGCAGTTGTCGCCTCGGGCTTCTTCGCGTCCGGAATCATCGCGCTGGGCCGAGTCGATACCAACATTTCTCTCAATCACTTGCTGTTCGGCCAACTTCTCACGGTCACCTCAACCGACCTAAAAATCACTCTGGTGCTCGTTGTCATCGTGCTCGCATACGTCACGAGCAACTTTCGGGATCTCACCTTCGTCACGCTCGATCCATTGCACGCCCGACAAGTGGGCATAGCCGTCGGTCGCCAGACCAATGTGGTCTTGGTTCTCATTGCGATGAGCGTCGTGGTCTGCATCAGCACGGTCGGAATCGTGTTGACCGTCTCGTTGCTCATCGGGCCCGCACTTTCCGCACGTCTGGTCACGTCGACGATCGCACAACAAGTGCTGGCCGGAACCGGGCTGGCGCTGTTCCAAGTGTTCACCGGCTTCGTGATCTCATACCATCTCGATATGGCCCCCGGCCCCACTATTGCTGTCCTCGGCACGGCCATCTTCTTGCTGACCCACCTGGCGGCCTCACTGATCCGCTCTGACCTCCGGACGGCCCGTCATCCACGGCGTTGGCCGGTCAAGCCGTAACTGAAACCGCCCAAAGCGCCGAACCGACCAATTCGAGCACAAGGTCGCCGACGACGTAGTCACGCATCACCTTCTCGCCGTCCCAGAGCGCCGAGGCAGCCGGAAGCGGAATCGTCAAGCTGTCGTTGTTCAATTGTCCGTGCAGAGCATTCGACCAGCGCACCAAAGTGGTCTGGGTCTCGTCAGCGCCGAGGAAATCACCCGTGTAGGGGTTGACATATGCCGATCGACCACTGTCCAGACCAAAGACAGTCGACGCACCCGAGTCACGGGGCGGTGTCATCGACACGATCGGGTCCTCGGGCAGATTGGTTTCAACCGTTGCCGCCTGTTCGTCGAACGACACCACGGTTGATCCCCGATCCACTCGACGCAGTTCGGATTGAAACCCGTCCTGGATCGGCTGGGTGTACGGGATCACCAACCCAGTAATCGCAAACATGACGAGGAACGGCGCAACGATGATTCCGGAGTAGAAGTGGACTCGCCAAAGGTTTCTCCATCGTTCGCTGGAGGCAGCCTGCTGTCGTTCGTACTTTTCGATCTCTTCCTCAGTCACAGAAAACTGGTCGGAGAAGGTTCCTCGAGAGTTCCCGCGGCTCAACGGACATCCTGACTCCGTAACCGAAACCGCCGAAGCGCGTGACTGGAGGAATCCCTTGACGCTGCCCCATCAAGGCCTGCGGGCTTTCCCTCCGCCTCCCCGCACGACGGGTTCGGCTCAGCCGCCCATGTTCAGGATGCGGGCATCGAAATAGAACGTCGTGACACCGGATTCGATACTGATGGCGGCCGGATGCACCGAGCTGCGCCACAACAGGTCGATGGTGTCACCCGGACCGGCCGACCACCACACGATGAACCAGGGCTGAGGCGAGCCGTCGTTGGTGGCCGACCACACGAACGAGCGAAAGCAATCGGAGGGCATGATCGTGGCGGTGGCGACGGCAACGTCGAGGTAATCGACGAAGTCGCCGGGGGTCACGTCGTACGATGCCGTGACTTGCGTCGACCAGTCGAAAATGTCGGTGCCAAGCCTGCGCATGGTCGACAGGAACGTGCCCCAGTCGCCGAGCCAGGCGGTTTCGAAGCGCTCGCCAGAGCAACCGTGAGTACGGACGACGACACGAATGTCTTCACGCGCGGTGAAGGGGACCTCGACGGACGGAGGATTGCTCATCGGATCGGCGACGAACGGCTGAACCTGGATCGACGACAGTTCGCCGCTGGCGTCGAAGAACACCTCGTCGAGAACGTACGCGCCGTCGGGGAGTGGCTCTCCCGCGCTCGGTGTGGGCGACAGCGGACCGGTGCGTGATCCCGCATGGCTCCACTCGGGGTAGTCGGTCGTTTCGGTCCAACCTGGTTCGAGTGGAGCGATCGCAATGCTGGTGCCAGGGACCGTGTCGAGCACATTGTCGAGCACCGTGTCGAGCACGGTGTCAGGGACCGTGTCGTCACCGCCACCGCAGGCAACCAACACAGCGACCATGCACATGAGGGTCAGCGAGGCCGTCGAGAGGGTGCGATGGTGATTCACACCCGTTGTTCTAGCCGAGATCGTCCGCGACCGCGGGATGCACCACGCGACCGCTCTCCACGTTGACGGCTCCGACCAATTCGCCATGGACCGACAACGCCGCCGACCACCCGCTGGCCAGTGCGCGAACGTAGGGGAGAGTCGCCGCCGTGAGCGCGGCCGTCGACGAACGCGGAACGGCCGCGGGCATGTTCGGCGTGGCCGACACGCGCACGCGACCCATGAGCCGCACTGGATCGGCGTGTGACGTGAGCTGAACTCCCTCCACGCAACCACCTTGATCGATCGCGATGTCGACGACCACCGATCCTTCCGGCATCAGGTCGAGAACCTTCTTCGTGATGACGATCGGCGCCTTGTGGCCCGGTGCGAGTACTGCGCCCACCATCACCTCGGTGATCGGAGCCAGTTCTTCGATCGCTTGCGGTGTCGACACGATCGCGCGAGCGAGCGGTCCGCAGTCACGAGCAACGGCTTGTGCCCGTTCGATGGCGAGGTCGGCGACGATCACTTCGGCGCCCATTCCGGCCGCCACTTCGGCGGCGTGTCGTCCGGACACACCGGCTCCGATCACGAGCACCGTGGTCGGCTCGACACCGGGCAAACCGCCCATCAACATGCCGCGCCCACCGTTGCGTGCCTCGAGATACGACGCCGCGATCTGGGTGGCCAGGCGCCCGGCGACCATGCTCATGGGGGCCAACAACGGAAACGTGCGATCGATCTCCACCGACTCGTACGCGATGGCCCGACACCCCGATGCGCACAGCGCCTCCGCCACGTCGGGTGCGGCGGCGAGATGGAGGTAGGTGAAGAGGGTGTGATGCGCGCGGAACTTGCCGAACTCGGCTGGCTGCGGCTCCTTCACATGCAGCAGGAGAGTGGCTTCGGCGAACACCGCGTCGGCGGTCGGAGCGATCCGTGCACCGGCTGCGCTGTATTCGTCGTCCTTGAATCCCGATCCGAGCCCGGCACCCGCCTCCACGATGACGGTGCGTCCGTCGGCAACCAGCGCGGCGGCACCCTTGGGAGTGAGCGAAACGCGCCGCTCGTGTTCCTTCACTTCTTTCAGAACGCCGACGACTTGTGCTGACTCCCACACCGACGATGCTTCGTGTGACATGCCGACTCCTTCCGCCTCGTGTCTTCAGTCAACCAATCGTCGAGGGTTCCGGTTCGTGGTCTTTCGTCCCATCCTCACTCTGCAACACCCCCTGCGTACTGTCGAACGCATGTACGAAGACCTCCAACGACTTCGTGAGCGGATCGCTCTCGATGATCGAACGGTCGATGAGCGGTTCGCGGGCATCGTCGCCGGGGTCGAACCCATCGATCAGATCACGGGCACGCTTCGCAGCATGGTCGATTCGGCGCTCGGGCACGATCACCGCCACCTGGGCGACACCCTCGGTTCTCTCGAACGCGTGTCGCGGGCGGTCGAGGCCGCCGTCCTTCACATCCTCGATGATGCCGAACGACGCGGCGAACATCGTGCCGACGGACATCTATCCCTCACCGGCTGGCTCGGCTCGGTCACACGCACGTCGCCCTCCGAGCGGCGGGCGCGCAGGCAGTCGCTCCGACTCGTGCGACTGGCACCTGAATTCGGTTCAGCCCTCGCGAGGGGCCACGTACCCGTTGCCTCGTTGCGTCAGTTGGCCACGGCGTTGTCACCCCGGACCGAGCACGCAGTGGCACCGTTGGCCCCGTCGCTACTCGAAGCTATGCAGACGCTTCCGGTGGCCGACTTCGCCCGCGTCGTCAAGCGCTGGGAACAACTCGCCGACGCCGACGGTGTCGAGTGGATCCACGACATCGTTCATAAACAACGCCACGCTCATCTCTCCCAGGTGGGCGACGAAGTCGTCCTCAGCGGCTCGTTCGGACAGGCCCAAGCGGCCGTCATGCGCGAGGTCTGGGACCAGTTCACCCAGGCCGAGTTCGCCGCCGATGTTGACGAAGCGCGCCGGAACGGTGTTGCCGAACCGATCGGTGCCGATCTCTCTCGCACTCATGCCCAGCGGCGCGCCGACGCCTTGTATGCGGTGTTCCTGGCGGCGGCCTCCTCATCGGGCCGAACACCGAGACCGTTGGTCAACATCCTCGTCGACGCCACCACGTTCGAACAGGCGGTCGGACGAGCACTCGGCGCACGCGTCGACACGGCCCTCGATCCCGAGCGCTTTGCCCACTACACGTGCCACACGACCAACGGTCACTCGCTCTCGGCAGCCGACGTGGTGCGGGCCGCTTTGGTGGGCCACGTACGCGCGGTCGTTCGTGACTCTCGTGGACGCGTGGTGCACCTCGGACGCCGTCGTCGACTGTTCGCCGGGGCCTCGCGTGAAGCCGTGTGGATCCAAGGCGCGCAGTGCCATTGGCCGGGTTGCGGAGCCGATCACTGTCAGGTCGACCACATCGAATCGTGGCGCGAGTCGGGTGAAACCAGTCCGGCCAATGGTCTGGCGCTGTGCGGTCGACACAACCGATGGAAAGAACGTGGTTATCTCGTGACCGTCGACGCCCTCGGGCGGGCGGTCGTTCACCGACCCGACGGGTCGCGTATCGATCCCGTCTAGTTCTGGGTGAAGCGCAGGGCCCCGCGGGCGTGGACCCGATCCATGAAATCGGGCAAGTACGCGAGGGTCGGATTCTCGCGCACCATCTCGTCGAGAATCACTGCGTCGTCGCCCACCAACACGCGCCATTCGTCGTTCTTCACAGCGTCCAGGATGATCGTGGCCGCCTGTTCGGCCGAGGTGGGAGCATTGTCGCGGAACGCTTCACCCTGGGCCTGGATGCCGAGACGCAAGTCCTCGTCGCTCGCACCACTCACGTCGATACCCGACTTCAGTAGACGCGCCCGCAACTGCGCGATCTGCTCCTCGGTCATCTCCTTGGGGTCGCCACCCAACAACTTGCGCGAGTTGATGGCGATCGACGTTCCGATGTGCCCGGGCATCACGAGTGTGGCCTTGAGGTGCGGAGCATTGATCCGGAAGTCGGTGATGAGCGCTTCGGTGAACCCCTTCACGGCGAACTTGGCCGAGCTGTAGGCCGTGTGGGGAATGTTCGGTCCGAGCGACGCCCAGAAACCGTTCACCGAACTGGTGTTGATCACGTGTCCGATGTCGGCCTTGAGAAGAAGCGGCAGGAACGCGCGGGTGTTGTAGTACACGCCGTACCAACACACTCCGAACGTCTTCTCCCATTGCGCACGTTCGTCGTCGACGATGCTCCCTCCGCCTCCGATACCAGCGTTGTTGAAGAGCAGGTTCACGTGATCGCGCCATCCGGCCACCACATCGCGGAAGGCGAGCACTTCGGCCTCCACCGACACATCGGCGACGTGGCTCAGAACGCGACCGGGATTGCCGGCACACAAAGCCGAGGTCTCGACCATGTTGTCTTCGATGACGTCGCACATCGCGACGTCACAGCCATCGGCGGTGAGCTGACGAACGAGTTCGCGTCCCATGCCGGTGCCACCCCCGGTGACCACGGCGACACGACCGGAGAATCCTGAGGCGAAGCGCATGGGAAAACCCTAGTCGGAGGGAGTTTTCGGGAAATCCCTCAAGGCTCACCGGGGGAGACCCGATACCTCCGGCGTGAATTCCCAACGACCGGTCCGTTTCGCACCATTCGTGGTGCTCGTCGCCCTGGTGGCCTATGTGGCCATCGTCGTGGCGATGATGACCGGGGAATCGGTCGCCCGTGCGGCGGCCGTGGGCGACGTCGCGAACAACACTCCGTGGGTGTTGCCGTCGATGCCGCCCAAGTGCGCGGCGCAGCAGATCACGACCGGCAACGTCGGTGGCTGCGTCATCAGTGATTACGGCACCCCCGATTCGAAGGGGTGGGGAACCCCGCCGTTCCCGTATAGCGCTCCCGGTTCCGAGCGTCTGGCCGGCTGGAAGTGGCTCGGCTGGTCGTACAACAAGTCGGAGGCACTCACCGCCTGGGAAGGGGCCATGACGGTGAACGCCGTTGCGTTCGGCCGTATTCGCAAGGAACAGTTGCGCGCTCCGCAGGAATCTTTCTATTTGTTCCGTGGTTTCTTGGGTGAGATCCAGGATGCGGGCTATCGCATCAACGATGCGATGGCCTACAACTTCCGCTGCACGTCGAACACGCGCAAGGACTGCTCTGGTCTCGACGCCCGCTCATTGTCGTTCCACTCGTGGGGTCTCGCCGTCGACATCAACGTGGTGGCCAATCCCGAAGTTCGCTACTACCCCGATCCGGCCGTTGGCGGATCGGCCTGTGCGACGCCGATGAAGACCGATCTCCCGCAGTGGGTCGTGCAGACCGCCGAGAAGTGGGGTTTGTTGTGGGGTGGTTACGGCTGGAACGGTGGCTGCGCCACTCCGTCAGCCAACAAGTCGAGCATTCTGCGCGACCCGATGCACTTCGAGTTTCGTGGCACACCCGAGCAGGCCGTGGCCATCGCTCGCTTCAACGGAGTCTCGATCGACGATCCGACCATCGTCACCAACGCCACCGGCAAGAACGTGAGTCGTGTGTTCGGTGACGATCGATTCGGTTCGGCCGCGGCTGCGGCTGCGTTCTGGTCGACGGCCAACACGGTCTTCGTCGCCAATGGCAATTCGTTCCCCGACTCGCTGGCCGCCGGTGTGGCCGCGGCTGGGCTCAACGTTCCCCTTCTTCTCGTCACTCAGACGACCGTCCCCGAGGCGACCAAGGCTCAACTCACCCGCCTCAAGCCGAAGTCGATCGTCGTCGCAGGTGGTCCGGCCTCGGTGTCGGATGACGTTCTGTCTCAGCTTCGTTCGATCACTCGTGTTCGCCCCACCCGTCTGGCCGGTGACGATCGCTATGTGACGGCCGAGATGCTCACTCGCGCCGCGTGGTTCAACGGCAAGTCGTCGACGGTGTGGGTGGCCAGTGGTCGCGACTTCCAGGATCCGCTGATCGCTTCGGCCGCGGCCGCTCGGTACGGCCAGCCTTTCGTTCTGGTGGACGGTCAGGGAACTCTGAACCCCGTGCAACGTGATCTCCTCACCACGCTCGGTGTGTCGAACGTGAATCTGGTGGCCGCACCGGGAACGATCGCTCCCACGATGTTGGCCGACCTCTCGGGCCTCGGCGCCGTCACGTCGTACCAAGCGTGGGACGTGGCCGAACGTTCGGCTTCGGTGTGGTCGTCGTTGCCGCACAGCACCGACATCGCCCTGGCGACCAGTTTGAACTTTCCCGACGCACTGTCGGCCGTGCCGTTCTCCAAGCGTGGATCCGGCGCGCCGCTGTTGTTGGTGCCCGGTTCGTGCGTTCCGAGTGTCACGTTCAGCACCATCACCCGACTGGCGTCGTCGAACGTGACGCTCTTCGGGGGACCGGCCGCCCTGGCCGCTCCGGTCGAAACCCTCTCGCTGTGCTGAAATCGGTCACGCGATGCGCGTGATGACCTGGAACATCTGGTGGCAGTTCGGACCGTACACCGAACGCCAACCGGCGATCAGCCAGGTGCTGACTTCGGAAAGCCCCGATGTCGTGCTCTTGCAAGAAGTGTCGAGGGACGACGAACAGGCTCAGCGACTCGCGTCCGAACTCGGGTATCACGTCGCGCTCACCCAGGATCGTTGGCCCATGGCCAACGCGATCCTGTCGCGCTGGCCACTCTCGCGCATCGAGCAGGTGTCGCTGCCAGGTCTCGACGGTGCCGACGGACCGCGACGACTACTCACCGCGGTGGCCGCCACTCCGTGGGGTGAGTGGCCGTTCGGCTGTACACACCTGTCGCATCGATTCGACGAGTCGGATGTGCGCGTCACCCAGGTCGACGTGATCGCCGATCACCTTCGCGAACTGCGTGGTGATCCGGCCCACGACCGTCCGGTGATCGTCGGCGGAGACTTCAACGCCGTGCCCGACTCCGACGAGATCAGGCGACTCACCGGTCGAACCGCGGTCCGTCATCGCAATCTGGTCTTCAACGACGTGTGGGAACAATGCGGCGACGGCACCGGACACACGTGGAGTGGTGCCAATCCGTATCAAGTCGACGCCAACTGGCCGAATCGACGAATCGACTACTTGTTCGTCACCTGGCCGCGTCCGAAACCGGCGGGCCATCCGAAGCGATCGTGGTTGGCCGGTGTGGACGCCGTGAACGGAGTGCAGCCGAGCGACCACTATGCGGTCGTGGCCGATTTCGTCGTCTAAGTTGGCCCGTCGGTGGCGACGCTGCGATTCAGTTTCGGAACGATGGGCTCGGGTAAGAGCACCCTCGCGTTGCAGATCCATCACAACTTGTCGTCCCGCGATCGATGTGGCTTGCTCCTCACCAAACTCGATCGCGACGGAACCCAGGTCACCAGTCGTCTCGGTGTGTCAGCCCCGGCCATCGAGGTCACACCCGAGCTCGACGTGTTCTCGTTGGCCCGCGACCGCATGCCGCTCGACTTCGTGGTCTGCGACGAGACCCAGTTCTACACCGTCGATCAATGCGACCAGTTGGCGCGGATCGTCGACGAATTGGCCGTCGACGTCTACGCCTTCGGTCTCATCACCGACTTTCGCGGCCTGCTGTTCGACGGAACGCGCCGCATGCTCGAGGTGGCCGACGAGCGGGTGGAGATGCAGGTGGAGGCGCGCTGCTGGTGCGGGTCACGGGCCACTCACAACGCACGTGTGGTCAACGGCGTCGTGGTGTACGAGGGCGAAACGGTCGTGGTGGGCGACACCGAAGATGCGCCGTCAGAACCGCTCTTCGGCGACGTGGTGCGTTACGAACTTCTGTGCCGCCGGCACTACCTGGCCGGCGAGATGAACGACTAGCCCCAGGCGCACGGCATGCGCTTGATGCCGTTGATGAACGCGCTCTGCAGGTAGGCTGGTTCGCCGGTGATGCGCATGTTCGGCATGCGACGTCGGATCTCGTCGAACATCACCGCGATCTCACGACGGGCCAGATTGGCACCGAGACAGAAGTGCGGTCCGCCGGCACCGAAACCCACTTGAGCCGGGGTCACTGCGCGAGTCACATCGAACTTGAACGGGTCCGGGAACACGCGCTCGTCGCGGTTGCCCGAGGAGTAGAACATCACGACCTTGTCGCCGGCCTTGAGTTTCTGGCCGCCGACCTCGGTGTCCTCGGTCGCGGTACGACGGAAGTGAATGACCGGAGTGGCGTAGCGGACGATCTCTTCGACCGCGGTCTTGGTGTGCGGGTCGAAGTTGTCGAACCAGATCTTCTTCTGGTCGGGGTTGTTGGTGAGCAGTCGCATGCCGTGGCTGATGGCATTGCGCGTGGTCTCGTTGCCGGCCACCACGAGGAGAATGAAGAACGAACCGAACTCCTGAGCCGTGAGACGTTCGCCGTCGACGACAGCGTTCATCATCGCCGACGTCACGTCGTCCTGCGGGTTCTTCACCCGGTCCTCGCCCAGTGCTTGGGCGTACATGAACATCTCGAGGGCCACGGTCATGAGCTCTTCATAGGAGCCCACGAACTCGGGGTCGCCCACGCCGAGGATCACGTTGGTCCAGTGGAAGATCTTCTTGTGGTCTTCTTCCGGAATGCCCATCATGTCGCAGATGATGGCGAGGGGGAGCGGGGAGGCGACTTCCTCGACGAAGTCGCACTCGGCCTTCGGAAACCGCACCAGAAGATCGTCGACGAGCTTGGTGGCGCGCACGCGGACCTGCTCCTCCACGCGGGTGATCTCCTTGGGCGTGAAGCCGCGCGACACGATGTTCCGGAGACGGAAGTGCTTGGGGTCGTCCATGTTGATCATCGACCCGAAGAACTCGTTCATCTCCTGCGGAAGGTCACCGATGTTCGATCCCTTGCCGCTGCTGAAGAGTTGCGGATTGCGGCTGATGTGCCAGATGTCGTCGTGACGCGTGATGGCGCGGTAACCCGGCCCGGGTGGGAAAGGAGCCCCCTCGATCACTCGCTCTTCGAAGAACGCGAACGGGGCCTCATCACGCAGGGTCTTGAACGCTCCATCGCGATACGCACGGTCCTTCAACCAGAACTCTTCATCGGAGAGATCGATCTCGTCGAGAGGGACCTTGGGAAGTTCGTACACGCTCATTCACGAGACGGTAGTGGGGAAGGTGACGGTGAGCCGATCTGTAAGCGGGATTCTGTCGTCTCGGTTTCCCGAGACGGGTGACCATCCATCTGTGCGGTCTACCCGAGGAGTACTTCGGTTTCCCGAAGCGGACGAGCCGCCCATCTCCTCTGCTTGACCTTGCTCCGAGTGGGGTTTACCGATCCGGTCGAGTCACCTCGGCCGCTGGTGCGCTCTTACCGCACCGTTTCACCCTTACCTGATCCGGTTGCCCGGCCATCGGCGGTCTGTTCTCTGTTGCACTGTCCGTGAGATCGCTCCCACCTGGCTCGCGCCAGCACGCTGCTCTGTGGAGTCCCGACTTTCCTCGACCTTGCGATCGCGGTCACCCGATCGACTCACCGTCGAGAGTCAGTGTACGAGTGCGTGCGTCACTCGCCGTCGAGATATTCGTACACCATCGAATTGAGACTGGGAGTCTCGAGATTCACCGTGGTGCGCGAACCCGCAGGTCCGAGCGTGACTTGCACGGGTGCGAGCGTTCCGAAGGCGCTCGGAACCGCGTAGAAGAGTGACGCGTCTCCCTCTTCACGCCATTTCGCGTCGACGGCCAGACCCTGGGACGACACGAGGCGTGACGGGTTGAGAACCGCACCGAGTGTGGCGGCGTGGCGAACCTCTTGCTCGCCGATTCCCATGGCGGCGCCGCGCAACGCTTTGTCGCGCATCATCGGCACGTAGAACTGATAGGTGGCACCGGCGAGTGTCTCGAGTGCGTACGCGAGGGCCAGCACGTCACCGGTGGGGTCGTCGGATTCGGCGATCAGACCGAGCGCGGGTTCGACGTAGATCGACTGCAAGCGCGGGTTCGGATCGGTGAACGCTTGGCCGCCGGCTGCTTCGGTGAGCGAGGCCGTGGCGGCGGCGTGTTCCTTGTGATCGGCTTGGAAGCGCGATGCGAGTTTGGCGGCGTCCCCCGACAAGTACCCGGCATCTTTGGCTGCTTCGTACACGAAGATCGCGTTGTACTCGAGCGACGTGGCGGTGCGCAGCAAAGTCACGTCGGTGATCTCGGCGGTGGGCAAATTGGCCGGATCGGGTGCGAGACCGACGCGAGCGATGCCCGACTTCGAACTTCCACCACAGGCGGAGACGAGTGCACCGAGCGACACGGTGGCACCACCCGCGAGCAGGAAACGACGGCGGGAGAGATTCTGCATGTCCATCGTCAGGCCTCCGGGGTCAGCGCGACGATGTCGGCGGGGGTGGTGAGGAAGGCATCGGCATCGGAGACCGGGGAGAGTCCGGCGATGACGGCCAGGGCCGCGGCGTGGCGAGCTTCCGCGCTCACGATCGATGCGACGAGAGCGGAGCCCTCCGTGCCGTCGAGTGCCGACACGAGCGAGAGGTGAGTGGCCACCAACGTGTTCTCGAGTTCCCAGGCCGATATGGCGAACGAGTCGTCGTTCAGGAACGCGTTACGGCTGGCGACGAAGAGCGAGTCGAGACGAGCCTGCGGAGCACTGCGACCGATGAGCGCCGAGATGGCCTGGCTGGCCGCATCGTGGTGAGCAGCGATGCAGGCGACACTGGCCGTGTGCTCGCCACCCACGCCGCTGTCGGCGGCGGCGGCGAACAGGTCGCGTGCCGCCAGTTCGGCCTGCTGGGCGAAGGCCAGCAACTCGATGTCGGCCGGGGTGGGCCGACGCGGGGGCATTGTCGTCACTGCGGTTCCTTTCGGGAGGTCCAAAGAACGGGCGTCAGCCTAGAAGTCGAGGGCCGAGAGGGCAGGTATCCAACCGGTCGAACGGGTCACAGCCTCGGCCCAGCGAGCCCGGATGTCGGCGCGCTCGACGGCCGGGTCGGGTTCGATCACGGCCTGCGGCCGCCAGGCGGCGGCCACGTCGTCGAGTCCGGCCCAGGTGCCCACGGCCAGGCCGGCCAGAAACGCGGCGCCGAGCGTGGTGGCTTCGGTGACCGGGGAGACCGCGACCGGACGGCCGATCGCCGTGGCCAAGGCGGCCACGAACGTGGGGTTGCGGCTCATTCCGCCGTCGATGCGCAACTCGTCGACCTCGAGCGTGGGGTGATCGGCCAGTGCGGCGTCGAGGAGATCGGCCCCACGATGCGCAACCCCTTCCAGCACGGCGCGGACCACATGAGCGCGGGTCGATCCGCGCGTGAGGCCGAGCAACGCTCCGCGGGCGCCGTAGTCCCAGTGGGGTGTGGCCATACCGAGCAGGGCCGGCACGAAGTACACGTCGTCGCTCGACGCGACCGAGCTGGCGATCGCGTGACTCTCCTCGGCCGAACCGATGAGGCCCATGTCGTCGCGCAACCACTCCACGCAACTGCCGGCCGACAACATGATCGATTCGGCTCCCCACGACATCGCGTCGCCGATGCTCCAGGCCACGATCGGAAAGGTTCCGTGTGCGGTGCGTTCAGGCGACACCGGCGCGTGCTGACCGGTCAACAAGTCGAGCATGCCGCCGGTACCGAACGTGCACTTGGCCATGCCGGGTCGCACGCAGGACTGACCAATCAACGAACCCTGCTGATCACCGACGAGTGCGGTGATCGGCGGTGCGCCGGGCAAAGCATGTGCGCGACCGACCTCTCCCGACGTCGACACGATCGTCGGCAACATCACCGGATCGATTCCCATCGCGGCCAGCGCCCGCACGTTCCAGTACGGTGGACCTTGATGCATCGTGGCCAACCCGGTCACGGCGGCGTTCGAATGATCGGTGACATGGAGTCGTGACTGGCCCGACAACGTCCAGGCGATCCACGAGTCGACGGTTCCGAGGCACAACTCCGATCGATCACGACCCGCTGCGTACGTCTCGAGCAACCACTTCGCTTTGGTGGCCGATTGATTCGGGGCGAGCGCGAGTGCGTGTTCAGCCTTGGCCACCATGCAGTCGCCCACGGTTCGCAGGTCCTGCCAGCCGAGGGCCGGACCGAGCGGGCGACCACTCAAGCGTTCCCACACGATCGTGGATGCGCGTTGGTTGGTGATGCCGACCGCATGAACAGGACCGGCCTCGTCGAGCGCGGCGCGAGAGACCTCGAGAACCAAGTCGGCCATGCGCGCGGCATCGAATTCGACCAACCCGGCGAAGGGTGTGTCGGGTGCGAACGCGCGGTAATGCAGAGCGTCGATGGTGGCATCGGGTCGCACGACGGCGGCGCGCAAACCGCTCGTGCCGACATCGATCACGAGAATCGACACGTCAGGCTCCGGCTCGTCGTGTCATCGATCCGGCCAGGCCGCCGAGAACTCCCATCACCACGGCCACGGTGAGGTTGAACAGGACTCCGCTCCAACGAACGTCGCCACCGCGCGCGAGTTTGACGATCACCAACACCGTCTGCGGGACGATGTAGGCGACCGAGGCCGTGACGATGCCGTGCGACAGCGGCGTGCCTTTGCTCTGGTGACGAGCCGCGACGCCGGCCCCGAGGAAGAAACCCACGGCCGCACCGAACGACAACAGCACCGCGATGGTCGCGCGGCCACCCTGCGGATCGCCGTCGCCGGCCACGAGTCGAGCCGCAACCGACAGCGGTACGGCGAACGTGAGTGACACCGATGCGCCGGCGCGCAGCGCCTGACGATCCCATCGCGATTCGCTCATGTGTTCGTTTCCGTTTCGAATCGGTCGGGAAGGCCCATCTTCCCGGGGTTGAGAATGCCATGCGGGTCGAGAGCGTTCTTGATCGCGCCCACGACATCGAGTGCCGACCCCAACGCTTCGGCGACGAATCGGGCCCGGTTGAGGCCGACGCCGTGATGGTGGCTGAGGTTGCCGCCCGCATTCAGGATGGCGCGCGTGCCGGCCTCCCAGAGAGCGTTGTACGTGCGCTCGAATTCGTCGGCCGGCGGGCTGGCCGCGAACGTGAAGTAGAGGCACGCGCCATCGGTGTAACTGTGCGAGAGATGACACGTCGCCGATCGCGCATGCTCGACGGCAAGGAGTGCCGATGTGGCGGCATCGAAGATGGTCGGCAACCGCGACCACGCTCCGGTGATCTCCATCGTGTCGACGACGAATCCCTTGCGAGTGAGCGCTTGTAGCGCGCTGGTGTCGTTGCGGTGGTGCAGCCACTTCTCCACCGGTTCGACGTCGCGGGGCAAGCATCCGGTCGTGGCCAGACATTCTTCGTCGACCACCGACATGGTGGCCGACACCGAGGCCACATCACCTTCGTCGAGGACGAGCAGCACGCACACGTCTCCGTCTCCACCTTGACCGCGTTTGCTTTCGGGGCCGTCGTACAGACGCAGAACGGCGGGAGTCGCTCCGCGTTGCATGATGCGCCGACAGGCGTCGAGACCCGAAGCGAAGTCGCCGAATCCGTACACCGCGCGTCGCTCACACACCGCCGCGGGGTGAAGACGCAACCACGCGCGCGTGATGATGCCGAGCGTGCCTTCGCTACCCACGAACACCTGGTTGAGATCGGGGCCGGCGGCGGCGCGCGGTGCACCACCGGTGCGGATCACGCGACCGTCGGCGAGAACCACTTCGAGTCCGACGACCATGTCTTCGATCTTCCCGTAACGAGTGGAGTACTGGCCGGCGCCACGACAGGCCAGCCAGCCGCCCACGGTCGAGATGTCGAAACTCTGCGGGTAATGACCGAGTGTCAGACCGAGTGGCGCCAGATGAGCTTCGAGGTCGGGGCCGAACGTGCCCGGGAGAACTTCGGCCACCAAGGAGATGTCGTCGACCGAGACGACCCCGTGCATCGCCGACAGATCGAGGAGCACACCGCCGTGCAGCGGAATGGACGCGCCGCACACGCCGCTGCGACCACCGGCCGCGGTCACGGGAATGTGCTCGGCGTGACAGATCGCGAGGATGGCGCTCACTTGTTCGGTCGTGGTCGGTCGACTCAACACGGCCGCAGATTGCGGAACGAATCCGTCGAGAGCCCACCGCATGGCCAGTGGCCACCAGTCGCGACTCGCATCGGCAATCGCTTCGGAGTCGGCCGCTGTCGTGAGAGTGGGGGCGATCGCCGCGAGACGCTCGGCCACCTCGCCCGCCACTGCGACGGCCTTCGTCGTCAGCCGCGGAGTATGCGGAGCGACCAGTTCGATCGGGGGAGTGGGTTCACGCATACGACTCGACCTCCCGGCGACAGATGCGATCGAAGGATTCGACTTCGAGATCGACACGCGTGGCGTCCCAACCGAGGAGTGGGGCGATCAGTTCGGCCGTCGAACGGGCCGCGCGACGGGCACCTTCGCGATCGAACAAGAGCGCCCGCGTGCGCCGCGACAACACGTCGTCGAGTGTGGTGGCCATTTCGTGCCTCACCGCGTACACCGCTTCGGCTCGGGTGTACGGCAGACCGTCCACCAGGGGGAGACCCAACGACGAATCGGCTGCCACGAGAGCGGCGAGTTCGCGATCGCGTTGGCGACCACTGATCCCCAGTCGCTTGGTGCGGCACTTGTCGTTGCGCCCGAGTCGCTCGACCACTAGGTCGACGGTTTCTTCCGCCATGTGTCGGTAGGTGGTCAATTTTCCGCCGTTCACCGTGATCACACCGTTCGCACCTTCTTTGATGAGATGGCGACGCGACAAGTCGGCCGTGCGACCGTCGGCGTCGCCGGTGACGAGCGGACGAAGGCCGGCCCACGTCCCGGTGATGTCGGACTCCGACAAACCAGTGGTGACGGACGCGTTGAGTGCGCGTAACACGTACTCGATGTCGGCCTTGGTGCACTGCGGATCGTCGAGCGGACCCTCGTAGTCAGTGTCGGTGGTGCCGACGTACGTGTGCGTGAACGTTCCGTCGGGACGCGGACCCCACGGCACCACGAAGAGACTGCGTTTGTCCTTCGGTACCGGAATCACCACGGCAATCGTGTTGCGCACCTTGTCCCACGGAACCGTGATGTGAATTCCCTTGGCCGGGCGCGTGGGGACCTCGGTGTTCCACACGCCGGTCGCGTCCACGATCACCCGCGCGCGCACCGCAAAGTTGCGATCGTCGAACGAAACCGAACCATTCGTGTACGTGCAACGATTCACGAGAACGGCACCGTGTTCGGCGGCGGTTCGCGCCAGGCTGATGCACAGTCGAGCATCGTCGGCTTGCGCGTCGTAGTACACGTACGCCGAAGCGAGTCGTTGAGTCGGCATAGTCGGCATGTAGGCGGCGGCCCGCTTCTTGCGCAGTCGTCGGTGCAGCCGTCCGATGCGCACACCGCCGGTCGCGTCGTACATCCAGAGCGCCGAGCCGAGAGCCCGCGCGATCTTCTTCGACACGACTCCATCCTTGGTGAGGATCGGGATCATGAAGGGGAGGACCGACACGAGATGCGGCGCGTTGCGGATGAGGCGCTGCCGTTCGTGCAACGCCTCGTACACGAGGCGCACATCGCCCTGTTGCAAGTAACGCAGTCCGCCGTGGATGAGTTTCGAACTCTTCGACGACGTACCGTTGGCGAAATCGCCCTTGTCCACCAGTGCGGTGCGCAGGCCACGACGGGCCGCGTCGACCGCGACACCGAGACCAGTGACCCCACCACCCACCACGAGGAGGTCGAACTCGCCCTGCTCGAGGGCGGCCACCATCGCGGAGCGTTCGAACGGGTGACCCACGCCGCCACCGTAGCGGGTGGTCTGACCAGGCCTTTTACGAGACGCTTTTCACAGTCTGCGAATCTGCACGTCTTGAAGATTGGCACGGTGCGCACGTACCGTGTCGGCATGCGTTCACCGGCCGACCTGACCGAAGCCTTCCGGGCTCACGGCCTGAAGGTCACGCCCCAGCGCCAGTTGCTCTTCCGCCTGATGCACGGCAACGAATGCCACCCCACGGCCGAATCGCTCTTCCAGACGGCCAGTGAGCAGATGCCGGGCATCTCGTTGCGCACCGTGTACCAGACCCTCAACGATCTGGCGACGATGGGCGAACTGCGGTCGCTCGATCTCGGCACCGGTGCGGTGCGATTCGACCCGAACATCGACGACCACCACCATGTGGTCTGCGATCGTTGCAGTGACGTCCGCGATGTGTACGTCTCGGGTTCCGACGCACTGTCCATTCAAGGTCTCGACGGGTTCGCCGTGTCCAACACGTCGATCCTGTTCAACGGTCTCTGCCCGCGGTGCGCCGCGGACAGCGAGTAACACCCATCCAACCCACCAACTGCACAAGGAGTCATGTCATGAGCCTCAAGGGCACCAAGACACATGAGAACCTGAAGCACGCGTTCGCCGGCGAGAGCCAGGCCAATCGTCGCTACCTCTGGTTCGCTCAGAAGGCCGACGTCGAGGGCTACCCCGACGCCGCTGCTCTCTTCCGCTCGGTCGCCGAAGGCGAGACCGGCCACGCGCACGGTCACCTCGAGTTCCTCTCCGAGGCCGGCGACCCCGCCACCGATCTTCCGATCGGTGAGACGTCGGACAACTTCAAGGCGTCGATCGCTGGCGAGACCTACGAGTACACCCAGATGTACCCCGGCTTCGCCAAGACCGCTCGCGACGAAGGCTTCGCCGAGATCGCCGATTGGTTCGAGACCTTGGCTCGCGCCGAGAAGAGCCACGCCGGCCGCTTCGAACAGGGCCTCAACGCGCTCTGATCGATCCTGATCGCATCGGGCCCTTCGTCGCTTGGTGACGGGGGGCCCGAGGCAGGAGTATCTCACCATGACCATCACGTACGATCCGAACCACCCGAGGTACTTGGACGAAAAAGACGTCCGTGATGAACTGACCCGCGTCTACGACCTGTGCCACGGTTGCCGCCTGTGCTTCAAGTACTGCACCGCGTTCCCCACTCTGTTCGACTTCGTCGATCGCCACGACGATCAGGACGCCGGCAAGATGACGCCGGCCCAACAGGATCAGGTCATCGACGAGTGCTTCCAATGCAAGCTCTGTTACATCAACTGCCCGTACATCCCGGGTCAGAGCGAATGGGAGCTCGACTTCCCGCGCCTCATGTTGCGCGCCGACGCCATGCGGCATCACAACAAGCAGATCACCGTGCGTGATCGTCTGACCACCGACGTGATGGGGCGAACCGATCTGCTCGGCATGGTCGCCACCGCCACTCCGGTCATGAACAAGATGATGGGCGCCAAGAACGGTTCGCTCGTGCGCAAAGTCATCGAAAAGACCGCCGGAGTCTCGAGCCAGCGTCTGCTTCCTCCGTTCGCCCGCCAGCGCTTCACCACCTGGTTCAAGCGCCGCCCCAAGTTGCGTCTCGGCAAGCGTCAGGGTCGCGTCGCGGTGTACCCCACCTGCCTCGTCGAGTACCAGGCCCCCGAGATCGGTCAAGACCTCGTGAAGGTGTACGAGCGCAATGGCGTCGAGTGCACCTTGGCCGACACCACGAAGTGCTGCGGTGCGCCGTTCTTGCACAGCGGCGACATCGATCAGTTCAAAAAGGTCGCCGCCGAGAACGTGAAGGCTCTGGCCGAAAGTGTTCGCAAGGGCAACGACATCGTCGTTCCGCAGCCCACGTGCGGCTACGTCCTGAAGAAGGACTATGTCGATTACATCGGCGGACCCGACGCCACGTTGGTCTCCGAGCACACATTCGACGCGGCCGAGTACCTCGTGAATCTGCACAAGGGTGAAGGCACGTCGCTCGACACAGAGTTCAACGGCGACGTTCCCGAAACCATCACGTATCACACGCCGTGTCACCTGCGGGCTCAGAACATCGGTCTGAAGAGCCGCGACCTCATGAAGCTCACCGGCGCCAAGATCAAGTTGGTGCAGCAGTGCTCGGGCATCGACGGCATGTGGGGTCTGCGGGCCGAGAACGCCGAACTCTCCATCCCCATCGCCAAGAAGTTGGGCGACGAAATCATCAAGGCGGGCGGCGACGTCGTCACCGGCGACTGCCACCTGGCCAACACAGCCATCAACGAACAGACGGGCCGCGAACCATTGCACCCCCTGCAAGTGGTCGCGCGGGCCTACGGAATCCCCCAGGAGTAATCCATGAAACTCACCCTCGACGACATCCTCGACGTGCGCGCGTACGAGCGCGAGCGTGACGCCTACCGAAGCCGCATCATCGACCTGAAGTCGCGTCGGCGCTTGCCACTCGGCACGTTCATCTCGCTCATCTTCGAGAACCGCGAGACCATTCGTTCGCAGATCCAGGAGATGGCGCGGGCCGAGCAACTCACCACCGACGAAGAGATCCAGATCGAGCTCGACATCTACAACTCGTTGATCCCGGGCTCGGGCCGGCTGTGCGCGACGTTGTTCATCGAACTCACCAGTGACGACTCGATGCGCGAGTGGCTGCCGCGTCTGGTGGGCATCGAGCGCTCGTTGGTGCTGCGCCTCGCCGATGGTCGCGAGATTCGTTCGTACCCCGAGGCTCAGCACGAGTCGCAGCTCACCCGCGCCGACATCACCTCGGCGGTCCACTATCTGCACTTCGACGTGTCGCCCGAGCAAGCGACTGCGCTCGAGGCCGGTGGGGCCACCTTGGTGTGCGATCACCCGGCCTATCGTGAGGAGATCGCGTTGAGCAGGGTGAACGTCACCGAATTGCTCTCTGACCTTCGCAACTGACCCTTTACAACGTCGCCGACCCGGTCCTAGGGTTGCCCCTGGGGGCAAGTCATGGACGTCGTGTGGCGCGAATTGGGGGCATGTCGGGGTCTCGATCCCGAGGTGTTCTTTCCGGAGACCGAGGAAGACGCGGTCGTCGCCAAGGACATCTGCCTCACCTGCGACGTTCGCATCGCCTGCCTCGAACACGCGCTGAACAGCCGCGAGAAGGTCGGTGTGTGGGGCGGGACCACCGAGCGCGAGCGTCGGCGGATCATTCGCCAGCGGCGACGCACGGCTTAGAGCTCGAGCATCGCCCGTAGCCTGACGGGGTGAATCCTGCGCTCGTCGACATCGGTGGTTGGCCGTCGATCGTCACGCGACTGCTCGATCGCGAGGATCTGCCGGCGGCCCACGCGCGTGCGGCCATGGCCACGATCTTGGCCGGTGATGCGACGCCGGCGCAGTTGATCGGGTTCATCATCGCGTTGCGTGCCAAGGGCGAAACTCCCGAAGAACTGTCGGGTCTCCTCGACGCCGTTCTCGATGCGGCTGAAATCGTTCCGCTGTCCGACGAACTGCGCGATCGTGCGGTCGACATCGTCGGGACGGGTGGAGATCGCAGTCATTCCGTAAACGTGAGCACGATGTCGGCACTCGTCGTGGCCGGTGCCGGTGTGCCGGTGTGCAAGCACGGTGCGCGTGCGTCGTCGTCGAAGTGCGGAACCGCCGATGTGCTCGAAGCTCTCGGTGTCGCCGTCGAAGTGGGCCCTGATGTGGTGTTGAAGTGCGTCGAGGAAGCCGGAATGGGTTTTTGTCTCGCGCCGCGTTATCACCCGGCTTTCCGGTTCGCCGCCGCGGCTCGTCGTGAAGTGGGCGTGCCCACGGTTTTCAACCTGCTCGGACCCATGGCCAACCCGGGTCGGGTGCGCCGGCAACTGATCGGTGTGGCCAATCCGCAGGTGGCCGAGCGCATGCTCGCATCGCTCCGATTGCATGGCTCGATTTCGTCGTGGGTCGTTCACGGCGGCGGACTCGATGAACTCACGACCACCGGAACCTCCACGGTGCTGTCGTTGCGTGACAGCCAGGTGCGTTCGTTCACGGTCGATCCGGTGGCACTCGGATTGGCTCCGGCCATTCCCGACGAACTCCAAGGCGGCACACCCGACGTCAATGCCGAAGCAGTCCGCCGTGTCCTCGCCGGTGATCACGGTGCGCATCGCAACATCGTCGTGTTGAACGCCGCGGCCGGTCTGGTCGTCGCCGACCGTGCGTCCGATCTGGCCGAAGGAATCGAACGGGCCGCCGAGTCGATCGACTCCGGTGCGGCCGCGCGGGTGCTCCAACGTCTCGTCGAGGTCTCCAACCGTTGAGAGTGTCGGTGCCGGCGTCCTCGGCGAATCTCGGAGCCGGATTCGACGTGCTCGGAATGGCGCTCACCATTCCGGCCGAACTCGGCATCGTCGACGGTGACGTTCCGGAGAAGGCCGAAATCGCCCGCGGTGCTCACCCGGCCGCCACGGCGTTCAGCTCGGCGGGAGGACGTGGCCAGGTCTGGGTGCGTACGAGTATTCCGTCGGGTCGCGGTCTCGGATTTTCCGGAGCCGTGCGCGTGGGAGCCATCGCGTTGGCGTTGCAGCAGTCGACGTCCGATGACGTTCTCGTCTCGCGCCGTCAGGAGATCTTCGAACGAGCCGCCGTGCTCGAAGGCCACGGTGACAACGTGGCCGCCAGCACGTTCGGTGGGGTCGTGGTGGTGGCCGACGGTTCCGTGGGCCGCGTGCCGGTGGCGGTCGATCCGGCCATGGTGGTGTGGGTGCCGCCATTCAAGACGAACACGTCCAACAGTCGATCCACTCTGTCGTCGTCGGTGTCGCGGGTCGATGCGGTGTTCAACATCGGACGGTCCTCGTTGTTCGTGGCGGCCCTGGCCAGCGGTGACGTGACGTTGCTCCGTGAAGCCACGAGAGATCGCTTGCATCAAGACGCTCGATTGGCGGCCGCTACGGCCAGCCGTGATGCACTCCAGGCAGCGCTGGCCACACCCGCGTGGGCGGCCTGGTTGTCGGGGTCGGGTCCGACCGTCGCGGTGATGTGTGATCGAACCGATGCCGAGCTCGTCAGCGCAGCATGGCCGAAAGGTCGTTCCATGATCGTGAGTATCGACCAGGTCGGGGCGCACTGGCTGTGAGGTCGAGCCGACGCAATGTCGGCAGGCCACGAACCGACAGCGCCCATTCACCCGAACACTCGTCGATCATCACGTCGTCGGCGGTTTCGAGATGGCGGGCCACGCACATCACTTCATCGGCCACGTGACGGGGTAGTGGAACGTCGAGATCCGTTGGCTCGGGTGCGGTCAGGTGTTCGTCGAGTCCGAGCGGTGCATCGAACGACGAGAAGAAGCGGTCGTCGTGGCGAATGGCCGAGAGCACGCCGCCGTCGAACACGATGTGCGCGTCACCGAGTCGGACGGTGAGCACGTCGGCGCGACGCAACGCGTCGATCGATCGCTGCCGTTGGAGCGCGGTGAGGAGAGCCTGGGCGCGGTCGCGCATCTCGGCGGCCTCTTCGAATCGTTGGTTGGCGGCCAGGTTCACGATGCGTTCGTGCAACATGTCGATGAGTGCGTCGGGTGACTCGGTGAGAGCCGACACGATGAATGCGACGATCTTGCGGTATTCGTCGCGATCGGCCTGACCCGAACACGGACACTGGGCCACGCCGAGTTGAGCGGCCGAGCACACCGGTGCATCGGGAGGGGCGACGTATTTGCGCCCCATGCGAACGGTGCAGCGACGCAGCGGCATCACCGATTCGATCGCTTCGATCACCAGCCGGGCCGAAGTGCGCGTGGTGAACGGACCGAGATGCAAACCGCTCTTGGCCGGATTCTTCGACACCACCAGGCGGGGCCATTCCTCGTCGGTGGTGAGACGCACGTAGCAGTAACGATCGACGTTGGTACCGGCTCGGTTGTAGTGCGGAAGCAGACGTCCGATGAGGCGGAGTTCGAGCACGGCGGCCACGAGTGGGTGTGGAGTCGGAATGCAGTGGATCGAATGCGTCTGGCGCAGCATCGAGCCGATCTTGCGACGCGACTCGGCGGTGCCGAAGTAACTCCGCACGCGCTGACGAACGTTGCTGGCCTTGCCCACGTACAGCGGCTTGCCCGACGCATCGGCGAACACGTACACACCCGAGGAGCGCGGCAGGTCTTCGGTGAGGCGCAGTTTGGCGGCCAACGGGTGGGTCTCGAGGCGGGGGAGGCCGATGAGGTCGTCGAGGCCCATGACTCCGAAGCCCGAGGCGCGTTCGATGAGGAAGTGCAAGAGGTCGGCCGTGGCCAACGCGTCGTCGAGTGCGCGGTGACAGGGCTGGTGCGCGAGGCGAAGGCGTGACGCGAGGGTGCCGAGTTTGCAGTCGGGCACTTCGTCGCGCACCAGGCGACGGGCGAGTGGCACCGTGTCGATCACGCGATTGGTGAGCGGTTCGCGATCGGCGGTGATGAGTGCGGCGTTCACGAAGCCGATGTCGAAGCGCGCGTTGTGGGCGACGAGGACCGAATCGCCGATGAACTCGACGAGCGACGGCAACACGGCCTCGATGCGCGGCGCGGGTAGCACCATGGCCTCGCTGATGCCGGTGAGGATCGTGATGTACGGAGGAATGGCGACGCCCGGATTGACGAGGGTCTGAAACGTGCCGAGGCATTCGCCGCCGCGATACTTCACCGCACCGATCTCGGTGATTCGATCGACACCGGCCGAACCGCCGGTGGTTTCGAGGTCGAGGATGCAGAAGGTGACGTCGGACAGTGGTGTTCCGATCTCGTCGAACGACTTCTGTTGCTGCCCCGGGGCCATTCGCCGAGTGTCCCCGAACAGGTGTTCTATGTCAAGCACCATTACGCTCGCCCCGTGACGAACTACGAGGTCGGCGTGCACGAACTGGGCGATGGCTGTCTGGCCTACCTGCAGCCCGACGGCAGTTGGGGGTTGAGCAACGCCGGGCTGGTGGTGGGTGACGGTGCGTCGTTACTCGTCGACACCCTGTTCGACCTGCGGCTTACTCGGCAGATGCTCGATTCGCTCGCACCGTTCACGCGCACCTCGCCCATTCGCTCGTTGGTCAACACCCATGCCAATGGCGACCACTGCTACGGCAATCAACTGGTCGACGGAGCCGAGATCATTTCGTCGACGACGGCCGCCCACGAGATGACCGAGGTTCCGCCGGCGATGCTGGCCGCGCTCAATGCGGCACCGGGTGAAGTGGGTGAACTGTTCCGGAGTTTCTTCGGCGCGTTCGAGTTCTCCGGTATCGACATGCGCTTCCCCGACCGCACCTTCGACGGGCGCCTCGAAATCGAAGTGGGTGGACGGATCGTCGAACTCATCGAGGTCGGTCCGGCGCACACGCGCGGTGACGTGATCGCGTACGTGCCCGACGCGCGCACCGTGTACACCGGCGACATCTTGTTCATCGGCGGTACGCCGATCGTGTGGGCCGGCCCACTGTTCAATTGGGTCGCCGCCTGCGACTTGATGCTCGGCATGGACATCGACACGGTGGTGCCCGGACACGGTCCGCTCACCGACAAGGGTGGCATCGTCGAAGTGCGCGACTACCTCGCCTTCGTCGACAGCGAAGCGTCTGCGCGCTGTGCGGCTGGCGTCGATGCGTTCGAAGCGGCCCGCGACATCGCCCGCGCGATGGACGTGCCGTACTCGTCGTGGGGCGAGTTCGGTCGAATCGCGGTGAACGTGGAAACCGTGTACCGATCGGTCGACCCGACGCACTCGACACCCGATGTGGTCGAGCAGTTCAGGCGGATGGCTGCGATCGAGCGCGTGTTCTGATCGAACGCCGCACCGCGAGCACCCAGCCCACCGCCACGCACACCGCGAAGATGATCCATTGGATCGCGTACGACAAGTGAGATCCCTCGCTGAGTTCGGGCAGCGGCACCGACTGCAGCGTCGGATCATCGGCGGGAGCGGAGGCCTGGGCGAGGAGTGCGACCGACAGGAGTTCGGGCTCGACCTGAGCGCCCAGACGATCGAGATCGAGCCGGAACATCTCGGCGAGTTCGCCGTCGGCCTCTCGGGCTTGGCCCGAACGTCGCTGTTCGCTGCCGCGCAGAATTCCGCCCACGGTGACGGTTCCCGATGGTGCGGGCGGGGGAGTCTGGTCGAGTGCAGCGAACCCGCGGTTGATCGCGATGGCGCGACCATCGTCGAGGAGCAATGGCGTGACCACGTTCAGGCCGGCGCGACCGCCTTGCGAACGATTGAGAATCAAGATCTGTTCGTCGGGGAGGTAGGTGCCGGTGGCCGTGGCCGCGCGCCAGGCCAACGCCGACGGATCGGCGTCGTCAAGTGTTCGGACGTCGACGGGCTCAAGCGTCGATCGACTCCGAACATCGGCGTTGAAGTCCTGTCGCTGGTGGAGACGGTCGAACTGCCAAGCCGACAAGAAGGCCATCCCGATGATCCCGGCCAGGCACAGCAGATGGAAACCGATCCAACGGGGGCGGAGCAGGAACCGGTACACGTCGAGAACTGTATGTGGCCTGATCCGTATGTGGCACTCTGATGAAATGTCGCTTCCCGATTTCCACATCCCGCACGCGGAGAAGATCGAGTGGATGATCGAGACGAACGGTTGGGCCCTCGAGCCGGTGGGCGCCGATCTCGAAGCGCATTCGCCCCGGCCGGGCTATTCGTACACGATCGGCTTTCCCGAGAAGTTCGGCTTTCCCGAAGTGGTGATCTTCGGTCTCACGCCCGTCGCGACCAAGGGCATCCTCGATCTGGTGGCTCAGCAGTTGTCGGCCGGGGTCGAGATTCCGCTCGATGCACCGATCGTGGGTCTGCTCGACAACGAACTGCGCTGCGTGTTCGCGTCGGTCGATCTCGACGAGTGGGCGTCGTACTTCGCGACGGGTATCGCCTGGCATCGGGGTGACGCTTTTCGCGTGGTTCAAATGCTGTGGCCCGATCGGCAGGGATGGTTGCCGTACGAAGACGGTTTCGACCATCGCGTTCGTTCGGCTCAGCCGATGATCGGTCGCGAACCGCTGGCACACTGACGCTGTGGAACCTCTACTCATCTACGACGGCGACTGCGCGTTCTGCTCGAGCTCGGTCCGTTTCATCGAGCGGCGAGTGAAGCGACATCCGCGGCTCGAGCCGTGGCAGCGTCTCGACCTCGACGCGTTGGGTCTCACGGTCGAACAGTGCCAGGCCGCGGTGCAGTGGGTGGGGGCCGACGGCCTGACGGCATCGGGTCACGAGGCGGTCGGTCGCCTCCTGGTGCACGCCGGTGGCGCCTGGGGCCTGGTGGGTCGAACGATTCTCGCCCCGGGGGTTCGCTCCGTGGCCAAGGTGACGTATTCGTGGGTCGCCCGCAACCGCCATCGGCTGCCCGGTGGGACGCCCGAGTGCAGTCTTCCGTCAGCCGACAGGCAGAATTAGCCCGTGAGCGCACCGAGCCCGAATCCCCGCCTGGAATGGCAGAAGGCCTTCGGGGAGTCGCGTCTGCGCGACGCTCCGTTCCAGACCATGTCGGGCATTCCGCTCGAACCGGTGTACGGCCCCGACGACGGCGAGTTCCCTGGTGCGTATCCGTACACCCGCGGACCGTACGCGTCGATGTATCGCTCGAAATTGTGGACCATGCGCATGTTCGCCGGGTTCGGAACCGCGATCGACACCAACTTGCGTTTCAAGGAGATCATTCGCGCGGGTGGTGACGGATTGTCGACGGCGTTCGACATGCCCACCCTTCTCGGTCTCGACTCCGACGACCCGATGGCTCTCGGTGAGGTCGGACGCTGCGGCGTGGCCATCGACACGCTCGCCGACATGCGCGACTTGTTCTCGGGTATCGACCTCGGCAACATCACCACGTCGATGACGATCAACTCGCCGGCCGCCGTGCTACTCGCGATGTTCGTGGCCCAGGCCGAGTCGGCGGGTGTTCCGCGCGCCAAGTTGGGCGGCACCCTTCAGAACGACATCTTGAAGGAGTTCCAGGCGCAGAAGGAGTTCGTCTTTCCCCCGCGCCAGTCGATGCGTCTCGTGCGCGACACCGTGGCGTTCACCGCGGCCGAGATGCCGCGTTGGCACTCCATTTCGATCTCCGGCTATCACATTCGCGAAGCCGGTTCGACGGCGGCCGAAGAACTGGCGTTCACACTCGGCAATGGCTTCGCCTACGTCGAGTTGGCGCGCCAGGCCGGATTGCCGGTCGACGCGTTCGCGCCGCGACTGTCGTTCTTCTTCAACGCCCACATCGACTTCTTCGAAGAGATCGCCAAGTACCGCGCGGCTCGTCGGATCTGGGCCCGCTGGATGAGGGAGCGCTACGGCGCCACCAGCGAACGCTCGATGCAGTTGCGTTTCCACACGCAGACCGCCGGCGTGTCTCTCACCGCGCAGCAGCCCGAGGTCAACCTCATCCGAACCGCGATCGAAGCCCTGGCCGGAGTTCTGGGCGGCACGCAGTCGCTGCACACCAACTCGATGGACGAAGCCCTGGCTCTGCCCACCGAGAAGGCCGCCCGCCTCGCTCTGCGCACACAACAGGTCATCGCCTACGAAACCAATGTGGCGCACGTGGCCGATCCGTTGGGCGGTTCACACTTCGTCGAAACCCTCACCGACGAGATGGAAGCGCGGGCCGAAGAGATCTTCGCGCGCATCGACGAGATGGGACGCGGTTCGATGCTCGAGGGTTGCATCACCGGTATCGAAGAGAACTGGTTCCAGGGCCGTATCGCCGATTCGGCCTACGAACTCGAGCGCGCCTTCAACCGCGGCGAGCGCATCATCGTGGGTGTCAACCGTTTCCTCGAAGGCAACGAAGAGGATTCGCTCGACATCTTGAAGATCACCAACGAGGACGAGGCCAAGCAGCGCCAGCGCCTCGGTCAGGTGAAGCACGAACGCAACGAGCCCGCCGTGCTCGACGCGCTCGATCGACTGGCCAAGGACGCCGTCGATCCGGAAGTGAACTTGATGCCGGCTCTCATCGATGCGTCCAACGTGTTCGCGACCGTCGGCGAGATGATGACCACCATGGCCGGAGTCTTCGGCCGCCACGTCGAAGTGCCCACCATCTGATGGCTGCCATCCGTGTTCTCGTCGCCAAGGTCGGTCTCGACGGTCACGATCGAGGAGTGAAGGTGGTGGCGCGACTCCTGCGCGACGCCGGACTCGAAGTGATCTACACCGGCTTGTTCCAGACACCTGAGACCGTGGCGGCCGCGGCGGTCGACGAAGACGTCGACGTGATCGGCCTCTCCATGTTGTCGGGCGCCCACATGACACTCGCTCCGCTCGTGGTGCAAGCCGTACGCGCTCGCAACTCCGACATTCCGGTCGTGGTGGGCGGGATCATTCCCAACCAGGACGTAACCGAACTTCTCGAAGCGGGTGTCGCGGCCTGTCTCGGACCGGGTGCGCCGGCCGAAGAAGTGGTTCAGACCGTGATCACTGCAGCCCGTGGAGAGCGCCGCCGTCAAGCGGTATAGCCACGCCCGTCACGAACTTGGCGTGCTCCGAACACACGAATGCGGCCACGTGACCGAAGTCGTCGGGGTCGCCGAGCTTGCCGGCCGGAACCGTCTTGGCCACGGCGTCGAGGTCACCGTAGAGCGACGACACTCGATCGGTTGCGTGCAATCCGGGTTGTAACGAGTTGACCGTGATGCCATCGCCGGCCACTTCGCGCGCCAAGGTCTTCAGGAAACCGGTGAGGCCGGCGCGAGCGGTGTTCGACAGGATGAGTCGATCGATGGGTTCGCGCACCGACGATGACGTGATGGCGAGAATGCGTCCCCACTTCTGCTTCTGCATGGCGGGTACGACTGCTTTGCACATCGCGACCGTCGACACCAGGTTGAGCCGCAAGGCGGCGTCGTACGACTCGACGGGCGTGGATGCGAAGTTGCCCGGGGGAGGGCCACCGGCGTTGGCGATCAGGATGTCGACGCCACCGACGAGTTCGTTGGTGCGAGCGACGACTGCGTCGACTTGGGCGAGGTCGGACACATCGGCCACCACGGCGTGAACCGTTGTTCCCGCCGGAAACGTGGCGAGCGCACGGTCGAGTTTCTCCTGTGAGCGCGCAGCGATGACGACGTGCACACCGTCGGCGGCCAGAGCACGCGCGGTCGACAGGCCGAGACCACTCGATGCGCCGGTGACGAGGGCGCGCCGGCCCGCGATTCCGAGGTCCATGCTGCGGTCAGTCGATCTCGTACTGGATGGCGGCCCGCTCGGAGATGTAATCGGCGGTGTGGGCGGCGATGAACGCCTTGTGATCGGGGTGATCGCGGTACACGAGATAGTCGTCGAGATTGGTGAAGTCGGCGACGACGCCGAAGTCGAAGGTGCCCGGGTTCACGCCCAGGTTCGAGCCGAATCGATAGTTCTTGATCTGGGGGATCTTGGCCGGCAGTTCGGACAGACCGCGCTTGGTGGCTTCGACGTGATCGGCGCCGACACCATCCTTCCAACGGAACAGAACGATGTGGCGAATCATGTGAACCTCAGATGTCGATGGACCAGATGGCCGGCGCGCCGGCTTCATCAGAGTAGACGACCACCAACGTGCGTCCTCCGTCCGTGCCCTGACCACTCCATGTGGAGACTGCGGCGAGCAGACAGTCGTAGTCGCCGGCGTCGTAGTCGTGGAGTCCGATGTCGATCGGTCCGGGGGTGAAGGCGAACGGCAACGCGGTGGTTCCGCCGATGAGGAGACCTTCTTGAGTGGAGTCGGACGTCGTGAGGCAAGCGCCAGCGCCGGGCACGGCAGCGTTCATCGAGGCTCCGGTGAAGTTGGCGACGGTCACCACGTGCTGACCCGGGGTCGCATCCTTGATGGCGTTGCTCCACGTGTCGTCCTCGGAGTCGAACCAGAACGTGGTGGACGTCGGTCCGCCCTCCACGTCGGCGAAGGACGAGAGGTCGGGATGAAGAAGGATGAGACGACGTGGACCGTAGGTGTCGCCGTCGCTCACCAATTCACTAGCGAGGTTCGTCTCGCTGTACGAATCGATGGTCGCTGTTCCGGCCGGGACGACGACGACGTAACCCGGCATGGGTGGGTTGACGCTCACCGACTCGCCGAAAGCGAGACCTTTGACGATTTCGTATTCGTTCACGAACCCATTGGTCGTGGTCGCGTAGACGTCGACAGGACCGTTGCTCGCATCGAGGTTCACCACTTCGACCGCCACCGGGCCGGGTTCGAAGTCGCCGGCACCACCGTCGATGTTGGTGGGGGCGGTGGCGGTCACTGCATCGAGGTCGAGTCCGCACTCGGTGAGGATGTATTGGTTCATGCGCTCGGCTGGTTCGGCGATGGAGAAGCCGATGGCGAGCATCTGGCCCATCATCGCCTCGGGGTCGGACGGATCACTTTCCGAGATGAACTTCACGATCTGGCCGTAGGCCTCGACCACGTCCTCGACATCGGTCTTGATTTCCTTCGGCGCCGACTTCTCGAGATCGGACAACGCCGATTCGATGGGTGCGAGTTGCGATTGGAGATCGTCGGGTTGGGTCGCTTCGTTGATGACCGAGTTGAGCGCGGCGAATTGATTGGCGGCCGAGCAGAAATCACCCGAACCGCTGCCGCTCTCGGAGAATCCGCTGTCACCGTCGCCACCGCCTCCGCACGCGACGAGGAGAATTGACGACAGGACGAGTGGAATCAGGCGACGCATGGAGCCGACAGTACTGCGACGGCCGGCTCGGTGAATCAGATCGAGTTCAAGATCGTGTGAAGACGAGAGTCGGCGCCGGGACGCGCACCGATGTGTTCGATCACCCAGGCCGAGACGCGGGTGGCGTGGTGAGCGGCATCGATCGACGAACCGTGCTTCAGGTAATGAGCCAAAAACGCTCCGGCGAAGGAGTCGCCCGCTCCGGTGGCGTCGACGAGGCGATTGGTGGCGGGTGGAACTCGGACTGCGTCGGTGCCGTCGTAAACGAGGGCGCCGTCGGCATCCAGTTTGAGCACGACCAGCGCATCGGGGAACAATTTCGTGAGGCCGTCGGCGATCTCGTCGGGATCGTCGGCGCCGGTGAGCACCTGGCCCTCTTCCTTGTTGGGCAACACGATGTCGATGTCGAGGTCGCTGCAGGTGTCGAGGAAGTTCGACACACCCATTTCTTGAATCATTTGGAACGAGCCCGGGTCGAACGAAATGGTCGCGCCGTTCTCGTGCGCCCAACGCGCCGCCTTGCGAGCGGCCGAGCGCGGTGGGTTGGTGAAGAACGACCAGGCGGTGAGATGGAGGTGTCGACACGAGCCGATCACGTCGAGCGGCAATTCGGACGGCATCAAATAGAAGTCGGCACCGTGTCCCGACACCATCGATCGTTGGCCGGTGTGATCGACGAACACGGCGACCGATCCGGTGGAGTGGGCTTCGGTTTCGACGAAGTGCGCCTCGACCTTCTCGCGCTGTAGGTCTTCGACCGCGAGCTGACCGAAACGATCACGACCGATCTTGCCGACGAACGACGTGGGGAGGTGGTTACGGCTGGCCCATACGGCGACGTTGGCGGCGCTGCCCCCGGGCGTGAGCATGACTTCACCGAACGTGTCACCGCCACGAAGTAGTTCGTTGTTCGTGCGGATCAACACGTCCCACGCGAAGTCGCCGAGAACGCACAGGTCGGTCACACGCATCACGGTATCGGCGGTCGAATGAGACCGATGTCGTCGGGTCGCAGTTCGTTGGTCGTCCCGGCCGTGGCCTCGGTGTGGATCATCTGGGGTTCCACGTACTTGGGCATCGAGATCGGGCTCGAGACGCTGCCACCGTTCTTCATGCAGGGTTCGCGGTTCGTGCTGGCCTCGGTGCTCGTGCTGGCCTGGTTGAAGTGGCGTGGCACGCCGTGGCCGACCTGGCGACAAACCCGCAACGCGTCGGTCATCGGCGACATGTTGCTCATCGGTGGTCTGGGGCTCGTGGCGCTGGCCGTTCTCTACCTGGTGACGTTCGGCTCGATCATCGCCTTCACCGCCTTCACGTATCTGATCGCCACCGTTCGACCTCCGTTGGCCATGAGTCACGCGTACGTGAATCCACTGATTGCGGTGGTGCTCGGCGTGTTGTTCGCCGACGAATCGGTGTCGAGCAACATGGCCGTGGCGCTCCCGGTGATCTTGGTTGGGGTCGCGATCGTCACCAACGCGTCCCGGTTGGTACAGTCGGACACGTGAAGCGGTTCGCAGTTCTGGTGTGCCTCACAGCGATGGCGGTGTCGTGCGGCGGCGAGAGTGCCGACGCGCCGGCCGTCGCCGTCGAGCCAACCACGGCCGAATCGAACACGGCCGAACCAAACACAGTCGAATCAATCGCGCCAGCGTCGGCGCCCGCGGCCCCGGCGGGTCTCGTGTCGCGAGACGATGTGGTGATCACGGCGCCCACCGTGCTGTGGTTCTGGGCTCCTGGTTGAGGCAGTTGCAACGCTGAAGCGCCCTCGGTCGAGGCCGCATTCCAACAGTATGGATCACAGGTCCAGTTCGTCGGTGTGGCCTGGGCCGGATCCACCGAGTCGATGCTCGAGTTCATCGATCGCCACGACCTGTCGTTCGCGAACATCGAGGACAGTGATGGGCAGGTGTTCGGCGAGTACGGCGTGCCGTATCAGCCGGCCTGGGTGTTCCTCGCGGCTGACGGAACCCTCACGCGCGTGCAGGGCTCGCTCGACGGCGAACGCTTGGCTGAATACATCGCCGAGATCACCTGACTAACCTCCGTCCCATGGGGGAGACGCCGGTGCACGTTCCGACACGTGGTTCGCTACCGGCTCGTGTCGGGGCCGGTGTTCAGTCGGTTCCCGACCATGGTCCGTCGGTGATGGACGCCTCGGTGTACCGCGATCCCGTTCGTTTCGAACTCGAACGAACCAAGGTACTCACGTCGCATTGGTTGTTGGCCGGTCGATCCGAACAGGTGCGCGAGCCGGGTGACTGGCTCACGTACGAAGGTCACGGCGAATCGATCGTCATCACGCGTCAACCCGACGGCGCGCTGGCCGCGTTTCACAACGTGTGTCAGCACCGCGGGCCCGCCTTCGTGACGGCGATGACCGGCTGTGCGGCGCGACGCTTCACGTGTCCGTACCACGGATGGGTGTACGACACGACGGGACGTGTGGTCGGAGTACCCGAGCGAGAGGACTTCGATCCGGCTCATCTCGACGGGTTGCGCGCACCGGCCGTGGCCGCCGACGAATGGGGTGGTTGGGTCTGGATCAACCTGGCCGGACCGGACGCGGCGACACCGCTGCTCGATGCCCTCGGCGCCGACATCGTGAGTGATCTCGGCGCGTTCCGCATGGAAGACATGGTCCTGCACGAAGTGCTCGAGTTCGACGTGCCGGTCAACTACAAGGCTGTCGTCGACGGCTTCAACGAGATCTACCACGTGACCGAGTTGCATCACGTTCCGCCGGAATTCACCAAAGCCGCCCGCTGTGCGTCGTTCCACATCGTGGGTGACAACTACATGTGCTTCGTGCCCAAGCCCGAACATCTGGCCGAACTCGAGTCGGTCGACTACGACCATCATCAGTACGCGATCTGCCATTACGTGGTGTTCCCGAACACAGTCTTCAATTGCAACCCCGAACACATCCAGGTGTTCCAGCCGATTCCCATCGGTGTCGACCGCACGCGTTTTCTCTGCTGGGAGATCGTGTACGCGGGTGATCAGAACGATCCGCAGTACGCGAAGTACTGGAAGAAGACCATGCTCCACTGGGCCGGTTTGAAGCACGTGGTGGGGGAGGACATCGGCATCTACGAGCAGATGGCCCGCACCAAGAACTCGAGCGGGTTCAGGCAGCAGGTGCTCTCGGAGCGCGAATGCAAGATCGCGCACTATCACGAGAACATGGATCGCAAGATCCGAATCTGACCTGCTCACACCTCTTTTTCGGAGTTTTCCTCAAGGCCTGACGCGGGGGGTTCGATACCCATCCCGTGAAACGGATGGCCACGATCGTCGTCGGAGCGGTGCTCGCTCTGGGCGTGTTCGCATCGCCGGCCTCGGCCAACTCGAACAAGCCGTCGATCGGCTACGTCGTGAAGGCGGGCGATTCGCTCAGTCGTATCGCGTCGAAGGCTGGAGTGTCGCTCGATGCGCTGCTGGCCGTCAACGGTTTCAAGCGTTCGACCGTGATTCTTCCCGGCCAGACGATCGCGCTTCCCGACGCGGCCCAAGCGGTGGCTGCTCAGTCCGTGGCTGTGCAGTCGGGTGCCATCGGCGACTCGTACACGGTGAAGGCGGGCGATTCGTTGAGCCGCATCGCGTCGAAGGCTGGCGTGTCGCTCGATGCGCTGTTGGCCGCCAACGGCTTCCAGCGCACTTCGGTGATCGTCCCCGGTCAGACCATCGCCTTGTCGGCTGGTGCGTCGGTGGCGTCAGCGTCGGCGACGTCGGCTCCGGCGGTGCCCAAGCCGTCGCGCGTCGACCGGGTCGTCGAGTTCGCTCGTGCCCAGGTGGGCAAGCCGTACCAGTTCGGATCGGCTGGTCCCCATGCGTACGACTGCTCGGGTCTCGTGCGGGCCGCCTTCAAGCAGATCGGGATCGATCTTTCGCACCAGAGCCTCCTCCAGTCGCAGCGTGGTGTCGCGGTCGACTGGGTGAACGACGAGGTTCGCGCCGGCGATCTGGTGTTCACGTTCTCGACGAGGAACCCCACTCAGATCAGTCACGTGGGTATCGCGATCAGCGCCACCGAGTGGATTGAAGCTCCGTTCACGGGTGCCGCCGTTCGCATCACGCGTCTGCCGAGCGATTCGCGCATCCAGGCCGTGCAGCGCATCGTCAACGACTGACCGATCAGGCGCTCCGCCGGGTCGCCTAGGCTTCGGCGATGAACTTCACGAATCTGCGTCTCGACGTCGACGGCCGCGTCGCGCACCTCACGTTCGCCCGACCTCGTCGACTCAACGCGTTGTCGAAGGACTTGCTGCGTGAAGTCGTGAGCGCCTGCGACGAAGTGAATCGACACGGGGACGTTCGGGTGATGGTGGTGAGTGGCGAAGGCAGCTCGTTCTCGGCCGGCTTCGATCTGAGTGACTTCGCGTCGAGTGACGCGAGCCCGCGCGAGAGCGCCGACCTCGGCCGTCTGGCCACCGAGGCCCTGACGAATGTTCGGCCACTCACGATCGCTGCCATCTCGGGCAATTGTGTCGGCGGCGGATTGGTGCTGGCCGGTGCGTGCGACTTGCGCGTGGCCGCCAGTGATGTTCGCTTCTCGATTCCCGAGGTCGATCTCGGAATTCCTCTGGCGTGGGGTGGAATTCCGCGCCTGGTGCGCGAGATCGGCCCGGCTCTCACCAAGGAACTCGTCTTGACCTGTCGGCCATTCGGTGCCGACGAGGCCAAGAGCATCGGCTTCCTCAACGAAGTGGTCGCGCCCGAGCGCGTGATCGAGCGTGCGAACGAACTGGCTCGATCACTGGCCGACAAACCTCAGTACGCGCTCACCGTCACCAAGCAGCAGGTGAACGCGGTGTTGGAAGAGATGGCCGGAACCGGTCGGAACACCACCGACGCCGAGGTGCTGGTGTTCGCCATGCACGATCCCGAGAGTCGCGAGGCGAGTCGCCGCTACTTGGAGGCACGCGCTCGGCCCCGTTGAGTCGTGCCGTAACCCCTAATGTGATCCCAGGGTGAGGCGTCGGGGGACGCCCGAACGGGGAGAGTCGTGTTCGATTACGTGGTCAAGGGTGGAACGATCGTCGACGGCACCGGGTCGACCCCGCACGCGGGTGATGTCGCGGTACGAGACGGACGCATCGTCGAAGTCGGTGGCTCCATCACCGGAGCGGCCCGCGAGGTGATCGACGCCGATGGTGCATTGGTGACGCCGGGTTGGGTCGATGTGCACACCCACTACGACGGCCAAGTGAGCTGGGACGACGTCATGGATCCGTCGGCCGGCAACGGCGCGACCACCATCGTGATGGGCAACTGCGGTGTCGGATTCGCACCGGTTCGTCCGGGCAGCGAAAAGGCGCTCATCGAACTGATGGAAGGTGTCGAAGACATTCCCGGCACCGCGCTCTACGAAGGAATCGAGTGGGGTCGGTGGGAAAGCTTCAACGACTACATGGACTACATCGGTTCGCGTCGCTACTCACTCGACATCGGAGCCCAGCTCGCCCATGGTGCCTTGCGCTACTACGTGATGGGCGAGCGAGGTGCGCGCAACGAAGACGCGACCGCTGACGACCTGGTGGCCATGTCGAAGATCGTGACCGACTCGTTGCGCGCCGGAGCCCTGGGGTTCACCACATCGCGCACCATCGGTCACCGCGCACTCGATGGCTCGCCGGTGCCGGGAACGTTCGCGCCAGCCGAGGAGATCGCCGCACTTGCCGACGCGATGGCCGCGGCCGGACGCGGCGTGTTCGAAATGATTCCGGCCGGAACCGTGGGCAAGTTGGAAGGACTCGGCGGCGAACGCACCACCCCGCACGACGAGCATGCGTTGATGGCCGAGTTCTCGCGCCGTAGTGGCCGTCCGGTCACCTTCACGCTCGTGCAGTCGCCCGACTATCCGCCCGACACCTGGCGCGAACTCCTCGACGCCACCGTGACGGCCAATCGTTCGGGCGCTCGTCTCAACCCGCAGGTGTCGTCGCGACCCATCGGGTTGGTGTCCGGACTCTCGGGCTATCACGCGTTCCTGCGTCGACCCACGTACATGAAGTTGGCCTCGCTGCCGCTCGATCAACGAGTGCGTGAGATGGCCAAGCCGGAGATCAAGGCGGCGATCTTGTCGGAGTCGGATGTTCCCGTCGAGCGCCCGGGTTCGATGGCCACCACGTACCGCCTCTTCCAGATGGCGGCGCCGTTCCTGTATCCGCTCGACAATCCGGTCGACTACGAGCCGACACCCGATCGCATGCTCGGCGCCTTGGCCACGGCACAAGGCGACGACGTGTTGAGCGTTCTGTACGACCACCTCATCAGCGACGGTGGTCATTCGATGTGCGCGCTCATGGGTGGAGCCGATGTGCACCAGCGCATGGAAGTGTTGCGCGAGATGCTCGTTCATTCCGAGACGGTCACGGGCCTGTCGGACGCGGGTGCGCACGTGACGCTCATCTGTGACGCCACGATGCCCACCACACAACTCACGTTCTGGGCCCGCGATCGCCACCAGGGTGAGCGCATTCCGATCGAGTTCCTCGTGCACAAGCAGACCGCGCGCAACGCCGACCTCTACGGACTGTCCGATCGTGGCCGTCTGGTGCCGGGTCTGCGCGCCGACCTCAACGTGATCGACTTCGACAACCTCACGGTGGCTCCGCCGCGCGGTTTCGACGACTTGCCCGCTGGTGGTACGCGCCTCATCCAGCCGGTACGTGGTTATCTCGCCACGATGGTGAAGGGCCGTGTGACGCGTCGCCACGACGCCGATACGGGCGAGCGTCCCGGCACCCTGGTGCGAGGTCTCTGACATGAACGCGCACGAGATGATGGAAGCGCTCACCGACTCGAGCCTCAGTCGTGAGCAAGGCATTCAGCGCATGATCGACTTCATGGCGCCGCAAGGGTCGCGTTACTACGACGCGATCTACGGATCGTTCTTCGGTCGCGACGCGATCGCGGCCTGGTTGGTTCCGACGATGGCCGAGATCGCGTTCATCGAGTTCCGCCCCACTCAACCTGCGGTTCTGCTCGACGACGGCGAAGGTGGCACGTCGCTCGACGAATGGCAGATGTTCGCGGGCGACATGCCCTTGTCGAAGGGTGTGAGTGTGCGTCGCTATCGCGACGGGTTCATCACCTGGGCGTGCGACGTGTACGACACCGGCCCGTTCCGCCAGCCTGGTCCGAACGGCGAAGTCGCACCGCTGCCACCGGCACCGTCGCTCGACGGCTGGGAGCGTTGGGTCGGAACTCCGGTGACGGCGGCTCGCGACGTCGATTTCGACAAGGACTGCGATCAGTTCCACCCCACCGACTCCATCTACATCGATCCGATCTTCGGCGAGTTCCGAGGGCAGGCCCGCATTCGCGAGTGGATGGTCGACGTGATGCCCAAGTGCGGGAACATCGAGTTTTCGCCCGTGGGCCCCGAGCTCAACGACGGCAGCACGTATGTGCAGGAGTGGGTGCAGATGGCCGCGCTGCCGAGCGGCGAACGAGTGCCCATGACTCGCGGAACCAGTGTGCGCCGCTATCGCGACGGTTGGACAGTGTACGCGGCGGACTACTTCGACACGGCGACCGTGATGACTCCCACCGTCATGAAGGCGAGCATCGAATGCGGGTCGACCATCGGCGTGGACGACATCATGAAGTGGCGCGCGGTCAGCTGAACTCGCGCAGGCGCACCGACAAGCAGGTGACGCATCCTTCCAACTTGATGTACTCCGAGATGTCGACGCAGATCGGCTCGTAGCCGAGGTCGCGGAAGATCTGGGCACTCCGCGGTGCATCGGCGGCCATCAGCAAGCGTTTGCCGTCGATGAGCACCACGTGGGCGCCCGATTCCTCGGGCATCGACAGGTACGTCGGGAACACCGACGAATCGTCGACCGCGGGTTCCCAACCGACGACGGTTCCGTCGGGGAGAGCAGTGACCGCCGACTTGAGGTGGAGAACTTTGGTGACGGGCACGGCGATGACCCGGGCTCCCATGGGTTCGACGATGGCGGCGAATTGATCGATGCCGGCTTGATTGGTGCGACCACCCCGACCGACGTAGATGGTGTCGCCGATCTTCAGCACGTCGCCGCCGTCCATGGTGCCGGGGGCTTCGATGCGCGCGATGCGGCAGCCGAGTTCGCGGACGATCGGTTCGACCGCATCGATCTCGGGCTTGCGGGTGTCGTCACCCGGGCGGGTGATGATCGCCACGTCGCGGTACATGACCACCGCGTCCTCCACGAACACGCAGTCGGGGCACGAGTCGAGGGTCGGAACCTCGCGAACGGCCCAACCCGCGTCGCGCAGGACGTTCACGTACGACTCCCACTGCCGACGGGCCAGGTCGATGTCGACGGGTCGGCGTTCGAGGTGGGTGAGAACCCCATCGGCGAGTCGTGAACTCGTTCGGCGAACCAGCGCTACGGTCATTCGGCGAGCCTAGGTCGCTCCTAGAATTCACTCGAGGACAAGGGGGAAGCATGGCCCACGATCTGATCATTCGCGGTGGAACGGTCATCGACGGAACGGGAGCGGCTGGCGTTCGCGCCGATGTCGCGGTCGACGGCGATCGCATCACGGCCATCGGCGATCTGACCGCTGACACGGCCAAGCAGGAGATCGATGCGAGCGGCAAGGTCGTCACACCGGGCTTCGTCGACCTGCACACACATCTCGATGCTCAGGTGGCGTGGGATCCGTACATGACGTCGTCGTCGTGGCACGGCGTGACCACCGTTCTCACGGGTAACTGCGGTGTCACGTTCGCACCGGTCGCGCAGAGTTCGAAGTCGTATCTCGCCGAACTCATGGAGAGTGTCGAAGACATTCCGCGCGAAGCGATCCTCAACGGTTTGCCGTGGGACTGGGAGACCTTCCCGCAGTATCTCGACTCGGTGCAGCGTTTGCGTCCGGCTCTCAACGTGGTGGGTCTGCTCGGGCATTGTGCCGTCCGCTACCACGTCATGGGCGATCGCTCGATGGCCGAAGATGCCGTGGCGACACCTGACGAGTTGGCTCAGATGCGAGACATCGCCGCCGAAGCCATCGCCGGTGGCGCCGTCGGTTTCTCCACGTCACGCATCCTCGCGCACGTCGTGCCCGACGGCCGCAAGGTCCCCGGAACGTACGCGCCCATCGACGAATACCTGGCCGTCGCCGACGGCATGAATGAAGGCGGCGGCGGGCTGTTCCAGGCCGTGCTCGACTTCGAGACAAAGTTCCAGCACGAGATCGACTTGTTGCGGGCCATGGCGCGCCGCGGTGGTCGAGTTCTCTTCTCGGGTGGTGTCGGCAACGGAAACGCCGATGCCGCCGGTTTCTGGAACGGAATGCTGGCCGACATTCGAGCCAATGACGGCGACATCACCGCCATTTCCATGACGCGTCCCAGCGGAAGTTTGATGGGCCTGTATCAGGTGCCGCCGGTCGGAAGTTCGCGTTGGCGTGCCGTCATGTCGTTGCCCACTCTCGACGACCGACTCGCCGCGCTGGCCGATGCGTCCACTCGTGCCGAGTTGATCGAAGAGGGCAAGGCCCGCGGCACGTGGTACGACCCGCAGTACATCCACCCGCTCGGACAGGGCGCGGTTCCCGAGTACGACGTGGAAGGTGGCGAATCGCTGGCCGACATCGCGGCGCGGGTCGGCAAGCACCCGGTCGAAGTGATCGTTGAGCGTCTGCTCGAGTCGCAGGGTCGCGAATTGTTCAACGTGTGGTTCTTCAACCGCAATCGCGCCAACATCGGAGAGTTCTTGAAACTCGATGCGGTCGTGCCGGGTCTCGGCGATGCTGGTGCGCACGCCGGTCAGATCTGTGATGCCGATGCCCCCACGCACTACCTGGCGTACTGGGCGCGTGATCGCAAGATCGCCACACTTCCCGATGCCGTGAGCCGACTCACGTCGAAGCCGGCCGCGGTGCTCGGGCTCATCGATCGGGGAACTGTACGAACCGGCGCTTTCGCCGATCTCAACGTGTTCGATCCGGATGCACTGCAGGTGGGTTACCCCGAGTACGTCAACGACTTCCCGAACGGCAAGGGTCGTTTGCGGGTCGGTGCCACCGGCTACGCGGCCACTCTCGTGAGCGGTGAAGTGGTCACGGAGAACGGCGTGAACACTGGGGCCCGTCCGGGACGAGTCGTGCGCGAATTCGCCCGCTGATCAGCCGACGACGTCGGCGTGATGCGCCGCGACCAAGTCGGGATACGAACGCTTGTAGTAGTTCCAGAGCTGTTCACCGAACAAAGCGACTGACGTGCTCTTGGTGCCCGACGCGCCCGAGAGGAGTTCTTCGCGCTTGGCCATGAACCCAGCCTCGCGATGACGCGGGCTGGCGGCCACGGCGTCGACGAACTGTGAGCCCAGTTCGAGCGGCGCGAGGCTGGCGCGCAGGTCGGGTCCGTGAAAGTAAGCCGACGAGAACCGCGGTTGATCGGCGACCACTCGGTGCTTGGTGGCCACGAGGTAGTTGCCGGTCATCGACTGCAACATTTCGCCGAGGTTGACGACGATGGCATCGTTGCGCGGCGGAACGTCGATCCACTCACCGTCGGGATTGAGTGCCTGAAGTCCGCCCACGCCGTGCTGCAAGAGCAGCGTGAGGAATCCGGCATCGTTGTGGCCGTTGACGCCGGCTTCGCCTGCTGGTGTCGTCGGATACGAGATCAACTTCACCAACGAGTACGGACGCTCGCCGAAGCGATCACGGAACGTCGTGGCCGGCAAACCGAGTCCCCGAGCCAGAACCGCCATGAGTTCGTTGGCGAGATCACCCATCGATCCGAAGAACTCGATGACCGTGTCGCGGAAACCAGGGAGCACCGACTCCGGAAGCCACTGATTGGGTCCGTCGATGCGGAGATAGGCCGGTTGGACCTCGGCAGGGTAGGGCGGGTTCTCCGACGAGAGATCGAGTTGTTCGCGGTGGTCGATCTTGTTGTCGGTCAGTTCGGAGCCGATGTCTTCCCAGCCGCGGAAGAAGGGCGAGTTGACCTTGGCGATCCGCTGTTTGACATCACGCGGGAGAGCGAAGAACGAACGCAACAGAGTGAAGTAGCGATCGAGAAACACCCGGTCGATCCCGTGGTCGACCAGGGTGAAGAAACCGACCTCGTGGCAGACGCGCACGAGATCACGAGCGGCGGAATCGGCGTCGCCGCGACGCCACGACGCCGCGGAGATCTCGGGAATCTCGGTGAACACCGCCATGGGGAGCGGGTGACGGGAATCGAACCCGCATAGCCAGCTTGGAAGGCTGGAACTCTAGCCATTGAGCTACACCCGCAAGGGAAGCTCATGTTAGCGAGCCGGACCTCCGACGAGCACGGGCGATCAGCACCACCAGGCCGACCGCGATGAGCGCGATCACTCCGTACTGGATGTAGTCACCCCAGTGCCCCGCCTTCTTCCATTGGTCGCCCAGACCCCAGCCGATCGAGATCCAGATCGTGTTCCACACGAGCGAACCGAACGCGGTCAGTGCCGTGAAACGCCCGAGCGGCATCTTGTCGGCCCCGGCTGGTATCGACACCACCGACCGGACCACCGGCACGAGTCGGCCGAACAGAACCACGAGAGTTCCGTGGCGCTCGAACCACTGGAACCCTGTGTGCACGTCGGACTTCTTCAAACCGACGAACCGTCCGATTCCGGCGAGGAACGCCTCGAGTCGGTCTTCGTTGAGAAGACGACCGACCCCGTAGAGGAAGTAGGCGCCCACCACCGATCCGATCGTGGCGAACACGATCGCTCCCACGAATCCGAATCGGGTCTCGCTCACGTTGAAGCCGGTGAGCAGCAAGACGAGTTCGGACGGGATGGGCGGGAAGATGTTCTCGAGCGCCACCAGTGCCGCCACGCCGAGGAGTCCGATCGCATCGATGAAGTCAGCGGCCCAATCGATCATCGTGTCGAGCCTAGATGTTCGAGGGTTCAGTACCGGTTGACGGTCGACTTGAACTTGCCCATGAGGTGTGGTCCGGCCGCGATGGGCGAGTGGCGCGCCGTTTCACCAGTGGCGAGACACGTCGGGAGGCATTCGATCACCGCGTCCCAATTGGCATTGTGGAAGAAAGCAATCGACTGCCGTCGACCGGCGGGGATCGTGACCCGATGCAACGTCGATCGCCAGCGGTCGTTGGTCCAGCGCTCCATCGCATCGCCCAGGTTCACCACCAGCGAACCACTTGGTGGATCGACGTCGACCCACTCGTCATCCGAACGACGCACTTGGAGGCCTGGTTGATCGGGATCGGTTTCGAGGATGGTGAGAGTGCCGTAGTCGGTATGAGCACTCGCACCCCACTGACCGTCGGCGATCGCGACGGACGAATCGGTGGCACCGGGGTAATCGAGGGCCCGCATCGCGCTCGTGTGGCGGTCGATCATCGTGTCGAAGTAGTGGCCGGGTAAGTGAAGCGACTCGGCCATGAGTGACAACAGGCGTGCGGCGAGTTGGCTCAGCGCGGAGTAGCGAGCGGTCCACGATTCATGAAGCGCGGGAAGTTCGTCGGGCCACAAATTGGGCGACCAGGCGAATTCCTCGTCGGGATCGGTGATGTCGTGCGCCGGCTTCGTCACCGGGCCAATCGCGAACGACTGCTTGCGATCGGGTGGTGCGGCGTCTCCGAGCGATCGGGCCAGCGTTTCGCCCGACAAAGGCGAGTAGCCGTACGGATAACCCGCGTAGGGCATGGCGACTCGCATCCGCGCCGCTAGTGGAAGATCGAAGAAGTCGCGGGCCGCTCGCCACGACGCGCGAAGCACCGAATCAGGCACCCCGTGGCCCGTCACACAGAAGAACCCGATCTCTTCGCAGGCTCGGGCGATCGAATCGGCTGAGCCCGAACGCGACACGTCGATCACGGGAATCCCGCTCATGGTTCGACCTTAGATCGGGGACTATCGTCGACCAGGCGTGTTGAAGCGGTTGCTATCCGAGTCGTTGAAGCCCTTCCGAAGGGTTCTCGCGGTGGTCGTCGTCTTCCAGGCCATCCAAGCGGTGGCGGGTCTCTTGCTCCCGACTCTGAACGCCGACATCATCGACAAGGGTGTCGCGCGAGGCGACACCGGATACATCGGTCGTCTCGGACTGGTGATGCTCGGAGTATCGCTGATCCAGGTGTTGTTCTCGGTCCTGGCCGTGCGATGGGGAGCGCGTATCGCGATGGCTTTCGGTCGTGACCTCCGCGCGTCGCTCTTTCACCAGGTGAACTCGTTCTCGGCTCGCGAACTCAATTCATTCGGGTCCCCGTCTCTGATCACCCGCATCACGAACGACGTCCAACAGGTTCAGATGCTGGTCTTGATGACCTGCACCATGCTGCTCGCCGCGCCGTTCACGGCGGTGGCCGGCGTGGCTTTGGCCATTCACGAAGACGCGGGTCTGTCGTGGATCATCGTGGTCGCGATTCCGGTGGTCGTGTTCTTGCTCGCCAACATCATCGGGCGCATGGTGCCCAACTTCCGAGTGATGCAGGAAAAGGTCGACCGCATCAACGAGATCCTCCGCGAGCAGCTCACCGGCATCCGGGTCGTGCGCGCTTTCGTTCGCGAGCCCGAGGAGATCGAACGCTTCCGAACCGCCAATTCATCGCTGACCACCACGGCCCTGCGGGGTGGACGACTTCAGGGCTTGATGTTCCCGACGGTCACACTCGTGGTCAACGCGTCGTGTGTCGCAGTGGTGTGGGTCGGTGCGTATCGAGTGGAAGATGGCTCGACCCAGATCGGGTCGCTGCTCGCGTTTCTCACCTACCTCATCCAGATTTTGATGGCGGTGCTGATGTCGACGTTCATGGCTGCTCTGTGGCCACGAGCCTCGGCGAGCGCCGAGCGCATCGTGGAAGTTCTCGAGACTCGGACTTCGGTGGTGATTTCGCCGAATGCTCGCACGACCGTCGACGAGCGGGCCACGCTCGAGTTCCGTCACGTCGGCTTCAGCTATCCCGGCGCCGCCGAACCCGTGTTGCGCGACGTGTCGTTCCGCGTCGGGCCGGGGGAGACGCTTGCCATCATCGGTAGCACGGGTTCGGGAAAGACGACCCTCGTCAACTTGATCCCTCGCCTCGTCGACGCGACGGCCGGCACGGTGTCGGTGGATGGTGTCGATGTTCGCGACCTCGCACCCGAAGTGATCTGGTCACGGGTCGGACTCGTTCCTCAGAAGCCGTTCCTCTTCTCGGGCACGGTCGCGTCGAACCTCCGATACGGGAAGACCGACGCCACCGAGGCCGAGATGTGGGAAGCGCTCGACGTCGCGCAAGCGGCCGACTTCGTGGCACAGATGCCAGGCGGGCTCGAGGCACCGATCACGCAGGGTGGGGCCAACGTGTCGGGCGGCCAGCGCCAGCGACTGTCGATCGCCCGCGCGGTGATTCGCCGTCCCGAGTTCTACGTGTTCGACGACGCGTTCTCGGCCCTCGATCTCGCCACCGACGCGCGGTTGCGGGCCGCACTCGCGCCGATCACTCGTGACTCGGTGATGATCGTGGTCGCCCAGCGTGTTTCCACGATTCGTCAGGCCGACCACATCCTGGTTCTCGAAGACGGCGACGTGATGGGACTCGGAAGTCACGACGAACTTCTCACTTCCTGTCCGACGTACCAAGAGATCGTTCAGTCGCAGTACAGCGAGGAGGGCGCGGCATGAATCAGCCCCGCGGTGCCTCGGTGACCGAGATGCGGACCGGGCGTTTCCATTCGGTCGGAATTCCCACCGAGAAGTCGAAGGACTTCGGGGGGACGTCGCGTCGTCTCGCGCGTCGACTCGGTCGCGACGGAACCGTGGTCATCGTCATCATGGTTCTTGCCGTCATCAGCGTGACGCTGGTGGTGCTCGGGCCGCGCATCCTCGGGCGCGCGACCGACATCGTGTTCGAGGGGCTGTTCTCCGACGGAATCGACTTCGGGCGGTTGCACCGGACCCTTGGTCTGGCTCTGGCCGTGTACGTCGGCTCGTACCTCCTCGGCTACCTCCAGGCCTTCTTGCTGGCCGGAGTGGTGCAACGCACCATGTTCAGACTACGACGTGACGTCGAGACGAAGATTCACTCGTTGCCGCTCTCGTACGTCGATCAGAACTCACGTGGCGATCTGCTGAGCCGAGTCACCAACGACATCGACAACATTTCTCAGAGCCTTCAGCAGTCGCTCAGCCAGTTGCTCACGTCGGTGCTCACCATCATCGGTGTTCTAATCATGATGTTCGACGTCTCGTTCCTGCTCGCTCTCATCGCACTGGCCGTGATCCCCATCTCGCTCTTCGCGACCAAGAGCATCGCCAAGCGGTCACGGGCAAAATTCATGGCGCAGTGGTCGAAGACCGGCCAGGTGAACGGAATCATCGAAGAGACCTTCACGGGACACGCGATCGTCAAGGCGTTCGGACAGCAAGCCGACGTGGAGGCTCGATTCGCGATGACCAACCAGGATCTGTTCGAAGCCGCCGACGGCGCTCAGTTCATGTCGGGGTCCATCCAGCCCGTGATGATGTTCCTCGGCAACCTCAATTACGTGGCCATCGCCGTGATCGGCGGGATGCGAGTCACGTCGGGCGCTCTGAGTTTGGGCGACATCCAAGCGTTCGCGCAGTATTCGCGCCAGTTCACGGTGCCGCTCACCACGACGGCGTCGATGTTCAACGTTCTGCAGTCGGGTGTGGCGTCGGCCGAGCGCGTGTTCGAACTACTCGACGCGACCGAACAGACTGCTGAACGGGGAGAAGCACCGGCGGAACCCACGCGAGGCGACATCCGATTCGAGAGAGTTTCGTTCTCGTACTCGCCCGAGCGACCGCTGATCAGCAACTTGTCGTTCGAAGCACGTCCGGGTGAAACCGTGGCGATCGTCGGACCCACCGGGGCTGGCAAGACCACGCTCGTGAATCTCCTGATGCGCTTCTACGAACTCGATGCCGGGCGCATCGTGCTCGACGGTCGCGACATCGCGGCGATCCCGCGTTCGGCTCTGCGTTCGCAGATCGGCATGGTGTTGCAGGACACCTGGCTCTTCAACGGCACCATTCGTGAGAACCTTGCCTTCGGAAATCCGCAGGCGACGGAAGAGCAGATCTTGGCGGCGGCCAAAGCCACGTACGTCGACCGCTTCGTTCACTCGTTGCCCGCCGGGTACGACACGGTTCTCGATGGCGAAGGCGCCGCGGTGAGCGCGGGGGAGAAGCAGCTCCTCACCATCGCTCGTGCGTTCCTGGCCGATCCGGCCATCTTGATCCTGGACGAGGCGACCAGTTCGGTCGACACTCGTACCGAGGTCCTCATTCAGAAGGCGATGTCGGCATTGCGCCGCGACCGAACGAGTTTCGTGATCGCCCACCGACTCTCGACCATTCGTGACGCGACCGTCATCTTGGTGATGGAAAATGGGGCGATCGTCGAGCAGGGATCACACGACGAACTTCTCCGGGCCAAAGGCGCGTACCACCGTCTGTATCAGTCGCAGTTCACTGGTGCGGCGACTGACCTCGGCTGAGTCAGCCGAGCAGTTGTTCGATGGCGCCGACGATCGCGGGATCGTCGGGTGCGACCATCGGGCTGAAACGGGCGACGATGCGACCATCACCGGCCACGAGGAACTTCTCGAAGTTCCAGCGGATGTCACCTGATGTTCCCTCGGCGTCGGCCACCTGGGTGAGTTCGCCGTAGATCGGGTGGCGTCCGTCGCCGTTCACGTCGATCTTCTCCGTCAGGGGAAACGTGACGCCGTAGGTGACCGAGCAGAACGTGGCGATCTCGTCGGGTGAACCGGGCTCCTGGCCCGCGAACTGGTTGCACGGAACTCCGACCACGCTCAAACCCTGGGCGCCGTAGCGCTTCTGGAGGTCTTCGAGTCCGGTGTACTGCGGAGTCAGTCCGCACTTACTCGCCACGTTGACCACGAGGTACGCCTTGGCGCCGTACGAACCGAGAGTCGAGGGCGAACCGTCGAGGCGATGAATCGGAAGATCGAGAATACTCATGGACGAACCCTGCCACAGCACGGCTCGTCGTCGAGAGTCGGGGAGGGGGGATTTGAACCCCCGACCTCCTGCACCCAAAGCAGGAACGCTACCACTGCGCCACTCCCCGGTCCCCGAGATGCTACCTGCCACTCCCTTACGATCGAGAGCGTGACCGCTGTCGTCGTGGTGATCGTCGTGTGGGCGTCGTCACTCGTGGTCATCGCCCGCCTGGTTCGTCGTCGTTCGATGCAGGAGAAGAAGCGGCGCGACACCGTGATTCGTGCTCTCGTCGAAACGTCACCCGGTGTGGCCTTGGTCTTCGACGCGAAGCGACGTGTGGTGGCCGCCAACGACGAGATTCGTCGTCATTCGGGAGGGTCTCCGAGCGGTCGTTCGGTGGTCGAAGCATTGGGTGTGGCCGACGATTCGGTGGCGGTCAAAGTTCTCGACGACGTCATGTCGACAGTCCTCGGGGGGAACACGTCATCAGCCGAACTGCCCGATGAAGAAGACGATGGTTCGATGCGCATCCTCGAGATCGAGGGCCGACCGCTGGAAGGTGGGCAGGGCTTCCTGCAAGTGAGCGACGCAACCGAGCGACGTGAACGGGCCATGCGATCGGCTCAGTCGGAGCGCATGGAGGCCCTCGGTGCACTGGCGGGTGGTCTCGCTCACGACTTCAACAACCTGTTGTTCGTCACCCTTGGCAACTTGCAGTTGATGGCCACCAATGACGTCGTGATCAACGACGAGAAGTTGTCGAAGTTCGTGTCGCGCTCGGTGTCGGCGGTCGAGCGTGGCGCCGAGATCACGAAGTCGTTGCTCGCGGTCGCGCGGAGTCAGCCGCTGGAGGAGAGCGCGGTCTCCTTGGCCGATCTGGTGAAGGGAATTCTTCCACTGGTCCGACAGGCCTTGGGTGCGGGTCGCACGGTGGCGGTCGACATTCCCGATCAGTCGGTGCAACTGATGCTCGATGCGGGTCGGCTGTCGTCGTGCATCTTGAACCTTGCGTTCAATGCGCGCGACGCCATGGGCCCCAACGGCACTCTGACGATCGCAGCCCAACGCGTCGACGAACTCGACCCATCGTGGGGACTGGCGGGGTCGTTCATTCGACTGTCGATCACCGACGACGGATCGGGGATGAGCGAAGAGGTCGTGGCGCGGGCCTTCGAACCCTTCTTCACCACCAAGAAGCCGGGCAGTGGTACTGGTCTCGGATTGGCGACCGTGTACGCGTTCGCGCGCCAAACCGGCGGCACCGCCACTCTCAGTACTCGACTCGGTGCGGGCACCACGGTGTCGCTCGTTCTTCCCGTCCACGATCCGTCCGCTGCCGAGGCAGCGAGCGCCCCCCGTCGGCGCGCCGGACGACGTGTGGTGGTGGCGGACGACGAACAGTCTCTGGCCGAACTCGTCGCGTCGTGGCTCATCGACGTCGGAGTCGATGTGCGATTCGCGACGTCGCCCAAGGCGGCGCTCGAACTCGTCGAGGAGTTCGCACCCGACGTCTTGGTCTCCGACGCGAACTTCGGAGAAGAGATCGACGGGATCGAGTTGGCGAAGTTGGCCACGGCGATCCAGCCCGATCTGGCGGTGATCTTCATGACCGGGTACAGCTCGAGTATGCGCACTCTGCAAGAACTCGGCGAGCGGACTCTGGCCAAACCCTTCTCGCGTGACGACCTGTACGGTGCGCTGATGCCGTATCTCGCCGAGGCCACCGATGTCTGAGTCTCCGCGCGTCCTGGTGATCGACGACGAGCCAGCGATCTGCGAACTCATCGAAGCCGTGGCCGAGTCGGCCGGCTTCTCCGTTAGCACCGCGAGTTCACCCGCTGAGATCGAAGAGTCCATTCAGGGTCGGTTCGATCTGGTCGTGCTCGACTTGTCTCTCGGTGAACTCGACGGCATCGAAGTGATGAGCCGCCTGGGTACTACGCATCGGGGGCTGCCGGTGATTCTCGTGAGTGGGGCCGACGAGACACTCATCACCACGGCCGGTCGCATCGCCGAGATGCATCGCCTCCGGGTGATCGCCACGTTCGCCAAGCCCTTCTCGCTCGACCTGCTTCGCTCGGCGATGCTCGAGTGGACGCACGTCGCCAACGAGCGCATCGATCCCACTGGTCCGCGCTTGCGCATCGACGACGAGGCGTTGTTCGACCCCGAGTTCATGCACCTCGTGTATCAACCGAAGGTGTCGGTTTCCACTGGTGACGTCGTGGGCGTGGAAGCACTCGTGCGTTGGCGGCGTCCCGACAAGGGTGACGTGTCGCCCGCGGCCTACGTCGCGTTGGTGGAAGATCTCGGCCGCACATCCGAATTGCTCGATGCGATCATGACCATGGCCGCCCACGATCGCTTTCGCTACCGCGCCTTGGCGTCCATGCCCGACGTCTCGCTCAACATCTCGGTTCTCGATCTCGACGACGACGAACTGCCCCGTCGTGCGCAGCGAATTCTCACGGGCACCTCACCGGCCGAGTCGTGGACCTTCGAAGTCACCGAGACCACGCCGATTCCCGACCTCACTCCGACGGTTGCGGTTCTCACCCGGTTGCGATTGGCCGGATTCAAGTTGGCCGTCGACGATTTCGGCACCGGAACCAGCAACTACGAGCGACTTCTGGTGGCGCCGTTCACCGAGTTGAAGATCGATCGCGCCATGGTGAGTCGCCTGGATGCCTCGGCAGCCGAACCCGACGCGATGGTCCGCTCCGGTGTCGACGTGGGCCATTCGCTCGGACTGCAAGTGGTGGCCGAAGGTGTCGAGACCGTCGAACAGTTCACGCTCATTCGCAGCCTCGGCTGCGACGCGGTTCAGGGTTACTTCGTGTCGGCACCGGTGAAGCCCGTCCAGATCGACGCGGCCCTCGATCGGTGGGCCGAGAACTTCGAAGTCCTCGGCCTCGACCGCTGAGATCGAGCACGCGAACTGACCGAGTCAGCCGCGGCGGGCGATGGCGTCGACGGCGGCCAGCAGACGATCGACGTCGGAGTGTTCGATGTAGCGAACGATGCCGGCCCGAACCACGCCACCCGATTCG
>VFZC01000015.1 GCA_016871355.1 Actinomycetota bacterium
TGAGCGACCAGGTGACCGGGAACTCGACCCCGAGCTGCTCGAAGGCGACCGAGCCGTCCTTCCAGTTGGAGATTCGGGCGTCGCGCTTCTCCCAGACCACCTGGTCGTACGGGTGTTGTCCGGGCGTGGTGAAGTGCCGGCGGATCCCGATGGCAAGGCGGTCGGGTGCGAGTGACATGGAAGTCCCTTTCGTGGGGTCGTCTGAAGTTGGTCGGATCGTTGGAGGCACAAGATGTGGTGGTCGCGGTCCCCCTCCGCGTATGTCACCACAAGCGGTTGTGAGATTACAGCAGTGTAGTTACGTGCTTGTCAACAATTGTCGAGTTCGTCCTGAAAAGGGTGGTCGTGACCGTAGGTTCAGGCCGGAAAATCCCGCCCAGCTGCCCGTAAATCGGAACCTTGCCACGGTCATCGACCACCCCTTTCGCGACGCCGAGGGTACGGGGAACACCCTGTGTGAAGGAAGTGGACAACCGTGTGAATTTGCCCTTTTTTCAGGGGAAAAGCCTGTTGAAAGGCTGTGGATCAGACGGGGACAACCGTGACCGGGATGCCATTCAGGACCGACGTGCCCGACAAGGGGTCGATGGCCTGGTGGTCGGTCAGAACGTTTGAGTTGACCCCGGCTCGCTCGGCCGCCACCCGCAGACGGGTGCCGGGCTGGCCGTGACCCCAACCGTGCGGGAGGCTCACCACTCCGGGACGGATGCCGTCGGTGATCTCGACCACCGCGTCGACCGAACCGACGCGCGACGTGATGCGCGCAACCGATCCCTCACGAACACCGAGTCGTGCTGCGTCATCGGGATGCACGTGCAGTGTGCAACGCGGCTTGCCCTTCACGAGAACGTCGATGTTGTGCATCCATGAATTGTTCGAACGCAGATGGCGACGTCCGACGAGAACGAGATCGCGACGCGTGAACTCGTCGAGATGTGCGTGCATCCGCGCGACATCGGCGAGCAACTCGGCCGGCGCGAGTTCGACACGACCCGACTTCGTGCGCAACGCATCGGGCAACCGTGTCTGCAACGGGCCGTAATCGACACCGTGCGGATTGGCGCGCAAGTGATCGATACTCGCGCCGTTCGGGTTGGCACCGAAGGCCGCTCCGTACGGGCCCGTTTGCAACATGAAATCGAGCTGACGAGTGGGGCCGCGGTGACGGTCGAGTTGCGCGCGAATCTCGTCGGCGTCGCGACCGTGAATGGGAGACGTCGGATCGGCGATCGCACTGCGCACGAGTGCGTCGATCTGTGCTTCATCGGCGAGCGACGGATCGGCATCGGGTCCGAGACCCTGCGCGATGAGAGCCAACTTGCAGAGGATCTCCCACTCGTCGGGCTGATCGTCGTCGAGAGCGAGCACTGCATCGCTGTAGTTGGCCACGTTGCGTACCGCGAACGACAACAGCGCGACGTCGTAGTGCTCGCGTTGCAACTGCGACGGAGGCGGAAGAATCACATCGGCGTGACGCGTCGTCTCGTTCAGGTAGATGTCGACGCTCACCATGAAGTCGAGTGCGTCGAGGGCGGCGTCGAGTTGCTGCGAATGCGGCGTGGACAACACCGGGTTGCCGGCGACGGTGACGAGAGCGCGAATGCGCTCGTCGCCGGCTTCGGTGATCTCTTCGGCCAAGGCCGCGACCGGGTACTCCCCCATCACTTCCGGATAGCCACGCACGACCGTCTTGCCGCCACCTCGTCCGATGCGAAAACCCGCGCCCACACCGGGCTTTCCGCGTGTACTGGGACTACCGACGGCCGGTGTGGTGAACATCGCGCCACCGCGTCGATCGAGATTGCCAGTGAGGGCGTTCACCACTTCGACGAGCCACGAAGTGGTTGTTCCGAACTCGGTGGTGGTGGTTCCGATCCGTCCGTACACGGCCGCCGACGGCGCCGCCGCCAACTCACGCGCGACACGGCGAACCAAGTCGGGTTCGAGACCAGTGACCGCACTGGTCACTTCCGGAGCGAACGCACTGGCCGCCTCCCGCACGTCGTCGACACCGTTGACGAGGTCGGCGATGTGCTCGGGAAGTCGCACGAGGGTCTCGGCGAACAACACCTGAACGATCGACATCAAGAAGTACGCGTCGGCGCCGGGTCGAATCGGAACCCACAAGTCGGCTTCTTCGGCGGTGCGACTACGCCGCGGGTCGACCACGACCACGCGTCCGCCGCGCGCCCGGATCGCTTCGAGACGACCCGGAAAATCGGGGGCGGTGCACAGACTTCCGTTGGACGCGTACGGATTGGCGCCGAGCATCAAGAGGTAGTCGGTGTGATCGAGATCGGGCACCGGAATGGTGGCGCCACTGCCGAACACGTAACCGCAGGCGACTTGTTTGGGCATCTGGTCGACCGTCGACGCACTGAAGCGACGACGACTCCCGAGGCCCTGCAGGAAGGTGCGGTTGTACAGCAGTGCGCCCACGTTGTGAGCGCCCGGATTACCCAAGTACGCCGCCACCGATTCGCGTCCGTGGCGTTCGATGATCTCGCCCAAACGTCCGGCGACTTCGTCCCAGGCTTCGGGCCACGACACTTCCACGTGCACGCCGTTGCGCTTCACGAGTGGTCGGCGCAGACGATCGGGATCGTCGTGCAGTTGCTTGAGCGTCGAACCCTTCGGGCAGATGTACCCGTGCGAGAAGACGTCGTTCATGTCGCCGCGAATACGCGTTACACGTTCTTCGGTGCGATCACCCTTCTTGGCGATCTCGACGCTGATCTCGAGGCCGCAGCCGGCCTCGCACAACGGACAGGTACGAAAGGCGGTGCGGGTCTCGGTCACGAGCCGACTCTACGACGGCTCAGGAAACCGGCGACTTGTCGAGCAACGCGGCCTCGCGACGGAAGTCGTCGGCGCCGTCGAAGTTCTTGTACACGCTGGCGAACCGCAGGTACGCCACGTCGTCGAGATCGCGGAGCCGCTCGAGAACGGCGATGCCGACCCGGGTGCTCGGCACTTCGGTCTGGCCCGACAATCGAATCTCTTCCTCGATGCCTTCGGCGAGGAGCGTGGCGGCCTCCAGGTCGATCGGGCGTCCCTTGGCCGCGGCCATGATGCCCGAGACCACCTTGGCCTGATCGAAGGGTTCGCGGCCGCCTTTAGTCTTGACGACCATCAGGGCCACCGACTCGATGCGCTCGTACGTGGTGAACCGGTGACTGCACTCGGGGCACTCGCGGCGCCGGCGGATGGCAGCGCCGTCTTCGGCCGTGCGCGAATCGATGACCTTGGTGTCATCGTTCCGGCACATCACACAACGCATGGCCGCAGGGTAGCCCGGCGGCTGGTTGACGTGCTGTTCAGTCAGATGCGCAACGCGTCAGTCGGCCGGCAGAACGAGGGGTTGACCCACATCGAGCGACGCGCTGCCGTTGAGCTGGATGAGTTGGCGCACGTAGTCGCGCACGCTGCCGTTGGTGAGCGACGACGCGATGGACCACATGGTGTCGCCGGGCTGAACCACGTAGACACCCTGGCTGAGGGCGAACGCACCCGAGACGTCGACACCGTTGACGACGGTGGGTGGCGTCACCGCGGAGACGGGGGCAGCACCGTCTCCGCGGCTCGCCAAAGAGCGGATGCCGAGGCAGGCGGCAACCGCTAGGACCAGGGCCACCAGGCCCACGACGATCCGGCGACGCACGTACACCGCGTGCATGTCGGTGTGGATCGGGCGAATTTCGACGACGTAGCGGGGATCGAGGGCGATGGCCATGTCGGAACCTTTCTGTCGGGTGGGATCTGTTGGTTCTCACCATGCCAACGGGGTGTGGCAGGGTTCGGACCGAACGCGTGTTCGCAGGCTATGGGAACACCTGTTCGGTGTCAACCCTCGATCGAACAAATGTTTGACTGCCAGGGCGAACATCCGTACGATGCTGCCCATGACCGAACAGACCCTCACCGACCGGCAACGCGGCATCCTCGAGTGCATCGAGGCGAGCATGACCGAGCGGGGCTATCCGCCCTCGGTCCGCGAGATCGGCGAGGCCGTGGGCCTCACGTCCCCGTCCACGGTGCACAACCACCTGTCCACGCTGCAGCGTCTGGGTTACCTCGAGCGCGACCCCAACCTCCCCCGCGCCATCAAGGTCAACTGGGACCGCAACTCCGGCGCCATCATCGCCCGGTCCCGCGTTCACCACGTTCCGCTGGTGGGTGACGTCGCGGCTGGCACCGACGTGCTGGCCCAGCAGAACGTCGAAGAGCTCCTCCCCCTCCCGGCCGACTTCACCGGTGACGGCGAACTCTTCATGCTGCGCGTGCGCGGTGAGTCGATGATCGAGGCCGGCATTCTCGACGGCGACTTCGTGGTCGCTCGTCAGCAGAACGTGGCCGACAACGGCGACATCGTCGTGGCCGGAATCCCCGGTGACGAAGCCACGGTCAAGACGTTCAAGCGCCGCGGCGCCCAGATCGTTCTCGAACCGGCCAACGCGCGTTTGTCTCCCATGACCTTCGATGCCGACGACGTGCGCGTCTACGGCAAGGTGGTCACGGTTCTGCGCCGCCTGTAGGCGCACGGTCGTCGAGCGACGGCGCACTCCAGTCGATCACCGCGCGACGGCGACGCCGTTGACGGGCCGCCTTCACCGATCCGATGGTGAGCAACGGTGCTCCCACCACGATCAAGCCCACACCTGTGAGCAACAGCACACTCGACGTGGTGTTCACTTCACGACCCAGGCTCATCACGCTCGAACGTTCGACGGCCTGCACATCGAACGTGTAGTCACGACCAGCCTCGAGTGACACCGTGAACATCGCCGTGCCCTCGTAGTCGGGTGTTCGGTACTCGGCTCGCTCGCCCATCACCATCGCCGGAGTCACCGACTCCCCCGCATCGTCGGTGATGCGCAGCGTCACCGAGCCCGTGACGTCGTCGTCATCGCCGGAATCCGAGAGAAACGGTTCGTTGTCGTAGGTTCGCTCGTCGTTCGAACAGCCACCCACGTCACCGACGATTCCCTTGTTCTCGTAGTAGATGACGAACTCACCGTCGCTCGCCACTCGCACGGTGGTCGCACACGACGCCGGCATGCGCACGAAATCTTCCACCACGGTCTGGTCGCGCAGAATGCTCGCCACCGCCGAGCCGAATCCGGCCGTCGTCAGGACGGCTCCGAGCGCCCACAAGCGCGAGGACGCCTTCCAGCGGGCCATCAACGACCCCGGAGTCGTCGCGCCACGAGTTCGATGCGATCGTCGGGCTGCACCACGGCCACGCGGACGAACGAATCGGACTGTGTTCCGTAGAACTCACCCGGACTCACCAGCGCACCACCCACCCGCGCGAGTTCTTCGGCGTAGGCCCAGGCGTCGCCCACTTCGTACCAGAGATAGAACCCGCCGGCGGGCAGATCGATGTCGACACGTCCACCCGACCACTGCCACGAGCCGAGTACATCGGCCATGAGTTCGAGTCGATGGCGATACACGCGGCGCTGTTCGGCCACGTGCTCGTCGTCGGCCAACGCCACCGCGGCGGCGGCTTGAGCCGGACCGGGAACCATCATGCCAACGTGCTTGCGCACCTCGCCGAGATAGTGCACGAGCTCGGCGTCGCCGGCGTACGCACCCACGCGTAACCCGGCCAGGTTCGAACGTTTCGACAGCGAGTGCAGGGCGATCACGCCCTCGGTTCCGTGTTGCAGGATCGATTGCGCCGGCCCGTCCCACGTGAACTCGGCGTAACACTCGTCGCTCACGACGGGCACACCGTGTCGGCGTCCCCACGCAGCGGCCGCACCCAGGTCGTCGAGTTGTCCGCTCGGGTTCGATGGACTGTTGACCCACAACGCCAAGGCACGCGACGCATCGGAGGCGGCAACGGTGTCGAGACGCAAACGGCCATCGGCATCGACGGGCACCGACACCGCGCGGCAGTTGGCCAACGTGGCGCCCATTTCGTACGTGGGATACGAGATGGCCGGATACAAGATCGTGTCGCGGTCGGGAGTGCGCAGTTTGAGCCACTGCGGCAACGTGGCCACGAACTCCTTCGACCCCACACAGGCCGCGATCTGCGCCACCGGCACCGATACGTCGAAACGGCGCTTCATCCATTCGGCGAACGCAGTGCGCAACGGAGCGGTTCCGATGGATGCGGGATAACCGCGTTCGGCGTTGCTGGCGGCGAGCGCCGCGATCACCGAGGCCAACGGCGCATCGCACGGTGTTCCGATCGACAGATCGACCACTCCTCCATCGAGGGCGGTCGCCGCTGGTTTGAACGCGTCGAGGCGGTCGTAGGGATACGGGGGCGGGACGAAACCGGTCATCGCACTTCCTCGTTCATGACACCATGTTGCCCGTCGACGATGAAGGGCGACAAACGGCCGATCGATGCGTCGGCCAAGCGGGCACGGACTCGGGTTCCGGTCTCTTCGGCCGTGATCGACACCACTTCACCCTCACGGTGGATGGATGCCAACACGTCTCCGCGATCGTAGGGAACGAGCAGTTCGAACACTTGTGACAACGCGCGCAGACGATCGGCCAACGTGCGCAAGAAGTCGTCCATTCCCCAGTCCATCAGCGCACTCACACCCACCGAACCCGGATGGGATTCCACCAGTTGCGCCACTTGATCGGGATCGCGATCCTGTTTGTTGAACACCAACAATTCGGGGACGCGGTCGGCGTCGATCTCGCGCAACACGGTGCGTACGGCTTCGATCTCTCCTTCCGGATCGGGCGACGAACCATCGACCACGTGAACCAGATAGTCGGCCTGACTCGCTACCTCGAGCGTGCTCTTGAACGCCTCCACCAGACCGTGCGGAAGACGACGCACGAAACCCACGGTGTCGGTGAGCAGAACGGGTTCGCCGCCGGGCAAGTTGAGGCGGCGCGTGGTGGGGTCGAGCGTGGCGAACAGCCGGTTCTCGGCCAGAACGCCCGCAGCAGTGAGGCGATTGAGCAACGTGGACTTGCCGGCGTTGGTGTACCCGACGATCGTGACATTGGCCAGACCACTGCGCGACCGACCCTTGCGCTGCAGTTCGCGCGTGCGGCCGAGTTCCCGCAATTCTTCTTCGAGTCGGGCGATTCGCTTCTGGATGCGCCGGCGGTCGACTTCGAGTTTGGTTTCACCGCTACCGAACCGAGATCCGACTCCACCGCGCTGCTGCGACAACTTGGCCGTGGCCCCGCGACGCAGACGCGGCAAGCGATAGCGCAACAAAGCCAGCTCGACTTGGGCCTTGCCCTCGAGAGTGCTGGCGTTCTGCGCGAAGATGTCGAGGATGACCGCCGTACGATCGATCGCCGTACGTCCGAGAAGCTTTTCGAGGTTGTACTGCTGAGCCGGAGCGAGCTCGTTGTCGAACACAACGGTATCGGCGTCGACCGCCAAACAGAGTTCCTTGAGCTCTTCGACCTTTCCTTTGCCCAGGTACCAGGTGTGGTCGGGCGTGTCACGACGTTGGGTGATTCGCGCGACCGCATCGGCTCCGGCGGTGTCGATGAGCAACTCGAGCTCGTCGAGACTGGCGTCGGTTTCGTCGTCGGTATGGCCGTCGAGAATGACGCCCACCATCACGATCTTCTCGCGAAACGAGCGTTCGATCAGCGTCTGACCGAGCGCCTCACCGTACGGAGTGTTGCTCACAGAGGCACCGTGACCGAACCGACGTAGGTGCTCGGCCCGATCAACACGACCCGACGTCCGTCGACGCGCACTCGCGCGTCACCGCCGTCCATGTGCACGATCACTTCGGAACTCGAGGCCGGAACGAGTCCCCACGCCCGAGCGGCTTCAGCCGCCGCGCAGGCGCCGGTTCCGCAGGCCATCGTGATGCCGGCTCCTCGTTCGTGCACGCGCATCGTGATGGCGTTCTGCTCGGGTCCGGGTTCGATGATCTCGAGATTGACCTGTGGCACGAGCGAGCCCAGTCGCCCCAAGTCGACGGCACGTACGTCGTCGACTCCGACGACCGAGTGCGGATTGCCGAGCGACACGTGACGCACCGGACGATCGGGGTGGCACTCGAGTGACGCCCACCCGTTCGGCTCGGGCAGATCGGAGACTTCACCCATGTCGACACTGGCCATCACCGTGAGTGGATCGACCAGAGCGACCAACGACACCGATCGGCGACCGGCATCGGTGTCGACCACGTAATCGATCGAGCCCCGACCGCCGTCATCCGGCGACGACGAATCGGCGAGATGAGCCGCCTGGACGAGACAACGAATGCCGTTGCCACTCATCTCGGCCCGACTGCCATCGGCGTTGTAGAGCGTCATACCCACATGGCGAGTCGACTGGCGATCGAGCAACAAGAGTCCGTCGGCGCCGACGCCGGTACGACGGTCGCACCAGCGGCGCGCTTCGGCCGCCCAATCGCTCACCCGTGCGTCCTGAACCGTGTCGTACACCAGGAAGTCGTTGCCCAAGCCGTGATGCTTGGTGAGAACGACGTGCTGGGCAGCGGACATGACCGGCTCAGGTTAGGTCAGCCGCGACTCGACGAGAGCCACGCATTCGCCCACCGGATCGGATTCGATGTCGATCCACTCGACGCGCGGATCTCGCCGGAACCAGCGCTCCTGACGAACGGCGAACTGACGGGTGCGGATCACGATCTCCTCTCGCGCCCGTTCGAGCGACCATTCGCCCGACAGATGACGGTGCAGTTCTTCGTAGCCGAGCGCGGCCGCGGCGGTACGCGACTTCGGTACCGATTCGAGTGCCCGCACTTCGTCCAGCCATCCGGCCGCCAACATCGCATCCACGCGCTCTTCGATCCGCCGTGACAAAACGTCTCGCGGCCACCGTAGAGCGATCTGGACCACGTCGGACTCCGGGTACGTGTCGACTCCGGGCCCGAACGACGAGAACGCCCGGCCACTCCCTTCGATCACCTCGAGTGCGCGCACGATGCGACGGGCATTGGTGGGCTCCATCTTGGTGGCGGCCACCGGGTCGAGGGTCGCCAAACGCCGATGCAGGTTCGCCGCGCCCACTTCGTCGACTTCGCGTTCGAGTCGCGCGCGAACCGCTGGCCACTGACCCGGAATGTCGAGTTCGTCGATGGCTGCTCGCGCGTACAAGCCGGTCCCTCCCACCAGGATCGCGTGACGATCACGAGACGCGATGTCGGCCCGCACCGCGCGGTACTCGCGCTGGAACCGAGCCACGGTGAACTCGTCGCTCGGACCGACGATGTCGATGAGGTGATGAGGCACGCGGGCCCGTTCGTCCGCCGATGGTTTGGCCGTGCCGATGTCGAGGCCGCGATACACCTGCATCGCGTCGATCGACACGAGCTCGAGTGACGGGTTTCGTTCGGCCACCGCGAGAGCCACCGCCGACTTACCGCTCGCCGTCGGCCCGAGCAGGGCGATGGTCCTCACGACGAGGCGACGGGAATGCGCACCTTGTGCTGCGGTTCGCTGATGAGTTCGCGGAACTCGCCCCGCAGGTGGTGCGGAGCCGCTCCGGTGATCTCCACCAGCGCGTACGAGCCGGTGCGGACCGGCGTCGTGGGCTGGAAGTGCACGAGTTTGTTCTGCCGAGTGCGCGCCGACACCAGTGTGGGGTCCTTCTTCGACGGACCTTCGATCAACACTTCCTCCACGCGACCGACGCGCGCTTGATGCTTCATGATCGCCGAACGTTCGACCACCACCCGCAATCGTGCGAAGCGCTCGGCGATCACGTCGGGGGCCACGAAGTGATCGACCATGGTGGCCGCTTCGGTTCCTTCGCGGGGCGAGAAGATGAAGGTGTAGGCGTAGTCGTACTCGGCCGCCGCCGCCACCTCGAGCGTGCGTTCGAAATCGTCCTCGGTCTCGCCCGGGAAACCGACGATGATGTCGGTGCTCACGGCCAGATCGACGACTGCTGTCCGCGCCTCCGACAAACGAGCCAGGTACCGCTCGGCGGTGTAGCCGCGATGCATCAGCGCGAGCACACGATCGCTACCCGACTGCAGCGGATAATGGAGGTGTTCGCACACGGCCGCGGTGTCGGCCATGGCGGCGAAGGTCTCCGAGCGCATGTCCTTGGGGTGCGGACTCGTGAATCGCACGCGTCGGATACCGGGCACGTGGCCCACCGCTCGCAGCAAATCTCCGAACATCGGGCGCACGGACGCGTCGAGACCCTCGCGACGGCGCGCCAACTGCAGATCGCGGCCATAACTGTTGACGTTCTGCCCGAGCAGAGTCACCTCGGTGACACCCTGGCTCGCCAGCGACTCGACCTCGGCCACCACGTCATCGAAGGGTCGGCTGATCTCGGCGCCACGCACGGCCGGCACGATGCAGAACGCGCAGGAGTTGTCGCACCCGATCTGGATGGTGACCCACGCGTCGTACGACGTGGTTCGCTTGGCCGGCAGCGCCGACGGGAAGAGCGCGTGGTCGTCGATGACGGCGGCGTCGAAGATTTCGGTGACCGGTCCGGAGGTGCGCGCGGTCTGCACGAGTTCGGCCGCCCGGTGAACGTTGTGGGTGCCGAGAACCACGTCGACCCACGGCGCCCGGTTGCGCACGATGTCGCGATCCTTCTGCGCGAGGCACCCCGACACCACGATCTGTCGATCGGGCTTCTGATCTTTCCACTGACGCAGCCATCCGAGTTGGCCGTACAACTTGTTGTCGGCGTTCTCGCGGATGCAGCACGTGTTGAGGACGATCACGTCGGCTTCGTCGTCGGTCTCGACTGGCGCCATTCCGTCGGATTCGAGCAGCCCGGCGATGCGTTCGGAGTCGTGCTCGTTCATCTGACACCCGAAGGTGCGCACCACGTACCGACGCGATTCGGCCATGGGGTCAGGCTACCGACGGGCCCGAAGTCAGCCCTGGACGAAATCCCGCAACGCGCGGCCCCCGGCCATGTGGCGCAGCCGGATGAGGGTACGTACCTCGATCTGACGCACCCGTTCACGTGTGATGTTGAACGCCTGGCCCACCTCTTCGAGCGTCGCCCCGTCGTCGCCATCGATGCCGAAACGCATGCGCATCACTTCCTGCTCGCGTTCGGGCAAGTCGCCCAGGGCCAAGCGGACCGCCTCACGCAAAATGTCACGCTCGATCGAGTCGGTCGGATCGGACGACGCGTCGGCGGCCACGCTGTCGCCCACCGTGATGTCGGTGTCGTCACGCGCCGGCTGATCGAGACTCGTCGTGTCGGAGGCCAGGTGCAACAACTCGGCCACCTGGTCGATGTCGTCACCGACTGCCGACGCGATCTCGGCGATCGTCGGCTCGCGTTGCAGCTTCTGAATCAGGTCGCGTTGGCTGCGCTGAATGCGCTGGATGTGCTCGACGGTGTGCGCCGGCAACCGGATGTTCCGACTCTCTTCGGCCACGGCTCGCGAGATCGATTGTCGGATCCACCAGGTGGCGTAGGTGGAGAACTTGAAACCGCGTGTGTGGTTGAACCTCTCAACCGCCTTCATGAGACCGATGTTTCCGCTCTGGATGGCGTCGGCCAGCGGCATGCTGGGCCGTACGAATCGCTTGGCGATGCTCACGACGAGGCGCAGGTTGCTGGTGATGAGTTGCTGGCGGGCCCGCTCGCCGGCATCCACCGCCCGCCGCAGTCGTCGGCTCTCGGCGAACGACAACTCACCGTTCGAGTCGTTCTCGTCGCCGGTCACGTCGCTGGTGCGAGCGAGGAGCATTCGCTGTGCGTCGTGGCCCGCCTCGATCAGTCGCGCCAGATGACGTTCGCCCTCGGCGTCGAGCAGAGGGATCTGGCTGATCTCGTACATGTACAGGCGCACGGCGTCCTGATCGGGTCCGTCGACACTCGCGGTTCTGTTCGCTTGTCGGCGCTTGGCGCGCGCGGGCGGCTCGAGACCCGATTCGATCAGCGGACGCCGCAGTTCACCGCTCTCGTCGAGATCGAACGACTGCTCGACGGCGATTCCGTGATCCTCGATCGCGCGACGCACCGTGTCGATCAACTCGGCACTCAGTTCGACGTCGTGCAGAACGTCGACGATCTCTTCGGCGAGCAGACGACCGCGACGTCGACCGTGGTCGATCAGTTCACGCCAGTCGGACAGAGCGATTCCGCGCGCGGGCGGCGGAAGTATTCCGCTCACGCCATCGCTCGTGCTGCCCACCGCCACCCCCCGGCGGAACGCTCGTCAGCTCGAGCGATCCACGAGCCACCGTAGCAATTCCTCGGCGGCCCCCTGAGCGGTGCGTTCGGAGTCGATCTCCTCGAGTTTTTGTCGAGCGTCGCGGTCGGCGCGGATCTCGTCGGGGTCGGTGAGTCGGGTGCGTTGGGCGAGAGTGCGGCGCACGGCCACCGCGATGAGATCGAAGGCCACCAGAGCCGGAGTCACGTCGATGTCGGCGACCGCGGCCCGCTCGAGGAGTTCGCGAACCTCCGGGTCGGCGAGATCCATCGCGTTGTTGATGAGAATGCCCGAGTCGGCCTCCGACGCCTGGCCGAGAACGTAGAACGCGCGCCGCGCCACGTCGGACGCGAACAGATCGGCGATCAACCACGGCGCGATGTCGTCCCACTGCTGCAAGAGCAACGAGATGGAGGCGAATTCGGCATTGAACTCGGGAACCGGGGCGGCCATGGGCTGATTCGTCGGCTCGTCGGATACCGCGACCACCCGACGGGTCTCGGCCTGCCGAGCCAAGTCGGCCACCGGCAGACCCACCCGCGCCGCCACTTCCCCGGCGTAGAGCTTGCGCACGTTGACGTCGGGGTGCTCGTTGATGACGGCGAGCGCGCGTGACGCGACCCGCGCGCGATCTTCCGGACTCCGAAGCGGTGCGCTCGTCACCACCCGATTGACCCGAAAGCCGAGGAACGGCATGGCTTCGTCGACGGCCACCGCCAACGAGTCGGGGTCGGTGAGGGCGAGATCGCCCGGGTCCTTGCCGTCGGGGAACCGTGCCACCGCCACCTGGACCTGGTACTTCTTCTCCCATTCGTAGAACTTCTCGGCCGCACCTTGGCCCGCAGCGTCGGCGTCGAAGGCGAGTACCACGCGGCTGGCGAACCGTTTGAGAATGCGCACGTGCTCTTCGGTGAGCGCGGTGCCACATGTGGCCACCGCACGCGTGACGCCGGAGCGGTGGAAACCGATCACGTCGGTGTAGCCCTCGCACACCACCACTTGGTCGTGCTTCACCACATCACCCTTGGCCCAGTTGAGGCCGTACAGAGTCTTCGACTTGAAGTACACCTTGGTCTCGGGTGAGTTCTTGTACTTCGCCGGATCGGTGCTGCCGGGCAAGATGCGGCCGCCGAAGGCCACCGCTTCGCCGGTGTCGGTGAAGATCGGGAACATCACGCGGGCCCGAAAAGCGTCCTGCAAACGACCGGTTCGATTGGCGAAGGCCAAACCGGTGTCGTTCAGTACGTCGGCGGCGAACCCTTCCTTACGGAGATGTGCACTCAAGAGATCCCAGTCGTCGGGTGCCCAACCGAGACGGAACTGACGGGCCACGTCGCCCGACAAACCACGCTGCCGCAGGTAGTCGCGGGCCGCCCGAGCGTCGGGGGACGTGAGCAGCCGCTGGTGGTACCACTCGACGGCGGCATCGAGAGCTTCCACCAACTTCTTGCGCCGTTGACGATCCTTGCCCTCGCCACCGGTGGTGTAGTGCAGGGTGATTCCCGAACGCGACGCCAACTTCTCGACGGCTTGCCCGAAGTCGACGTGGTCGATCTCCTGCACGAACTTGAACACGTCACCGGCGGCCTGACAGCCGAAGCACTTGTACCGACCTGTGTCTTCGCGAACGTTGAACGAACCGCTCTTCTCGGCGTGGAACGGACAGAGGCCCACCCAGTTACGACCCACACGGCGCAAGGCAACGGACTGCTGGACGACTTCGACGATGGACGTGGCCGCTCGCACCCTCTCGATGTCGTCCTCGACGATCGCCATGGGCGAAGGCTAACGCTCGTCGAAGGGAGGGGGGTTCTCGTGGTGCGGCACCGGTACGCGGTCGGCTTTGAGCGAGAAACCGATGGCGGCCGCGATCACGATGGCGATCACCACGAGCGACAGCCAGGTAGGGATGTGATACCAGCCGTGAATGAGCATCTTCACACCGACGAACGCGAGGATGATCGCCAGACCTTCCTTCAGGTAGCTGAAGCGGGCATGTGCGTCGGCCAACAAGAAGTAGAGGGCGCGCAGGCCGAGGATCGCGAAGGCGTTCGACGAAAAGACGATGAACTGCTCACGACTGACGGCCAGAACCGCTGGCACCGAGTCGACGGCGAACAGAACGTCGGTGAACTCGATGAGCAGGAGGACCGCGAACAGTGGTGTGGCGACCCGTCGGCCGTTCTCGCGGGTGAACAATTTCTGTCCATCGAAGTTCGGCGAGGTGTGAACGACTTTGTTGATGAGCTTGTAGAAACGGCCTGAGGCCGGGTCGATTTCCTCCTCGTTCTCCACCACCAACTTGATGGCCGTGAACATGAGGAACGCACCGAACACGTAGAGAACCCAATCGAACTTCTCGATGAGGGCCACCCCGGCGAAGACGAAGATGGCTCGCATGGCCAGGGCCCCGAAGATGCCCCAGAACAGGACTCGATGCTGGAACTTGGGCGGAATCTTGAAGTAGCTGAGGATGAGCGCCCACACGAAGACGTTGTCGACACTCAAACTCTTTTCGATGAGATACCCGCTGATGTATTCGCCCGAAGCCGAGGCACCGAAGGCGATCGCGATGACCGCGGTGAACGCGACACCGAGCGAGATCCACACCGTGCTCTCGATCGCTGCTTCGCGAATGTGCACCTCGTGTGCGTTGCGGTGAATGACCAGGATGTCGACCATCAGCAAGAGGGCGATGAACACCAAGAGCGCGATCCAGGCCCAGCCCGGAACCGAGAGGTCGACGAAGTCCGACTTCGATGACTCGGAGCGCACCAAAACGTGCGTCAGTGCGCTCGTCACCGAACTCAAGTCCGCGTGAAGAGGCCGCCGATGCCTCCGCTGTTTCCACTCGACGGCCCGAGCGCGGCTTGAATCCAGCCGAGGAACTCGTTCGGATTACGAGTCTGCGTCCAGACCTTGCCCGGTCCGGTGAAGTCGAAGATCAAGCCTTCCCCGCTCTTGAAGGTTTGAACCAGGCCACCGGTCGCCTGACGAATGTTCATGGTGACGGTGCTCTCGTAGGCGACCATGTGGCCCGTGTCGACCGAGATGGTCTCGCCGGCCGCGAGATCCCAGACTTCGAGCGCGCCGTAACACGAGAACACGACCGGACCCGATCCTTCGGCCCGCAGGATGAATCCGCCTTCGGATCCGAAGAGGTTCTTGAAGCCGCCCCACTGGGTGTTGATCTCGATCCCGGGGTCATTGGCCAGCCACGAACCCTTCGAGATGAAGAGAGGCGTCGACGGACTCACGTCCATGACCACCACGTCGCCCGCCAGTCGGGCCGCCACGTCGACGAAACCGCCTTGCGCTGGCGCCGTGTACGAACTGACGAAGAAGCTCTCGCCACCGAGAGCAGCCCGCTTGAGGCTCTTCAGGACGCCGCCTTCGGCCTTCGATTGGAGCGTGACTCCGGCCGACATGGCCATCATCGCGCCGCTCTCCACCCGAACGGTCTCGTTCGGTCCGAGGTTGATGCGCGCCACGGCGAACGCGGGCCCTTGTCTGGTCTGTATTTGCACAGCGATCCCCTCCGATTTTCGAAACCGCCGACGACGAGACGGTCAGCCGACGACTCGACGACTATTTCGTCTCCGACTTCTTGCCACCCTGAGCGGCGATCACGGCTTGGGCCGCCGACAGTCGGGCGATCGGAACGCGGAACGGTGAGCACGACACGTAGTCGAGGCCCACGCGGTAGAAGAGGTCGATCGACTCGGGGTCGCCGCCGTGTTCGCCGCAGACACCGAGCTTGATGCCGGGCTTGGCCTTGCGGCCGCGCTCGGACGCGATGCGCACCAATTCGCCCACGCCGTTCTGGTCGATGGTCTCGAACGGGTTGCGCTTGAGCAGCCCGCTTTCGAGGTAGGCCGGCATCATGCGGCTCTCCACGTCGTCGCGGCTGAAGCCGAACGTCATCTGGGTGAGGTCGTTGGTGCCGAAGCTGAAGAAGTCGGCTTCTTCCGACAACTCGTCGGCGCGCAACGCGGCTCGCGGAGTCTCGATCATGGTTCCGATCGACACCTTGGGCTTCTTGGCCTGCTTCGTGCCCTCTTTCTTGGTGGCCTCGGCGATGCCTTCGACCACCCACGAGCGGGCCAGAGCGAGCTCTTCACGCGTGACGGTGAGCGGGATCATAACTTCGACGATGGGCTTGCCACCCTTGGCCGCGCGCTCGGCGGCGGCTTCGAGAAGGGCGCGGACCTGCATGGCGTACAGACCCGGCTTCACCACACCGAGGCGAACGCCGCGCGTTCCGAGCATCGGGTTGAACTCGGCCCATTCCTTGGCGACCGAGAGCAGGCGCTCCTCTTCGGGTGACAGACCGTGCTCGGCCCGCTTGATCTCGAGTTCGTCGACGCGCGGGAGGAACTCGTGCAACGGCGGATCGAGCAGACGCACCGTGACGGGCAGGCCATCCATCGCCTTCAAGATCTCGACGAAGTCGAGTTTCTGAACACGGCGCAACTCTTCGAGGGCAGCCGCTTCTTCGGCGGGCGTGTTGGCCAGGATCATGCGGCGCACGACCGGCAAGCGATCGGGTGCGAGGAACATGTGCTCGGTGCGGCACAGACCGATTCCTTCGGCCCCCAACTTGCGGGCGTTCTCGGCGTCTTCGCCGGTGTCGGCGTTGGCGCGCACCGCCAACTTGCCCTTGCGGATCTCGTCGGCCCACTTCAAGATGACGTCGAATTCCTTGGGCGGCTTGGCGGCCGACAACTTCACTTCTCCGAGAACCACTTCACCGGTGGTGCCGTCGAGCGAAATAATGTCGCCTTCACGCACCACCACGTCACCCGCGGTGAACTGCTTGCCTTCGATCTTCACGGCTTCGGCGCCCACCACGGCCGGGGTTCCCCAACCGCGGGCCACCACGGCGGCGTGACTCACGAGTCCGCCACGTGCGGTGAGGATGCCCTGCGACACCATCATGCCGTGCACGTCTTCGGGGCTCGTCTCGTTGCGCACGAGCACGACCTTTTCGCCACGATCGGCGGCGTCGGCCGCGTCATCGGCGGTGAAGTACACCTTGCCCACCGCGGCGCCGGGTGAAGCAGCCAATCCCTTGGCGATCACCTTGTTCTTGCCACCTTCGAACTGCGGGTGGAGAACCTGATCGAGATGTTCGGCCGCCACGCGCGAGATGGCCTCGACCTTGGAGATCTTCCAGACGCCCTTGGGACCCTTGGTTCCCTTGGTCATGTCGACGGCCATACGCAGAGCGGCCGCTCCGGTGCGCTTGCCCACGCGAGTCTGGAGCATCCACAACTTGCCCTGCTCGATCGTGAACTCGGTGTCGCACATGTCCTTGTAGTGCGCTTCGAGGCGCGCGAAGATCGCCAGCAACTCCTTGTGGACCTTCGGGAACTGGGCCTTGAGCGCGTCGAGGTCTTCGGTGTTGCGGATACCGGCCACGACGTCTTCGCCCTGAGCGTTCACGAGGAAGTCGCCGTACGGGTGATTGTCGCCGGTGGCGGCGTTACGAGTGAAGCCCACGCCGGTGCCGGAATTGTCGTCGCGGTTACCGAACACCATGGCCTGAACGTTGACGGCGGTACCGAGATCGTGCGAGATCTTCTCGCGGACGCGGTACGCGATGGCGCGAGCACCGTTCCAGCTCTTGAAGACGGCTTCCACCGCGCCACGCAGCTGAGCCTCGGGCCTCTGCGGGAACGGCTTGCCGGTGACGCGCTTAACGACGTCGAGGTACTCGGAGCACAAGGCTTTGAGGACGACCGGCGAGAGTTCGGCGTCCGACTTGACGCCGGCGGTGTGCTTGGCGTGCTCGAGCGGGTGTTCGAAGAGCGACCCGTCGATGCCGAGAACGATGCGGCCGTACATCGCGATGAATCGACGATACGAGTCGTAGGCGAAGCGTTCGTTGTTGGTGACGGCAGCCAGACCCTTCACGCTCTGGTCGTTGAGACCGAGGTTGAGGACGGTGTCCATCATTCCGGGCATCGAGAACTTGGCGCCCGATCGCACGCTCACGAGCAACGGATCCTTCGCCTCACCGAGCTTGCGCTTCATCGCCTTCTCGAGCTTGGCCACCTGCGTCTTGATCTCGGCGTCGAGACCCTTCGGCCATCCGCCGTGCATGTACGCGCGACATGCGTCGGTGGAAATGGTGAAGCCGGAGGGAACCGGAAGCTTGAGGACACTCGTCATCTCGGCGAGATTGGCGCCCTTTCCACCGAGCAGATCTTTCATCTGCATGGGAGGACGACGGTGTTTGTGATCGAAGGAGTAGACGTACGGCACGAGGTGCGAGTTTAGGGTTCGGGTCCGCTCACCTAGCATTCGAGAGATGAAGATCCTGGGCTTTCCGATACAGATTCGGCCCGGTTTTCTCGTGTTCTTGTTGCTGATCGTGTTCCTGAACGGAGTCCCGCTCGGAACGTGGCTCGCCGGATCGGTTGCGGTATTCACGATCGCGCACGAACTCGGTCACGCGGTGGCGGCCCGTCGAACCGGCGCCACCGCGCGTATCTCCCTCGATTTCCTCGCCGGTTACGCGTCGTTCACTCCGTCGCGCGTCCTCACCCGGGCCGAACGGGCCGGGATCGCGCTGGCCGGCCCGGCCACCCAGATCGTTCTCGGCCTGGCCGCACTCCTGGTTCTCGGAGTGAATCCGCTCGATCACCGCGACTTCGCCGCCAACGAATACTCACTCGCGATCTGGTGGGCCGGACCGATCATCGGTGTGTTCAACCTCATCCCGGTGATGCCACTCGACGGGGGCAACATCGCCGCTGAAGCGGTCGACCTGTTCCGGCCCGGACGCGGACGCGCGATCATGATTCGACTGAGCGTGCCCGTGACCGCGGGCATTTTCGTCGGCATGTTGGTCGTGGAAGACCTCCGACCACTCTCGTCGTTCGCGGCGATCTTGCTCGTGATCCAGATGCAGTTGTTGTCGATACAGAGTCGACCGCGCGCCTCGCGCAACCCGTTGGTGGCCGCACGCGCGGCGGCCGCCGCCGAAGAAGGGGCGTGGTTCACCGGCCAACCCGGATTGCTGCCACCCGGACACGCATTGTCGCCCTGGTGGGAAGCGCACCGCATCATGACCAACAGCAACGGCAGCGAAGCCAAGAACAACGAAGCCACGGCTCGGCGCATCATTCTCGACGACCTCACCGACACCAGCGGCCACTCGCGCGGGTGGGCTCCCCCGCACGCCGCGACACCCGATCTCCTCGATCCACTCATCGATCTGCTTCCGGTCCCGTTACCCAGACCCGAGCGCGAACATCCGGAACAGAGCCAGAACACGATGGTGTGGGCGTTGAAGCGAGCCGGTCGGTACGCCCACGGTGCGTCGTACGGATCGGACTGCTTCCGCGCCCATCCGTCCACCAATCTGGCCGTGCTCATCGCCGGGTGTCTGACCCTCGAAGGTCACGACGACGCGGCCGCACAGTGGCTCACGGTCGCGGCCCATGGCGCGGCCCGCGACGATGCCGACGAGACGTTGCTGCTCTCGGCTCTCCTGAACGACTCGGAGTTCCAGCGAGTGCGCGAACGACCCGAGATTCGCGCTCTCATCCAGCGCCTCGTTCGCGCCGAGTGACCCGATTCAGAGCTCGACGTCGCGCTTCACGTACGCCAACGCACGCTCGCCGTTGACCGTCGTGATCACGCCAACCGTCTCGCCGTCGATCACGACGGGGTCGCCGACCGACGTGCCCGTCGGCACCGAGATCGACCGAAGGGTGCGCGGTGCCGTGGAGCCTCGGCTGTCCATACGTTCGACGAGTTCTTGTCCGGGGTAACAACCCTTCGAGAAACTCACCGCCACCGACACCACACCGGTGGCCGCCGGCAGCGTGTCGCCGGGAACGATCTCTGGTCCCATTTCGGGCCACACTGCAGCGATCCGGGTCGCTTCGTAGTCGTGGTCAGTGCCCGCTCGCGCGATGTCGATGGGTGCCGTGGACAGCAGATCGACGGCTCGACCATCGCCCCACCACGCGGGAAGCGCGGCCACGTGATCGCCGCCAGCCGGTACGAGTGAACCGACGTCGATCGGCGCCTGATCGCGGACGGCCACGCAATGAACCGTGAGCGGGGTGATGTCGGCCTGCACACGAATCTTGAACTTGGCCAGACGAGCGGCCAGAACATCGAGGAACCCGGGCGCGAGATCGACCACGAACTCCGCGTCGGCTCGACGAGTGACGCGAACGAGCGCGACCACTCGGCCGGTGGGCTCGAGAACGAGTGACGGTCGCGACGCGCCAACGGCCAACGATGCGATGTCGTTGCTCAACTGCGAATGCAGATACGAACCGGCATCTCGACCGGAGACGAGCAGCGCCTCGCGCGGAAGATCGACGACGATCACGCGCTGGTTCCTCCGTCGCGCCGACGGCGGGTCATTCGCCGGGCGGCCGGAACCGCCGCCAACAAGGCCGCCGCCTTGTTGCGACACTCGAGGTCTTCGTCGTCGGGATCGCTGTCGGCGACGATGCCGGCCCCGGCCTGCAGGTACGCGGCCTTCGGTCCGATGAACATCGTGCGAATCGCGATGGCGGTGTCGAGGTTTCCGCTGAAGTCGAGATAGCCGACCACACCCGCGTACGGCCCGCGCTTCACCGGTTCGAGTTCGTCGATGATCTCCATGGCCCGCACTTTGGGTGCGCCGCTCACGGTGCCGGCCGGCAACGTGGCGCGCAGAACGTCGACCGCCGAGCGGCCGTCGACGAGTGTGCCGCTCACTTGTGACGTGAGGTGCATGACGTGGCTGTACCGCTCGAGGGTCATCAGCTCGTCGACCTTCACCGTGCCGAAGCGAGCCACCCGACCCACGTCGTTGCGCGCCAGGTCGACCAGCATCACGTGTTCGGCGACTTCCTTCGGGTTCTCGCGAAGTTCGGCGGCCAATCGTCGATCGTGTTCGTCGTTCTGCCCGCGTTTGCGCGTTCCGGCGATCGGTCGGCTGATCACTCGGTCGCCGATGAGTTGAACCATCGGCTCGGGCGAGCTGCCCACGATCGTCACGTCCGGTTGACGCAGGAAGTACATGTACGGGCTGGGGTTCACCTGCCGCAGAACGCGGTAGACGTCGTACGCATCGGCATCGAGTTGGATCTCGAATCGCTGCGACAGCACCACCTGGAAGATGTCGCCCGCGCGGATGCACTCCTTGGCCGTTTCGACGGCCTGCTGGTAACGACCGCCACCCATGGTGGACACCGCCGCCGGCAGTTCGTCCCCGCGCGTGGGCGGTTCGACCGGAGAGTACGGCAGAGGTTGGGCCAAATCGGCCACCGACTGCAGCGCGCGCGCCGCCGCCGCGTCGTAGGCCGCGTCGAGATCGGAGATCCCCATCACGGGCACGCTCTCGATCAGGTACACCCGCTGACGCCAGTGATCGAACGCGGCCAACGAACCGATCACGCTCACCACCGCATCGGGCAAACCGCGATCGTCGGTGGGCGCGTTGGGGAGGTGCTCGACTTCGCGCACGATGTCGTAACCGAGATATCCCATGACGCCACCTTGTAGTGGCGGCAGATCGGGAATGACCGGGCTGCGGTACAAGCGCAGGAGTTCGTCGAGGGCGGCCAGCATGCCGCGATCGCGCGGCACCGAAGCCGGAACCTCACCACTCACTTCCACGCGCGAGCCGAACGACGTGAGCGTCGCCCGCGGACGGCGGCCGACGAACGAAAATCGGCTCCAGCGCTCGCCGTGTTCGACCGATTCGAGCAAGAAGCCGTTCTCGTCGGCACCGACCAACTTGGCGAAGGCGGCCACCGGCGTTTCGAGGTCGGCCAGGATCTCGACCCAGACCGGCACGACGGTGTGCGACGCGGCGAGCGAGCGGAACTCCTCGCGCGTGGGGTGAACGCACAGTTGGCTCACTGCTCGCCGAACACCGAGAAGAAGCACGTGCGCGCGCCGGTGTGGCAAGCACCCTTTCCTTCTTGTTCGACCTTGAAGAGAAGAGTGTCGCCGTCGCAGTCGTAGTACGCCTCACGCACGAACTGTCGGTCGCCGCTGGTGTCACCCTTGCGCCACAACTCGCGGCGGCTGCGACTCCAGTACACCATCCGGCCTTCGGCGAACGTGAGAGCGAGACTCTCGGAGTTCATCCACGCCATCATGAGCACCTCACCGGTGTTCACGTCCTGGGCGATGGCCGGGACGAGACCGTCGGCGTCGTACTTGACGGCGGCCAGTTGTTCGGCGGTCGCGCGAATCATCGACACAGCCTCTCAGAGGTACAAGCCCGTGTGCGACTCGATTCGGCTGGCCGCCACGGCGTGCAGATCGCGTTCGCGCAACATGATGTAGTCGGCCCCCTGAACTTCGACCTCGTAGCGGTCTTCGGGGCTGAAGAGCACGCGGTCGCCCACTTCGGCGCTCCGGACGTTCTGCCCCAACGCCACGACCTCGGCCCACACGAGTCGCTTCGACAACTGGGCCGTGGCCGGGATGAGGATGCCACCGCTGCTGCGCCGCTCCCCTTCTTTGTCGGGGATCCGCACCAGAAGGCGGTCGTTGAGCATCTTGATGGGGAGCTTGTCGTCTTCGACCTGGTCCTTGGCCACGGCGGTCACGGTACCGTCGTTCCCGTGTCGAACCGCACCGTGACTCTCACCACGATCGATCATCAAGAACTGGAAGCCGATGTCGTCACGGCGGCCAGCGATCAGCCGGTGCGCGGTGCGGTGGCCATCGCCCACCCTCACCCGTTGTACGGCGGCGATCGTTTCAACCCGGTCGTCGATGCTCTCTTCGACGCGCTACCGCGGGTCGGGTTCCACTGTCTGCGCTTCGACTTCCGCGGTGTCGGTAACAGTTCGGGCGAGCACGACGGCGGCGACGCCGAGCGCCTTGACGTGGCGGCCGCGGTCGATTTCCTGTCGGGTCTGCACGACGACATCTGGGTGGCCGGCTATTCGTTCGGGTCGATCGTTGCTCTCGACGTGATCGAACCGCGCGTGTCGGGCTGGATCGCGGTCGCGCCACCGCTCACGGCCATGCGAAGCGACGTACTCGCCGCCCGTGATCCGCGACCCAAGTTGGTGCTGGCCGCCGAACACGATCAATTCACACCGGCGTCAGCCGCCGAACCGATCGTGAGTTCGTGGACGAACGCCAGCATCGACACGATCGCGAACGGCGATCACTTCCTCGCTGGTCGCACTCGCGCCGTGGCCGAGGCGGCGGCCCGTTGGCTCACTTCGCAGTGAGCGCGGCGTCGATCTTCTGCATCACCTCGTCGGTGAGCAGCGGGATCACGTCGAGCGCGGCGAAGTTCTCCGTGACCTGCGACTGACGGCTGGCGCCGGTGATCACGGTCGACACGCCCGGGAACTTGGCGCACCAGGCCAGTGCCAACTGCGCCAACGAGCACCCCAGCGATTCGGCGATCGGAACGAGGCGGCGCACTTTGCCCAACGCGGCTTCGTCGGTGAGGCGCGACTTCAGGAATCCGTAGCCGGGCAACGCGCCACGCGAGTCGGACGGGATCCCTTCGAGGTACTTACCGGTGAGCAGGCCCGACGCGAGCGGACTCCAGATGGTGGTTCCGAGGCCGATGTCCTCGTAGAGACGCTTGTATTCGGTTTCGACCCGACGGCGCTCGAGCATGTTGTACTGCGGCTGCTCGGTGACCGGCTTGTGCAGATGGTGACGCTCGGCGATCTCCCACGCCGCACGAATCTCGTCGGCCGACCACTCACTGGTGCCCCAGTAGAGAACTTTGCCGCGGTCGACCAGATCGCTCATGGCCCATACGGTCTCTTCGAGTGGTGTACGCGGATCGGGACGGTGGCAGAACAAGATGTCGACGAAGTCGACCTGCAGACGATCGAGACAGCCTTCGATCGAGTGGTGCAAGTACTTGCGATTCAGCGTGTTGAAGAGATTCGGGATCTGGCCGTCGATCCCCCAGAAGACCTTGGTGGAGAGCACGTAGTGGTGACGCTTCCAACCCAGTTCGCGAATGACGCGACCCATGATCGCTTCACTCTGACCGCCGGCATACGCCTCGGCGTTGTCGAAGAAGTTGCAGCCCGCGTCCCACGCGGCCTGCATGCAGGCCAGCGCGGCATCGTCCTTCAACTGATTGTCGAAGGTGACCCACGACCCGAACGACAGGACGGACACCTGCAGACCGGTGCCACCCAGTCGGCGGTATTCCATCTTCGGATTCGGGACGAGGGACGTGGGTGTGCTCATACCCGCACACTAGGTTCGGCCGTCGCGACCGGCGTCAATCGAGTGCGGCGCACGATCGCGCGAGGTGAGCCAGTTCGGTTGGCCCGACTCCGCAACACCCGCCCACCATCGTGACCCCGGCCTGCTGCCAGCGACGAAGTCGCGACTCGTCGGCGAGGTCGGATGCTTCGCCCGTCCACGATCGAAGGGACGCGTCCCATACGCGCCCGTGGTTCGGGTACGCGATCATCGGGAGACCGAGCGGCGCGAGCGTGGCGACGACCGAGTCGACCACATCGGGTGAAGCGCAGTTCACCCCCACGGCGACCAGCTGCGGATACTCGGCGATTCTTCGCACCGCGCTCACCACGTCGTCACCGCCGTAAGTGGTCGATCCGTCCCGGCAACCGAACGAGAACCACGCCGGCGGAGCTCCGTGGTCGACGAGGATCTCGGCGATCATCTCGGCTTCGTCGGCGCGGGGTTGAGTCTCGACGGCGAAGAGATCGACATCGGTGTCGGCGAGGACACGAATCCGTTCGGTGTGGCGCGAGCGCATGACGTCGAGCGGTGCGTCGTACTCACCGTGGTATTCACTGCCGTCGGCGAGCCAGGCACCGAACGGTCCGATGGACGCCGCGACCCGCGCATCGTCGCCCGCGGCCCGTCGCGCGATGGCCGTCGACGCCCGCAAGGCCTCGTGTTCGTGCGACGGACACTGGTAGCTCGCCGTCGTGACGATACGTGCACCGGCGACCACGAACGCGCGGTGCGCGGCTTCGAGCAGGCTCGGAGACGTACGCAACGCATCGGCGGTCCACCAACTGCTGCTCGTGTCGGCGCCGAGTTCGGCCAACGCCGTCGACAGACCGCCGTCGATGACGGTGATCATTCAGCACACCGGGCGTACGACGATTCCGGCCGCCGCCAAGGCCGACTTGGCCTCGGCCACCGTGAATTCGCCGAAGTGGAAGATGGAGGCGGCCAGAACCGCATCGGCGCCTCCGCGAGTGACTCCGTCGACCAGATGCTGAAGGTTCCCGACCCCGCCCGATGCGATCACCGGAACACCCACCGCTTCGCTGACGCGACGCGTGAGAGTGAGATCGAATCCTTCCTTGGTGCCGTCGCGATCCATCGACGTGAGGAGGATTTCACCGGCACCGAGCCCGGCCGCCCGACCCGCCCACTCGACCGCGTCGATGTCGGTGGGCGTGCGACCACCGTGCAAGAACACTTCGAACGAACCATCGGCACGGCGCTTGGCGTCGATCGCGCAGACCACGCACTGTGCGCCGAACTCGGCGGCGATCTCGGAGATCAACTGCGGATTCTGCACGGCCGAGGTGTTGACGCTCACCTTGTCGGCTCCGGCGCGCAACATTCGGCGCGCGTCGTCGACGCTGCGAATTCCTCCACCCACGGTGAACGGGATGAATACCTGCTCGGCCGTTCGCCGCACGACGTCGACCATGGTGTCGCGCCCATCACTCGACGCCGTGATGTCGAGGAACACGAGTTCGTCGGCACCCTCGGTGTCGTAGCGCGCCGCCAACTCGACCGGATCGCCGGCGTCGCGCAGGTTCACGAAGTTGGTTCCCTTCACGACGCGACCCGCGGTCACGTCGAGACACGGAATGACGCGCGCGACTTTCACGAACGTGACCTCATGACTGGTCCCTCAGAACAGCCAGCGCTTCGGGCACCGTGAAACGACCCTCGTAGATGGCTCGACCGGTGATGACGCCGGCGAGTCCGCTCAGGCCCGCCAACGTCGCCACGTCGTCGAGCGACGCGACTCCACCACTCGCGATCACCGGCACGGATGTGCGAGCGATCGCGTGAGCGAGCCCGTCGACGTCGGGGCCGCTCAACATGCCATCACGCGCGATGTCGGTGATGACGAAGGCGGCCGCTCGTGGAAACCAGGTGAGCGCATCGTCGAGCGAGACTCCCGAGTCTTCGGTCCAACCGTGAACGGCCACCCGGCCGGCTCGGTGGTCGAGACCCACCGCCACGTCGATCGCGTCGGCCACTGCGCTCACCAGATTCGGATCGGCCACCGCGGCCGAACCCATCACCACACGCGCGACTCCCGCGTCACGCAGTGCTTCGGCATCGAACGACGTGCGCACCCCACCTCCGGTCTGGAGTCGCGCTCGGCCGGCCAGACGTGAAGCGATCGTCGCGATGATGGGTCGGTTGACCGGATCGCCCGATCGCGCGGCATCGAGATCGACGACGTGCACCCACGGAGCCCCGGCCGTGGCGAACTCGTCGGCGACGCGCACCGGATCGTCGCCGTACGTGGTTTCACGCGCGTAGTCGCCTTGTGACAACCGCACGACTCGACCACCCCGTAGGTCGATCGCCGGATACAACTCAACGGCCACGAGTCACCGCCACGAAATTGGCCAACAAGGCCAAACCGGCCGAACCCGACTTCTCGGGGTGGAACTGGGTGGCGAACACGTTGCCGGCACGGAACGCGGCGTTGAGAGTTCCGCCGTATTCGCACGTGGCCGCGACCACGTCGGGGTCGTCGGGAACGCCGTGCAGCGAGTGAACGAAGTACACCCACGGTTCGTTCGTCCATTCGGCTCCGGCGAACATCGGGTCGTCGGACCGTCGAACGTTCACGCGATTCCACTGCATCTGCGGGCGCTTCACCCCAACAGGAATCCAACGCACTCGACCAGGAACGATGTCGAGACCTATGACGTCCGGGTCTTCGTCACTCGTCGTGAACAACATCTGCATGCCCACACAGATGCCGAGGAACGGTCGACCCGAGTCGACGGCATCGCGAACCGCGCCAGCCAGCCCCGAGGCGTTCAACGCGTTCATGCACGCCCCGAACGCACCGACACCGGGAAGCACCACGGCGTCGGCCGAGCGGACGTCGGCCGCCCAGGTGGTGAGACGAGCGTCGCCGCCGACTCGTTGCAGAGCCTTCTCAGCCGAACGGAGATTGCCGATGCCGTAATCGAGGACCGCGATCGACGGACCGCTCACAGGACTCCCTTGGTGGAGGGAACTCCTCCCCCTTCGAGACGCACCGCGTCGCGCAGGCTCCGTCCGAGACCTTTGAAGATGCACTCGATCACGTGGTGCACGTTGCGTCCGCGCTTGAGCGTGACGTGCAGAGTGATGCCGGCGGCCGTGGCGAACGACGACACGGCGTGTTCGGCCAGTTGCGGATCGAACGGGGGCGTGCCGAGCGCAAGGCTGTCGGGCATCGGGACGTTCCAGACGACGAAGGGACGACCCGACAGATCGAGGGCGATCTCGCACAATGCCTCGTCGAGCGGATACAGACCGCTCGCGAAGCGGCGTACACCGGCTTTGTCGCCCAAGGCTTCGCGAAACGCTTCGCCGAGAGCGATGGCAACGTCTTCGACCGTGTGGTGCGTGTCGATGTGCAGGTCACCCTTGGCTGCGATGGTGAGATCGAAACCACCGTGCTTGCCCACTTGCGAGAGCATGTGGTCGTAGAACGGAATGCCGGTGTCGACCGAGGTGGTGCCACGACCGTCGAGGTCGATACTCAGCTCGATCGATGTCTCGGCGGTGGTGCGGGTGCGGGTGGCGGTGCGCTTGGCACTCATGACAGGACCTCCGTGAGGGCGGCGATGAACAGCGAGTTTTCTTCGGGCGTGCCGATGGTGATGCGCAGGCAATCGGCCAAGCGCGGCCATCCCGAGCAGTCGCGAATGAGGACACTGCGATCGAGAAGGCCTTGCCACACCGCTCGACCGGCGCGGCCGCGGGGGCGGAACAACACGAAGTTGGCGCCGCTCGGGAACACGTCGACGTCGAGGCCTTGGAGCGCCGATACGACACGCTCGCGCTCGGCCACGATGGCGCGCACTCGTTCGTTCATCTGATCGACGAATTGCAGAGCGATGGTGCCGGCCGCCTGTTTCACCGCGTCGAGGTGATACGGCAGCACCACCTTGTCGAGTTCACTCACGACCCACGACGGCGCGACGGCGTAACCGAGTCGAGCCGCCGCCATGCTCCAGGTCTTGCTGAACGTGCGCACCACGATCACCGACGAATCGTCGGACACGAGATCGACCGCGCTCCAAGGTGCGAACTGACCATACGCCTCGTCGACCACGACGAGGCCGGCCGCCAACGACACCACCTCACGAATGGTGGCTTCACTGTCGACGCCGCCGGTCGGATTGTTGGGCGAACACAAGAACGTGATGTGCGGTTCGTGGGCGGCCAGCACCCGCCGCACTTCGACCAGGTCGAGGGAGAAGTCGGCGGCTCGTTCGCCCTCGACCACCGTGGCACCCGAGATGCGCGCGATGTGAGCATGCAGTTGATACGTGGGTTCGAACGTGGCCACGGTGCGCCCCGGGCCGGCGAAGGTGAGAAGGATCGTCTGGAGAACTTCGTTGCTGCCATTGGCCACGAACACCATCGAGGCGTCGACGCCGTGGAGGGCCGCAATGGCGCGACGCAGATCGGTAGCGGCGCGATCGGGGTAGCGATTCCAGTTCACGTCGGCCACGGCGCGAGCCAGGGCCTGCTCGAATTCGGCCGGCGGGCCGAACGGAGCCTCGTTCGTGTTGAGGCGCACCCGGACGTCGACTTGGGGCGAGTGGTAGCCCTCGAGGGCCTTCAAGTCGTCGCGAACGGGGAGGCGCGTCACACCATGAGGCTACCGACCAGGCCGAACGGGTCGAAGTGAGTTCGCGGTACCGGGACCTAGCGTGGTCGCGTGACCCCGCGTGAACTCTCCACCATTGCCGCCGAACTCGCCGTGATGGCCGAGGGGACCGATCGCTTCTTCGATCGCGTTCGCGAACTCGGGTCGGCCAACCTGGGCGAGAATCTCGAAGACCTCATGTCGGCCATTCATGAAGCCGAACGAGCTCTGCGTTCGGCACACCGCGCCTTGGCCCGCGCCAGTCGCATCGCTGGCTGATCACGCCCGAACGAATCGAGCCTCAGCGCGCCTTGCCGGCCGACGGGCAGATGTTGGCCAGTGTGCACTCGTCGCACTTGGGCTTGCGTGCATCGCACACGCGACGACCGTGCAGGATGAGTCGCAGACTGAACGAGCCCCACTCGTGGCCCGGCAAGTAGCGATTGAGTTCGAGTTCCACTTTCACCGGATCGTCTTGGCGCGTGAGTCCGAGGCGCCGAGAGAGACGGCCGACGTGCGTGTCGACCGGAAGACCGGGTAGGTCGAACACGACGCTACGCACCACGTTGCCGGTCTTGCGACCGACACCGGGAATCGTCACCAGATCGTCGAGGTCGTGCGGGACCTCGCCGTCGAACCGTTCGACGAGAACCTGCGCCATACCGATCAGACTCTTCGTCTTGTTCTGATAGAAGCCGGTCGACCGAATGATCTTCTCGACGTCGCCCGGTTCGGCCACCGCCAAGTCGTACGGCGACGGGTACTTCGCGAACAACGACGGCGTGACCATATTGACCCGTGCATCGGTGCACTGCGCCGACAGGATCGTGGCCGCCAACAACTCGTATGCGTTGCGGTGTTCGAGTTCGCAGATCGCTTCCGGATAGAGCCCCTCGAGACGACGCGCCACTTCGACCGTTCGATCGGCCGCACCGTTCGGGCGACGTTTCGTGGCGGCCATTCCCCGAACCCTACTCAGGGGTCGAACGGTAGGATGAGGCCATGCGGATCCTCGATATCAAGCGTCAGATGGAACCCGACGACATCGCGATCGTGCGCGATCTACTCCGTGACGCCGAACGCGCCGACGGACACCGTCCATTGTCCGATCACCTGTGGCTCGACTTGGTGGATGGCGGCCGCGAAGGTTTCGCCGGCTTCGTGGCGTGGGAACCCGGACACGATCACCCCGTCGCCTACGCCCAGGTGAGTCGCGGTCACGGTTCGTACTCCGTCGAACTCGTCGTGCATCCGCATCATCGTTACGAGATGAACGTGATCGGACCCGAGTTGTTGGACGCGGCGCTCGACGAGGTCGCACGCTCGGGCGGCGGACACGTGCACTGGTGGGTGTTCGAACCCACGAGCGCGCACGAAGCGGTCGCCCGCACCGTCGGGCTCGCGGCCGGAAGAACGCTGCATCAGATGCGGCGCTCGCTCCCCCTCAGCGTGGCCGATCAGTCGGCCGCCGTGGAGGTGCGCCCGTTCGTGAAGGGGCACGACGAACCGGCGTGGCTCGAGGTCAACAATGCCGCCTTCGCCCATCACCCCGAACAAGGTGGCTGGGACATCGTCACGATCACCTCGCGCATGGCCCAACCGTGGTTCGATCCGGCTGGCTTCTTGCTCCACGAGATCGACGGACGGCTGGCTGGCTTCTGCTGGACCAAGATCCACGACGACACCAGCCCGACCATGGGTGAGATCTACGTGATCGCGGTGCATCCCGACTTCCATGGCCGTGGTCTCGGACGCGGGCTCACCGTGTCGGGCCTGCAGAGCATCGCCGATCGCGGTATCACCACCGCGATGCTCTACGTCGACGCCTCGAATCGAGCCGCCGTCGCGATGTACGAAAACCTGGGCTTCCATCTGCACCGAACCGACCGCGCCTTCGTGGGCGATGTGTCGCTCGGGAACGGTGGCCGCCAAGTGACCTCGTCCGATCATCACCATCAGCACCATCATCATCAACGAGACGATCAACCATGACCGACACGCAGAGCCTGCCCACCTGGAGCGTCACCGACGTTCACGAGTCGCTGACCAGTCGCACCTTCGTCGCCTCACTCGAACAGTTGGGGGCCGAGGTGTCGCGGCTCGAGGCGCTCTATGACGAACTCGACATCCGTGGTGGTGCCGACGGAACGGTTCCGACGGTCGACTCGGTCGTCGGCGAACGCGCCGATCGCGCCATCGCCGCGTTCAACGCCACGGTTGCGCAGATGGAAGTTCTCGAGGCCTACGTGTACGCCACGGTGTCGACCGACACCCGACACGAAGTGGCTCAATCGCTGCTGTCGGAGATCGAAGTGCTCGGCTCACGGGTCAGCCCGTTGCTCGCGCGTCTGGCCGATTTCACCGCGCATCACGATCCTGTCGCATTGTCGGCGGTGAGCCACGAGGCTCGCGAACACCTCGGTCCGCTCACTCGTCTGGCCGCACGCGCCGAACATCAGATGTCGGAGATCGAAGAAGGCCTCTACGCCGAGATGTCCACCACCGGCTCGGCTGCGTGGGGCCGCTTGCAGAGCGACGTCACGTCGCAACTCTCGACCGACGTCGATCTGCCGTCGGGACGTACTCGCCTCCCGATGCCAGCCGTGCGCGGCTTGGCCACCAGCCCCGACCCCGTGGTGCGACGCGCCGCGTACGACGCCGAGATGGCGGCCTGGCCCCAAGTGGCCACCGCGTGCGCGGCCGCCATGAATGCGATCAAGGGTGAGGCCAACACCGTCAACCGCCGTCGTCGCTGGGCCGCACCACTCGATGCTTCGTTGTTCGCCAACAGCGTGAGTCGGGCCACCTTCGACGCGATGCAGTCGGCCGTGAGTGCGTCACTCCCCGACTTCCGACGCTGGATGCGCACCAAGGCGCAGCTCCACGGTCACAGCAACGGCCTTCCGTGGTGGGACCTCGTCGCTCCGCTGCCCACGTCGTCGAACGCGATCGGATGGGACGAGTCGATCGAGTTGGTCAAGACTGCATTCGGTCAGTACAGCGCCGAACTCGCGGGCATGGTCGATCGGGCCATTGCCGAATCGTGGATCGATGCTCCGCCGCGTGACGGCAAGGTGGGCGGTGCGTTCTGCATGCCTTTCGTCGACGACCGCTCCCTGATCTTGCTCAACTGGAGTGGTTCGGTCGAATCGGCTCAGACCACGGCTCACGAGTTGGGCCACGCGTATCACAACACACAGTTGGCTGGCCGCACACCGCTGCAGAAGCGTCTGCCCATGGCCTTGGCCGAGACCGCGAGCATCTTCTGCGAGACGCTCATGGTGGAAGCCGGTCTGGCGCGTCTGTCGGGCAACGAGCGTCTGAGCCTGCTCGACGTCGATCTGCTGGGCGCCAACCAAGTGGTGGTCGACATCCATAGTCGCTTCCTCTTCGAAACCGAAGTGTTCGCTCGACGTCAGCGCCGCTCACTCGGTGTGCAGGAGCTCAACGAGATGATGCTCGAGGCGCAGTCGGCCGCGTACGGCGACGGTCTCGATCAGTCGACCGCACATCCGCACATGTGGGTCCTGAAGCCCCACTACTACGGCAGCCACTTCTACAACTGGCCCTACACCTATGGCTTGTTGTTCGGACTCGGGTTGTACGCACAGTTCCATCGTGACCCCGATCGATTCCGCGCCGGATACGACGATTTGCTCTCGCGCGCCGGCATGAACACCGCCGAAGAACTCGGGTCGGCTTTCGGACTCGACGTGACCGACGAGGGTTTCTGGACCGCGAGTCTCGACGTTCTTCGTGCGCGCATGAACGAGTACTCACGCCTCGCCGGACAGCCGTGACCACTCGATATCAGGCGTCACGCGACGACCTGTGGCAACTTCTCGACGGCGAACCGCGCTACCGCATCGACCAGGTGTGGAACGGCCTCTACAAAGAGCTCGCCACTCCCGAGTCGATGACCAATCTGCCCAAGGCGTTGCGTTCGCGCGTGGACGAGGCGTTGCCCTTGGCGCTCACTCCGGTGACCGAAGCCGAGTCGGACCGTGGCAAGACCGTGAAGTTCTTGTGGGGGCTGTACGGCGGCAGTCGCATCGAAACGGTGCTGATGCTCTACGCCGACCGGGCCACGGTGTGCGTGAGCACACAGGCTGGTTGTGCGATGGCTTGCGGTTTCTGCGCCACCGGTCAGGCCGGCTTCACACGTCACCTCGCCAGCGGCGAGATCGTCGAGCAGGTCGTGCGGGCCGCTCAGCGCGCCAAGTCACTCGGACGACGGGTGAGCAACGTGGTGTACATGGGAATGGGAGAGCCACTGGCCAACGAAGAGCCGGTGTGGGATTCGCTCGTTCGACTCCACGACGGCGTGGGCATCTCGGCCCGGCACCTTACCGTGTCGACCGTGGGCATCGTGCCCGGAATCAAGCGACTCACCGATCGTCCGCTTCCGGTGAACCTGGCCGTGAGCTTGCACGCGGCCAACGACGAACTCCGCGACGAGTTGGTTCCGATCAACAAGCGCTACCCCATCGCGATGCTCATGGAAGCGTGCGACGAGTACCTGGAAATCAAGGGTCGCCGCCTGAGCTTCGAATGGGCACTCATCTCGGGTGTGAACGACCGCGATCGCGATGCCTCCGAGCTGGCCCGACTGTGCCATTCGCTCACGATGGCTCCGCACGTGAACTTGATTCCGCTCAACCCCACGCCCGGCTACGAGGTGCGCGGCTCGAGCAAGATGCACGTGCACGAGTTCCGCGATCGACTCGAGGCCCTCGGCGTGAACGCCACGGTGCGCCAGAACCGCGGCACCGACATCGCCGCCGCCTGCGGCCAACTGGCGGCCGGACAGCCGGTGAAGATGTCGACGCGCGATCAGCGCGATTCGAAGTAACCGGGGTTCGCGACCCTCAACTTGTCGACCACGCTCGCGCGCACGGCTGCGACCACGTCGCTCATGCGATCGTCGAGTCGGCCCTCGCGAATCGCTTTCGCCAATTCTTTGTCGTCGGCCACACCCAGGTCGGCCAACCGCGCCGCATGCGCCGCCCTTTGATCGGGACCGAGGGCCAATTCGCGTTCGACCATCGCCAGCACGTTCATCGCCACCCGAGTGTGGAACTGCACCCGGCCGGTGGTCGACGTGAGAACGTCGCGTTCGAGCCACTCGCGAACGGCTTCCACGAGTTGCGCGGCGCTCGGAACGTCGTGGAGTTCGCTCATCGCACACCGAGTCCTTCCCAGCGACCGTCGAGGGCGAGGAACAAGTCGTACTCGTTCTCGCACACACGGCGGCCGATCGCGGCCAGTTCGTGGCTCCGGGCCAGACCGAGAAGGTGTGAACTGGTCTGGATCATGCACATGATCCCCCACTTCAACGTGCCCAGCACCTCCCACCAGCGCACCAGGTCGGGATCGACGCTCAGCCCGCTCTCGTGCTCGTAAGCGGCGATGAGTTGTTCGTACGAGCCGACACCGGCCACCGGTGACGACGAACCAAAACGCCAGGCCCGCACACACAGCCAGCCGAGATCTTCCATCGGGTCGCCGACGTGAGCGAGTTCCCAGTCGAGAACCGCGCGCAAGCCGTCGGGGCCCACCATCACGTTGCCGAGGCGGAAGTCGCCGTGCACGAGCGAACGACGAGCCGACTCGGGTCGATTCGCTTCGAGCCATCGGAAAGCGAGCTCGAACGTGGGGTGGGCTTGATCGAGTGATGTGTTGAGATCGTCGAGCGTGGTTCGGTACTGCGCCACTTGATCGGTTGCCGGCAGGCCAGCGATGTTCGACGGATCGATGGAGTGCAGTCGTGCGAGAGCCGCGGCCAGATCGCCGACCAGCACCTGCCGCGCGTGCACGAACGTGTCGTCGCGCAAGATCTTGCGGGCGATGGTCTCGCCGTCGACGTGCGACAGGACCATGAACGACGATCCGATCGGTGAGTCAGCCGTGCCATTGGCGAGCAACTCGGGAACGCGCACGCCGGCGGTGTGGGCCGCCCGCAGAACGTTCGCTTCGACTCCCATGTCGCGGATGTCGCCCGAGCGCTGCCGCTGCAGGATGAGACGGCGACCACTGGCCGAGAAACTCCAGGTTTCCCGCGACGCACCTCCGGACAATCGCGCCAAATCTTTGACGGGAGCGCCCACGACCCGAGCCAGGCCATCGGCCAAGGAATCGCGAGACAGGTCAGTCACGTTCCTAGTTTGCGCACTTCTCAGCAGGCGGCACGAACCGACGCGTACGGATTCACCGGGCGACCGCGATTGGGCCGGATCTCGAAGTGCAGGTGCGGGGTGCCCTGCGCGTTGCCGGTGTCGCCCAAGTATCCGATGACGTCACCTTGACCCACGGTTCGACTCGACCCTTCGTACGCGCTGAGGTGGCCGTAGAAGTAGGTGTTGCCGTTGTCGCCTTCGAGACTTGCCACGAGGCCACCGAGCAATCCGGTCTTGAACGTCACGAAACCTGACACCACGGCCACCAGTTGCAGACCGGTCGGACCGAGCATGTCGACACCCTCGTGGCGACGACCTCCACTGCGTGGCGCTCCCCACGTGTCGCCGAAGGCCGTGGAGCCCACCACCGGACAGATGATCGAACCGTCGAGATAGACGCCGCTCGACAGGAAGCCGGCGGTCCCGTAGCGCTGGAACACCGTGGTGCCCGATGTGAAAGCACCCGACTGCAGAGCGGCCTGACGACGGGCGGCCAAGATCTGGCGCACCTTCTCGTCGGCGAGGCGTTTGGCTTCGATGTCCTTGAGACGTTCGAGTTCGTTCTCGGCACGCGTCTTGGCCGATTCCAGCTCGACGATCGCCTGAGCCGATTCGGCCTGCTGCGCCGTGAGCCGTTCACGCTTGTCGGCCAGATCGGATGCCACCGCGTCGAACTCGTCGAGCGTCGCCTGCGAGGTGTCGGTTGCGAGTGAAACGAAGAACTCCTTCTGCACTCGCTCGGTTGGGCCGTCGAGACCCGACAGCAGCGGAACGCTCCCCGACCCCGACATGAAGCGTCGAACCGCCAACTCCTGAACGGTCGATGACAAAGCGTTGGCCCGCGCTTCGAGGTCGGCGACTTCTCGAGCCGTGGCCTCCTCTTCGAGTTGCAGGCTGTCGAGACGTGATTCGGCGTCGAACAATGCTTGCGCGGCGGCGTTGGCGCGCTCGCGGGCCGCTTCGATGTCGTCGGCGGCGCGTTCGGCAGCCGAGCGCGGGGTGATGGCCAGTGACGGCACGGCGATGACACCCACCCCGATGGCCGCCCCGACGGTCACCAACGCGGCGAACAGCGCGGATCGAGGGCGCAGTCGTCCGCACATCGAGAAAACAGTACCGAACAACACTTCACGAGATCGGTCACTCGCACGTGTCGCACGTCGGATCGATCGGGCACAATTGACGGAAATGAGCGACGCCCTGAACCTCGATGCGATCACGTTCGTGCGTGATGGTCGCACGATCCTCGATCGCGTCTCGTTGCGCGTGCGCGCCGACGAACGGTGGTTGATTCTCGGCGCCAATGGTTCGGGTAAGACGACCTTTGTTCGCATCGCCGCGATGTACGAGCACCCCACCCGTGGCTCGGTCAGCGTGGCCGGCGAAACTCTCGGATCGACCGATGTGCGCGAACTGCGGCGACGAATCGGCTACGTGTCGACGTCGTTCGCCATGGAGTTACGAGGCGCTCTCGACCCGCTCGACGTGGTGATGACGGCCAAGAACGCCGCCCTCGAACCGTGGTGGCACCGATACGACGAGGCCGACCGGTCTCGCGCCCAGGGCTGTCTCGATCGCATGGGCGTCGGCCAACTGACGGGCCGCTCGTTCGCCACGTTGTCGTCGGGCGAACAACAGCGAGTTCTCCTGGCCCGTTCGCTCATGAACGATCCGGCCGTGCTCCTGCTCGACGAGCCGAGCGCACGCCTCGACCTGGGTGGTCGCGAACAACTGCTGCGGGCGTTGGGCGACATCACCGGCGACCCGGCCGCGCCGCCGCTCGTTCTCGTGACCCATCACGTGGACGAAGTGCCGCCCGGAATGACTCACGTGCTGATGCTCCGTCAGGGCGCGGTGCTCGCCTCGGGGCCGATCAAGTCGACGCTCACGGCCGAGCGGTTGTCGGAATGCTTCGATCTTCCGTTGCGGCTCGAACGACGGGCCGATGGCCGCTGGACGGCTTTCGCGGCCGGGTGATCGATCAGCCCGCCAGAAGTGCGGTCAACCGCGACTTACTGGCTTCCACTTCGTCGAGGAGCGCGCGCTCGACGACGGCCGACCACAGTCGACCCGAGTAGTGGAGATCCATGGTGAGGTTCGAACCGCTGTTGGTGGGCACCACTTTGGCGTCGAGCACCCAGCGGCCGTGCTGGCGGCCGTCGGTCTCCGATCGTTCGAAGCGCGCATGATTCGGCACGTCGAACACCGTGCGCGACATTCGGAGTTTCTTCGAGCGCGCGAAGGGCCCGATGCGGCCTCGCAGTTCGACGTTCCACGCTCCATCACCGGCGACACCGACCGCATGCACGAGACCCATCCAGGCCGGGTAGTCAGCCAGATCGTCGACGAACGAGAAGAGTCGATCGGGAGCGGCCGTGGTGGCCAGTTCGATGCGCAGGTCCATGGGTCAGTCGCGGGCGCGACCGTTGTGACGCGGGCGGAAGGCATCGCGCAACATGGGTCCGGTGGCGTCGAGCATGCCGCCCAGATCGTCATCCGGGTCGAAGTGCGGAACCCATGAGCCCGTGATGTCGCCGGTCTCGTCGGAGCTGTGCACGTCGGATTCGGGCACGTCGGCTTCGGGCTCGTCATCGAGTTCGACGCGCTGCGATTCCTTGACGATGGGTCTGACTGCACGCGGCTCGGGTACCGCCACCGGTTTGGGCGTTTCGGCCGCTTCGTTGAACAAACTCGGACGCGGGAGATCCTTGGCTCGTTCGCGACGCGTCTTGGCTGGCTTGTCGGCAACGACCGAGAGATTCGGGCGGTCGACGGCCGTCGGTTTGAAGAGACGCGGCGCCTTCTCTCGACGGTCCTCGAACGACCAGCCGACCGGCGCGGTGAGTCGTTCACCGTGCGTGACACACAATGCGCCGCGCACATCGTCGATGGGCTTTCCGTCGGGAACGAAACGATCGATCCAGAGCGTCATCGATCCCGACGCACCTTCGCTCATTCCGTAGACGACGGCCGTCGGCTGACCGCAACCGAGTCGTTCGCAGGTGCGCCGCACGGGCGACAGAGTACCGGTCGGACCCGATGCCGGTCAGCGAACGCCCGATCAGACCCCTCGCGAACGGGTACTATTGTTCGAGCAATCCTATGACGACGTACGCGGGCGACCGGACGGTCATCGACATCGATGCCCACATCCTCGAGCCGGTCGGGTGGCTGAAGAGTTACGCCTCGGCCGCGATTCGCGACGAGATCCCCGAACTGGGAGTCGGCGATCCCGGCTTCGCCCAGTTGCTCGACGAGGCCGCCCGCGATCACGAACGGCGAGCCGGTGATCCCGAGGTGTTCGGTCGTGCGACCGACGAGTTCATGTCGATGCGCCGCAAGGGTTGGATGTCGCTCGGCGGCTGGGACCCGAACGAGCGCGCGATCGCTCTCGACTGCTTGGGCTTCACTCATCAGGTGGTCTTCCCCACCGGCGCGTTCAATCAGGTGTACGACACCCCGGTCGACGCTCGTGCGGAGGCAGCACGAGCGATGAACCGCGGTCTGGTCGAGTTCTGCGGTGATCCGCGCCTGCTGGCCACTGCCTACGTCCCGTTCGAACACGGACCCGACGTGGCGCTTCGATTCGTGGACACCGCGGGACGTGACGGTGTCGGTGGGCTGCTCGTCGACTCCATTCCGTCGTCGCGTCAGCGATCGTTCACACACCCGGACTTCGATCCGGTGTGGGCCCGAATTCAAGAGCTCGGTATCGCACTCTTCCTGCACGTGGGCGCCGATCAGGGTTACCGACCTGTACCGAAGGCGTTCTTCGACAACGGACGCGACATGGCTCACGTTCGCTCCGATGCGCCGGGTGACCCGCTGTCGTTCATGGGCATCGGGTACCCCGGTGAACTCTTCGTGGCGTCGCTCGTCTATGACGGAGTGTTCGAGAAGTTCCCCGGCCTGCGCATCGGGATCACCGAACTCGGGGCCACCTGGACGCCGTCGTTCCTGCACTTCGTCGACACCGGCTACCGATCGTTCCGGAACATCCAAGATCTCTCGCACCTGACCATGAAGCCATCCGACTACGTGCGTCGCCATGTGGTGGTGAGTCCGTTTGCCGGCGAAGACGTGGGCTGGATCATCGACCAAGTGGGTGCCGAGATGGTGGCCTTCTCGTCCGACTATCCGCATCACGAAGGCACCGACGATCCGATCAAGCGTTTCGAAGCCAGCATGACCGCCGTCGACGCTGACGCGCGTCGTGCGTTCTACAGCGGCAACGGACGGCGTTTGCTCGGCCCCGCAATCAGCTGACACACCCGGCGAAAACGAACGGCCCGGTCGAACGACCGGACGAAAACGAACGGCCCGGTCGAACGACCGGACGAAAACGAACGGCCCGGTCGAACGACCGGACGAAAACGAACGGCCCGGTCGAACGACCGGACGAAAACGAACGGCCCGGTCGAACGACCGGGCCGTGACTGGTGGGCGATACCGGGCTCGAACCGATGACCTCCACGGTGTGAACGTGGCGCTCTAGCCGACTGAGCTAATCGCCCCAGCGAGTCGCCACGCTACCGCTCGGACAGGACCACGCACACCTGGCCCATGCCCTGACGATCACGGAATCCCTGCTCACCGGGTGCGCAGGCCACGTCGAACGGAACGAGTCGAGTGACCACCGCTTCGTGGGACCCACTGCACGGCACCTCGAACGCTTCCTGCCGTTGATCGTCGATGTCCACGCACGATCCGGCCTGAATCAAGTTGTCGATCGGCGCCGGACCGGCCGGATCGGTGAGAGCACCAATGATGAGAATGGCCGCGGTTCCGAGCACCACCAGCGCGAGAACGAACCGCCACGGAAAACGCGCCGGTGTCAGGTTCGGTCGGACGTACTGAGGGTTCGGCGCCGTGGCGGTACTCGCGGTTGCACGATTGTTACGCGGAGCCTCGTCGACTCCGTTGCGCAACGACGCGTCGTACATCGCGCGTCGTCCCGGATCGCCGAGAACCGACCACGCACGGTTGATGGCCGCCATGTCGGCACCCGATGGCGCCGTTCCTCCGGCCGCGGCAACGGCATCGGGGTGATGACGACGAGCAAGAGCGCGATAGGCCGATCGGATCTCGTCCGCGGTCGCCGAAGGCGACACACCGAGGATGTCGTAGTACGCGCCGATGGCATCGAGGCTAAGGGCGCGACGCCAGAAGCACCGAGTTCAGTAACCGAGTTCGGGGTCGACGGGCCCGATCAACTCGCGCCCGTCCAACCACGCGCGCACGTTGGCCGAGATGCGCTCACTGAGCAACGGCACCGCCATCTCGGGCGTGTTGCCCACGTGCGGGGTGATCACGCAGTTGTGGAGCGACCACAGCGGGTGACCCGCCGGCAACGGTTCGGGATCGGTCACGTCGAGTGCGGCACCACCGATCACTCCGTTCTGTAGAGCCCACACCAAGTCGTCGGTCACCACGTGCTTTCCTCGGGCCACGTTCACGAGCCACGCGTGCGACTCCATGGCCTCGAACTCGTTGCGTCCCATCATTCCGGTCGTGTCGGCGGTGAGCGGGAGAGCCAGGATCACCACATCTGCACCAGGAAGTGCGTCAAGGAGGCGATCGCTTTCCAGAACCACGTCGACACCGTCCATGTCGTTCACGCGATTGCGCACGACGGTGATGTGGCAGTCGAAGCCGGCCAGTAAACGCGCGATCTGCTCGGTGATACCGCCACCACCCAAGATGGTGACGCGGGAACCGATGAGGTTGCGCCCCTGAGGCTTCGACCATTCGGTCGCCCGTGAATACGTGGAGATTCCACGCAAGCCGGACAACGACAACGTCACGGCCATCTCGGCCACAGGTTCGGCGTAAACGCCCTTGCCGCAGGTCCAGAGCCGTTGATCGTCGATCAGGTGCGCGAACTCCTCGACGCCGGCGAACGGCAACTGGATCCATTGGAGGTGATCGGACTCGGCCAACACGGCTTCGAGGCCCTTCGGATCGCGGGCCGCTCCCCACACCAGCGCGTCGGCTCGATCGATGGTGGAAAGTTCACCGCCGGCGACCGTGACGGCTTCGCGCATCCACTCGGGTGCCGTCGCGGGAAGAACGGCGATGCGCGGGGACTCACTACTTGGCGGTTTGTCCATGAGGAGTCGAACGCTAGTCGGCGAGGATCCGAGCGGCCACCGCGTGGCCCGACTCGACCGCCCCCTCCATGTAGCCGGTGCAGGTGGCCACGTGTTCGCCCGCGAGATGCACTCTCCCCCACGGCGCCCGCAACACGTCCCAGTACCGAAGCACCTCGCCTGGTCGATACACCGAGTACGCTCCTCGGGCAAATGGCGACGTGGGCCAGGCTTGCGACACCGCACCGATCGCATCGGCGGTGATGCCGTGAATTCTCCGCATGTCGGCGGTGATCGTCGCGATGCGTACATGTTCGGGCTGTGAGGCCAACTCGAGTCCGCCGTCGCCGCCGCAATACGACATGAGCACCCCCGACTCGCCCGATTGATCGATGGTCGGCTCGTAGAGGCGCTGGCTCACCGAGTCGGTGGTTCCATAACCACGCAACCACTCACGGTGCGCGAACCGAACCGCGGTCTTCGTGATGTGGCCCCAACCGAGGCCCTGCACTGCTCGATGCAGATCATCGGCCATCGGAGTTCTGAGCTCGACGGTGCGCAACGGTCCGAGCGGCAGCGCGAGCACCAGATGGTCGGCCTCGAACTGCGAACCGTCGGCCACACCCACACGAACCGAATCGGCCGACTGATCGACCCATACGATCGGTGAACTCAGTCGTACGTCGACCGCTCGACTCACGTCTCTCCACAACCCTTCTACGAGGCGCGACAAGCCGCCAACCACACGATGGGCGCGGTATTCGACGCCCAGCCGTGCGAGTTCGACGCGCTCCTGGGCGCGCTGCTGTGCAACGAACAACAGCGACACGTCGTGTGGTTCGGCTGCGAACTCGCCTTGTGAGTCACGTCGCGCGAACAAGCGAGCGACCGCACCGAGGTCGATTTCTTCCATCGCATCGGCCAGCGACAGCGAATCGAGACGGGCGGCGTCCGGGTGGGTGGAGGGCCGTGACGCGTCCGGCATCGCGTCGCCGGTTGCGTCCACGAACTCGTCGTAGCGGTCGAGTTCGTCGATGGCCTTCGAGTCGATGTCGCGGATGCGTTCGCCGGCGTACCGAACGCCGTTCCAGAACAGCCAACGTCGAATGGTCGACCACACCATTCCTTCGCCTTCACATTCGACTCCGAAGCGGGACATCAACTCGTGCATTCGCCAATGCGTCGAGTCGACCCATTCGGCTCCGGTCTCGACGACGTGGTCACCGAGAGCGACGGTGCGCACTCGCCCACCGACACGCTCGGTCGCTTCGAGCACGACGACGTCGGCGCCACCGCGAGCGAGCGATTCAGCCGCGCTCAGGCCGGCCAGGCCGGCGCCCACCACGACGACGCGCATAGGAAGGTCAGCTGCCCGCGAGCGTTGCGGCGATCTGACTCGACGACTCGCCCGAACGGCGCAGCACGCGAGCCACGAACACCAACGCGGCCATCGTCACGATGAAGAGAACCACCGCACCCACTCCCCAGAACGGCTTGATGGTGCTCTTGGTGGCACCGAGCAGTGCAACCGGGAACGTCGTGGACCCGGCTTCGCTCACGAGAGTGGAGATCACTGCGTTGTCGAGACAAAGGGTGAACGACAACAGTCCTCCGGCCACCAGAGCCGACGAGATCAGCGGCAACGTGATCTGACGGAAGGCGCGAGCCGGAGTGGCACCCAGGTCGGCGGCGGCTTCTTCGAGCGACTCGTCGAGGCCTGACAAACGGGCACGCACGATGAGCGTGACCACTGCACTCGCGTACAACGACTGACCCACCCACAACTTTGCAATACCGCCACTGAACGGACCGATGCCTTCTCGGAACACGTAGCCGAGAACCGGGACGTCGGACACTCGCTGGAACCAGGTGACGAGCGCGATGGCATCCATCACCTCGGGCGTGACGAGGATGAGGAAAACCGTCCCCATGAAGATCTTCGACCATGTACCGGGGCGGCGCGCCAGGGCAACGCCGGACAGTCCGCCGAGGATCACCGCGATCACCGTGGCACCGAATGCCGCCAGGAAGGAATTGCGGATGGCGTCACCGATGCTGACGAAATCGAAAACATCACGGAACCAGTCGGTGATGAGTCCGTTGACGACCAACGCCACTGCGAAGCCGATAGGGCCGAGCCAGTTCAGTCGACGATTCGGGAGCGCACCGCGCGCTGCGATGAGGCGCTTGGCCACAGCGAAGACTCCGACGATCACGAGGAACCGAAGCGCGAGGGCAAAGGTCGAGCCACCGTCGAACAATTCGCCCCACCACTTGTTGCTCGGGTTGCCGGTCCAGATGGTGAACGAGACCCCCCCGTTGAACGAATGCAGAACGACCAATCCGATCGGGATGAACATGAACACCAGGACGAGAACGGTCCAGATACTCATAGCCATTCGCATCGGTTCGACTCGGGACACACGAGCCGGTTCGGAGCCGAGTTTGGCCACCGCGGCGGCCGAACGTTCGTGGCGCGCGGCCCGCAGTCGCTGTGCAACCGGGTCGAGCAGACGAATGGCTCGCGGGATGACCACGTAGATGACCGACGCTGCGATGAGAACTGCGAGTACTGCTCCGATCATGAGCACGGCCATGGCCGATCCGAGCGGCCAGTTCTGCGCCTGCGAGAACTGTGACGCGACCATCGAGCCGATCATGTTCCCCTTGGCCCCACCCAACACCGTGGCGGTGACGTAGTCGCCACACATCGGGATGAACGTGAGCAGGACGCCGGCGATGATGCCGGGGCCGGCCAACGGCAGCGTGACACCGAAGAACGTGGCCACTCGTCCGGCACCGAGATCCTTGCTCGCCTCACGCATGCGCACGTCGATGCGATCGAGAGCGACGAACAAGGGCAGGATCATGAAGCCGAGGTAGTTATAGACGATCGCGATTTGTACCGCGGTCTGGGTTTGCAGCAACTGGATGCCCTGCTCGCCCACCACACCGATGTCGGTGAGCCACTTTGAGAAGGTTCCGTTGGGCGCCAGAGGGATACGCCAGGCCACTGTTCGAATGAGGAACGAGGTGAAGCTCGGCACGATGATCGCGGCCAGGATGATGGCCCGCCACCGCTCGCTGACTTTGAAGGCCACGAAGTAGGCAACCGGCAGGCCGATCAGTACACAGAGCGCGGTGGCCAGGATCGCGATCCGAAGGGTGGCCCGGAAGACCTTGAAGAACGTGTCGTCGAAGACGTCGGCGTAGTTCTTCGTGGTCAGATTGCTGAGATCGACCGGCAGCAGGCGGCTGACATCTTTCGTTCCGAACGAGTAGATCACCACGAAGGCGATCGGAATCGCGAAGAACAGCAGATACCAGATGATCGACGGGATGGCGAGGAGGAACTTGGGTCCCCGCCATCTCCGGCGATCAGGTGCCGACACCGCGGCGGTCACTCAGGATCAGCCTCCGGCCTTGGCCTTCATCTTGTTGAGGATGTCGACGTGACGGTCGATGGCCGGAGTGATCTCCTGGGTGCGGAACGTGCTCACCTGATTGTCGGTGAAGAAGATCATGTCGCCGTACTCGAGGTCGGGAGCCAACTCGGAAATGAGCTGCGACATGCTCTTCAAGCCAGTGTTGTAACCGTGGTACTGCAGGTCCTTGATCGAGATCTCGGGGATCAGTTCCCAGTTGATCCAGGCGTGGGCCGCTTCGGGGTTCGGTGCTCCGGCGGCAACACAGTACGTGTCCATCCACAATTCGGTCTCGGGTGCGCCGAGAACCCACTTCCACGCAGTCGGATCGCCGCCGGCATCCTGGATGCGGTAGTACGCCTGGCGAGCGTCACCGTTCCACGCCATCGAGATCGAGTAGGCGCCTTCGGCGATCGCGGTGCTCGGGTAGGAGTCGAACGCCTTCACGTGCTGCGCGAACTCGTCGACGAGGAAGGCCTCGCACTCGTCGAGCAGGGCCGGATCGGTCGTGTTCCAGTCGTGGCCGTTGGACCAGAACCACACGCCACACATGTTGGGGCCGGTGTCGAGCATCGAACAGTTACCACTCGCCTCGTTCATGCACGCGTCGAGGAAGTCCTGCCAGTTCTTCAGCTCACGCGTGATCACCGACGTGTCGTAGAAGAAGCCGGTGGTACCCCAGTTCTTGCAGACCGAATAGTCGTTACCCGGGTCCCAGGCCTGGGCCAGATAGGACGGATCGACATTGGAAATGTTGGGGAGCAGCGACTTGTCGAACTTCTGGATGAGACCCTTCTCGATCATCTGCGGCACGTATGGACCGGTGGGCACCACGATGTCGAACCCGCTGTTGCCGTTCGACGACGCCAACTTGGTGATGAGGTCTTCGTTCGAGCCGTAGTAGTCGACCTTCATCGTGGCGCCGAGCTCGGCTTCGGCCAACGCGCCCACGATGTCGGGATCGTTGTAGTCGCCCCAGGTGTACATGGCGAGGGTTCCGCTCGCCTTGTTGATGACGCGGCTCCAGTCACCGGATGCCTGCGCGCCAAGGGCGTCCCCACCGGAGTCGCCACCCGACGAGCCACCGTCGTCGTCACCACCACAGGCCGCCACGACCACCGCGAGACCGGCGGCCGCAGTTCCGGCCTTCAACACGGCGCGGCGCGACAGACGCTCGCGGAAACTGTGCGGAGCGAGGATCCTCATCTCCTTGGGCATCTTCGGTGTGTTCATGGCTTCTCCTTGCTGTGAATGGAAATTGCTGAGGGACTAGAGATCGTCGTCTATTCGTCCGACACTTCATCGGCTTCGGCCAGCACGATGTCGGCTTGCCGCGACGAGAACAGGTATACGTCGTCGGCCGACCATCGGGCCCAGACCGAGTCGCCGGCGTACAGACGAGAGGCGTTGGCGCGCGGTGTGAGGACGAGCACGTCACGGTCGGCCGTGTGCACCACGTACTGGAGCACGTCACCGAAGTGGGACACGCCCGCGACGGTTCCCTGGAAGGCATTGTTGGTGTCGTTCGGACGTTCGACCGACAAGTTGATGCTCTCGGGGCGAACCGCGGCCAGGGCGCCCTGACCGTTCGGGACGTCCTCTTCGGGACGACTGGCCACGAACTCGGTGCCGTCGTCGGCACGAGCGCCGTGCTCGGTGGCGACACCACTCCAGAAGTTGTTGCGACCGATGAATCCGGCCACGAAAGCCGAGGCTGGATGCTCGTACACCGTCTCGGGGTCGCCGAGTTGTTCGATATGGCCGTCGAGCATGATCGCGATGCGATCGCTCATGCTCATCGCCTCTTCCTGGTCGTGGGTCACGAACACGAACGTGATGCCCAGTCGACTCTGGAGCAACTTGAGTTCGATCTGCATCTCTTCGCGAAGTTTGCGATCGAGCGCGCCGAGAGGCTCGTCGAGGAGGAGAACACTCGGGCGATTCACGAGAGCGCGGGCCACCGCGACACGCTGCTGCTGACCACCCGACATCTGACGCGGCTTGCGATCGGCCAGCTTGCTCATCTGGACCATGTCGAGGGCCTCGGCAACTCGGGTGGCGATGTCGGACTTGTTGACGCCCTTCTGACGAAGGCCGTACGCCACGTTCTCGTTGACGGTCATGTGCGGGAAGAGCGCGTAGTGCTGGAACACCGTGTTGACGTCGCGCTTGTACGGGGGAATTCCCTGCACGTACTGGCCGCTGATGCGAATGAATCCTTCGTCGGGCTGCTCGAAGCCGGCGAGCATGCGAAGGGTCGTGGTCTTGCCGCAACCCGATGGGCCGAGAAGCGAAACGAACTCGCCCGAGCGGATCGACAGACTGAGGTGATCGACGGCAACGACCGAGCCATAACGCTTGGTGACGTTCTCGAGTTCGACTGCACCTCGGTCCTGCGACACCTGCCCGAACCCCCTCCCCAGAGATGTCCTTGCCACGACGACGACTCGTCGGAGACGCCTCGGAGGATCATAGGACACACCGCCACGTCACGAGGCGACAACTAGGGTGAACGTCAGGTGACCGAGCCGTCACCCGGACCCGACCATGACCGACGATCGCCAACTCAACGCCCGTCGGCACCTCTGGGGTCACTTCACCAACCTGCACGCCACTCAGCGCTCGGGTCTTCCGGTGATCAGCCGAGGTGAGGGTGCGTGGATCTTCGACGATACGGGACGCCGCTATCTCGATGGACTGTCGGGCCTCTTCACGGTGAACATCGGCCACGGTCGTCACGAGCTGGCCGAGGTGGCGGCCCACCAAGCCGAGTCGTTGGCCTACTTCCCTCTCTGGAGCTTCGCCCACGAGCCCGCGATCGACCTGGCCACGCGTTTGGCCGACCTCGCGCCCGGCGATCTCAACCGTGTCTTCTTCACGAGCGGAGGCGGCGAGGCGGTCGAGTCGGCCTGGAAGATCGCCGTGCAGTACTTCGCCGCCATCGGTCAGCCACAACGCCGCCAGGTGGTGAGCAGGAACTACGCGTACCACGGCACGACGCTCGGAGCGCTCAGCATCACGGGCATCCCGGATATTCGCGAGCCGTTCGAACCCCTGCTCCCCTGGGCCCTGAAAGCCTCCAACACCAACCGATACCGCTGCGGGTTCTGCGCTCAGCAGTCGGCTTGCTCGCTCGCCTGCGCCGACGACGTGGAACGGGCGATCGTCGAAGCCGGACCCGACACCGTGGCCATGGTGATCATGGAACCGGTGCAGAACACGGGCGGCACCCTCGTCCCACCACCGGGTTACTGGGAACGAGTGCGCACGATCTGCGACCACTACGGGATCTTGTTGGTGTCCGACGAGGTGATCTGCGGCTTCGGCCGCCTCGGCCACTGGTTCGGTTGTGAACGATTCGGTTATCAGCCCGACATGATCACGTTCGCCAAGGGGGTCACTAGTGGCTACGCGCCACTCGGTGGCGTGATCGTGAGCGATCGCGTCGCCGCGCCGTTCATCGAACGCGATGGACAGATCTTGTTGCACGGCCTCACGTTCGGCGGCCACCCGGTGGGTTGTGCCGTGGCACTGGCCAACATCGACCTGCTCGAGAACGAAGACATTCTCGGCTCGGTGCGACGTAACGAGCCGGTGTTCGACGACGTGATGGAATCGCTACGTGATCTGCCCCTCGTGGGTGACGTGCGGGGTTGCGGCTACTTCCGCGTGATCGAACTCGTGAAGGACAAAGAAACGAAACAGTCGTTCGACGACGCCGAGTCGAAGTGGCTCCTGCGCGACACGTTGTCGCCGCGCATTTTCAGCAACGGACTCTTCTGCCGAGCCGACGATCGCGCCGACCCCGTGCTGGTTCTTGCCCCGACGCTCGTGTGCGGACCCGACGAACTGCGATTCATCGGCGAGGTACTCACCGACGCGATCGAGTACGCGGCCACCGAGTTCGCGCGCCGCTGAACGACGCGATCCACATCAGGCGAGGTTCGCTGTCACATCAGGCGAGGTTCGCCATGACGTGCTTGATGCGCGTGTAGTCGTCGAGCGCGTAGGCCGAGAGGTCCTTGCCATAGCCCGACTTCTTGAATCCACCGTGCGGCATCTCGGCCACCATCGGGATGTGGGTGTTCACCCATACGCATCCGAAGTCGAGCCGCTTGGTCATGCGCATGGCGCGAGCGAAGTCCTTCGTCCACACGCTCGAGGCCAATCCGTACTCCACGCCGTTGGCGAGACGCACCGCTTCGTCTTCGTCGCTGAACTTCTGCACGGTGATCACCGGTCCGAAGATCTCGTTCTGGATCATCTCGTCGTCCTGCTTCAAGTTGCTGACGACCGTCGGCGAGAAGAAGTACCCCTTGTTGCCCTGACGAGCACCACCGGCGGTGACCTCGGCGTGCGCAGGCACGCGGTCGAGGAATCCGCTCACTCGGGACAACTGATTGGCGTTGTTGACCGGACCGAAGAACGTGTCGTCGGAGTCGGGAGCGCCGCACACCGTGGCCTTCGCGCGCTCGGACAGCGCGGCGACGAAATCCTTGTACACCCCGCCCGCACACAGCACGCGCGTGGCAGCGGTGCAGTCCTGGCCCGCGTTGAAGTATCCGCCGATGGCGATTCCTTCGGCAGCGGCTTCGATGTCGGCGTCGTCGAACACCACCACCGGCGCTTTGCCACCGAGTTCGAGATGCACTCGCTTCAGCGACTTGGCGGCGGCCTCGGCCACCTCCATGCCCGCGCGAACCGAACCGGTGACGCTCACCAGTGACGGCGTCGAGTGCGCGACCATGGCGCGGCCAGTGTCGCGATCACCGCAGATCACGTTCACCACACCGGGCGGGAGGAACTCGGCGCAGATCTCGGCGAGAAGTGTGGTCGTGACGGGAGTGGTGTCGCTCGGCTTGAGTACCACGGTGTTGCCGGCCGCCACGGCCGGCGCGAACTTCCACACCGCCATCATCATCGGGTAGTTCCACGGCGCCACCTGAGCGCACACACCCACCGGCTCGCGGCGGATGTAGCTCGTCATGCCGGGTACGTACTCCCCCGCACTCTTGCCTTCGAGATGGCGAGCCGCGGTGGCGAAGAAGCGCACGTGGTCGACCATCGGCGGAATCTCCTCCGACCGAGTGATGCCGACCGGCTTGCCGCAGTTCTCCGATTCGAGTGCGATGAACTCTTCACCACGCGCCTCGATCGCGTCGGCGATGCGGAACAACGCGAGTGAACGATCCTTCGGAGTGGAGTCGCGCCAGGTCTCGAAGGCGTCAGCGGCGGCTTTCATGGCGGCGTCCACGTCAGCGGCACCGGAATTCGGTGCGGTTGCGTATTGCTCACCCGTGGTCGGATCGATCACCGGAATGGTCTTGCCATCGGAGGCATCGACGTACTGGCCGTTCACGAAGTTGCGGTAGGTCTTCATGTCTCAACCTTAGTGCTGGCCCTGCAGCGCCCGGCAGGGTGGTCGTTCAGCGCGGCTCGCGCCACATCGGCCAGATCGTCGGCCCAATGGGGACCTTGATCTCGCTGACGACTTCGAAGCCGAACCGTCGGTAGTACGGAACGTTCGTGTCCTTCGACGACTCGAGAAAAGCCCCCACCCCCTCGTCATCGGCGCGATCGAGGATCGGTGCAACGAGTGACGCCCCGAGACCGCGACCCTGTTCGCTCGGATCGGTCCCGAGAATCTCGAGGTAGTAGTGCGGGTCGCGGGGATGGACCTTCTCGATCCGAGACAGAAACGCGAGCGCTCGCGGAATCTTCCATCGGTAGGCACGCACCGAGAGGGGCACGGTCTTCGCCACCGAAGTCCACGGGACACTCCACTTGCCGGGAGGCGCCCAATAGGCAGCCGCTTCATGGCCGACCGTTCGCCATACTTCGCCGTGTTCGATCATGTTGATCCCGAGCATGCGAAAGGCGAGCGTCGCGCGCCGATGATCGAACCCTCCGGGAGCCAGATAGTGGAACACCGGATCGTCGGCGAAGGCCCGTGCCAACGTGGTGGTGAGGCGGGCGAGATCAGCGCGGTCGGCGCGGACGACTGTCGACGGGGCCACGGCCGAACCATAACGCTAGGTTGAGGGACGTGGCCACCCTCGTTCACGAGCTCGATGTACCGGTCGTCGACTTCGTCTTCGCCGACGCCGACCAACAACGCGATCAACTCGCAGACATTGCGAAGGAATCCTGGATCGCCCGCTCCCCGTTCTCGTACATCGTCTTCCACTACGAGCACTGCCAGGCGATTTTGCGCGACAAGCGCTGGCACAACGCCGCCGCCCTGGTCACCGAGATCCGCGGAATCGACGACGACCGTGTCATGTCGCGTCGCGAGTCGATCCTGTCTTCGGAAGGAGACGTTCACACTCGTCTGCGCCGACTGGTTGCCCCCTCGTTCACTCCCCGTGCAGCCGATCGACTTCGGCCCTTCATGCGTGAGGTCATCAACGATCTCCTCGACCCGGTCATTCCGTCCGGCCGCTGCGAACTCATCGCCGACTTCTGCGATCCGTATCCGATCCCGATCATCTGCGAACTCCTGGGAGCGCCCAAAGAGGACTGGCGACTCTTTAGCGTGTGGGCCGAGGACGTGCTGCGAATCTTCAACGGCACAGCGGCCGACGAGGTGGACCGCATCGTGAAGGCGCAGACCGAACTCGAGGACTACACACGAGGTTTGATCGCTCAACGTCGTAGCAAGCCGGCTGATGACCTGATCACCAGTCTGATCGCCGCCGAAGAGGCTGGCGACAAGTTGAACGAAGACGAACTCGTGATGATGGTGCAGGCCGTGATCGTGGGGGGCACCGACACCACGCGCAACCAACTCGGCTGTTCGATCGCGTTGTTCGCCGAACACCCCGATCAGTGGGCGCTGCTCGCCGAACGCCCCGACCTCGCTCCCCGAGCGGTGGAAGAGACCATGCGTTACTTCGGCGCGGTCAGGAGCACTGCCCGCTTCGCCAGCGTCGACATCGAATACAACGGGGTCCTGTTTCCGAAAGGGACACTGATCATTCCGGCTCTGGCGATCGCCAACCGCGATCCAGCCTCCTTTGCCGATCCCGATCGCTTCGACATCACCCGTGAGCCATCGGGCCAGCCGCACATGACCTTCGGCTCGGGGATCCACTATTGCCTTGGCGCCGCCCTGTCACGGGCCGAACAGCAAGAAGCCCTCGTCACGCTCGCACAGCGCATGCCGAAGTTCGCGATCGACGGAGACGTGACGTGGAAGCCGTCCACCGTGGCGATCTTCGGACCCGAGAAGATGCCACTCACTTTCGACCCCAGCTGATTCGTCGCGGCACCACGTCGCTGTCAGCCAGTTCGGTTACACCCTGCGAAGCGAGTGGTGCCACCATGGGTTCATGTCGAAAGAGTTGAAGCTCGGTTATTCCACTGGATATTGGTCAGCGGGTCCCCCCAAGGGAGCGCTCGAAGGCGTGAAGGAAGCCGAGCGACTCGGTTTCGATTCGGTCTGGACGGCCGAGGCCTACGGTTCGGATGCGCTGTCGCCCCTGGCGTGGTGGGGTTCGCAGACCGACAAGGTTCGCCTCGGCACGTCGATCATGCAGATGAACGCACGCACGCCAACCGCCGCCGCGATGGCGGCCATCACCATGGATCATCTCTCGAACGGCCGCTTCATCCTCGGTCTCGGCGTGAGCGGACCCCAGGTGGTGGAGGGCTGGTACGGTCAGGCCTACGGCAAGCCGCTCGCCCGCACGCGTGAGTACGTGGAGATCGTGCGCAACGTGATCCGTCGTGACAAGCCGGTCGAACACCACGGCGAGTTCTACGACCTCCCGTACACCAAGTCGGACGGTCGCGGACTGGGCAAGCCGCTCAAGTCGACCGTTCACCCGCTACGCAACGAGATTCCGATCTTCCTCGGTGCCGAAGGTCCGAAGAACGTCGCGTTGTCGGCCGAGATCTGCGACGGCTGGTTGCCGCTCTTCTTCTCACCGAAGGAAGACGGTTTCTACCGCAAGTGCCTGAACGAAGGTTTCGCCAAGTCGAGTGAAGCGAACAAAGCCGATCGATTCGAAGTCGCTTCCACCATCTTGATCGTGCCGGGCGACGACGTGGAGAAGTGCGCCGACATGGTGCGTCCATTCCTCGCGCTGTACGCCGGCGGCATGGGTGCGCGTGGCGCCAACTTCCACTTCGAAGTGTTCGCTCGCATGGGTTACGAGGACGTGGCCCTCAAAGTGCAGGACCTCTACCTCGCCGGCAAGAAGGACGAAGCGGCAGCGGCGATTCCGTTGGCGATGGTCGAAGACGTCGCTCTGGTGGGCCCGCCCGACAAGATCAAGGGTGAGCTCGACCGGTGGAAGGAAACCTGCATCACCACGTTCCTGGTGAGCGGTCCGCCGATGGTGCTTCCGCTGTACGCCGATCTGATCAAGGGCTGACGAACGCTTCGATGGGCGATTCAACGTTCGCGACGATCGCTCGTCAGCGCGAACTCATCACGTCGGGTCAGGCTTCAGCACTCGAAATCGTCGACGATGCCTTGGCTCGTGCGGCCGAGGTTCAACCATCACTCAACTGCTTCGTGGAGATCTGGGCCGACGAAGCGCGAAACAGAGCGCGCACACTCGGACCACATGACGGCCGACCACTGTTCGGCATTCCCGTGGCCATCAAGGACACGTCACCGTGGGAAGGGCATCGGCTCACACTCGGATCACGCACCCACGCATCGCACGTGGCCGACACGACCGGTTGGGTGGTCGAGCGATTGCTCGCCGCCGGAGCGGTGATCATCGGCAGCACGAACACTCCCGAGTTCGCCCACGCCGGAATCACCGACAACCCACTGCACGGCGCCACCCGCAATCCGTGGAACCTCGAACGGACGACCGGCGGTTCGAGTGGTGGTTCAGCCGCGGCCGTCGCATCGGGTTGCGTCGCGGTGGCCGAAGGCTCCGACATGGGCGGCTCGGTGCGTATTCCCTCCGCGTGGTGCGGACTGGTCGGACTCAAGCCGTCACTCGGGCGCATTCCGATGGATGTTCTGCCCGGTCTCTGGGACCTCATCTCGCATCACGGGCCGCTCGCGCGCAGCGTGGACGACGCGTGGGAGTTCCTCCTCGCCACACAGGGTCCGTCGCTGCGCGATCCGTACTCGGTTCATGCCCCGACGGCGCGACGTGCCGTCGACCTGTCGTCGTTGAAGGTGGCGTGGTCGGTCGATCTGGGTTGTTGGGCCGTCCACGACGAGGTCGTGCGATCTGTGGTCGACGTGGTCGAACTCCTCGGCGAAGCCGGTGCCTCTTGCCAGGCCGCTCCTGCCCTCTTCACTGCTCACGACAACATGGTGTGGTTGCAGTTGTGGGGAATCTTCATGGCCACCTACTACGGCGAGCACTACGACGCCCGCGCCGACGATCTCGACCGTGACGTGCGCTCGCTGATCGAACTCGGCCGGGCGCTCAGCGCGGTGGACGCCAAGCGTTTGGAGATCGACCGCACCCTCGCGTGGAAGCGGGTCGCCTCGGTGCTCGAACACAACGACGTGATCGTGTGCCCCACCATGTCGCAACCCCCCGGGCCGGCCACCAAAGAACTCAACGATCGTCGGGCGCACCGGCACGACGACGGTCGGCACCACTCCGAAGACATGACCTCGGTGTGGAATCTGGTGTCGCCCCTTCCGATCGTGTCGGTGCCGGCCGGTCGCCACACCGGTATCGACGCCGGATTACCGATTGGCGTGCAAGTGGTCGGTCGACCGGGTCGTGAAGACGTGGTGCTGGCGGTGGCGCAACACATCGAGCGCGCGATCGGTGCGCCGAACTGGCGCTAGTCGCAGCAGGAGTCGCGCCAGCCGCAGCCGGAACACTTGAAGTGCGCGTGCTCGGGGAACAAGTCGCCACCACACAACGGGCACTCGGGGTACGTACCGAGCGGTGAGCGACATGACGCCGACGACTCCGCCGGCTTCACATCGCGTTGTACAGCGGCGTTCGCGGCGTCGTTCACGTCTCGAGTCTGTCACCGTCCCGGTCTCCGACTGCGGACCCTCACTAGGCTCGCAGAGGCCCATGAACGACGAACTCCCTCCGCTTCCACATGGGCACACTCCTGGTTCGGCCCGCGCGGCCATGGCCTACCGCGACTATCGGCTCATCTGGTCGGGGCTGTTCTTCTCGAACATCGGCACCTGGATGCAGAACCTGGCCTTGCCGGCGTACGTCGATCACCGAACGGGCTCGGCCCAGATCGTGTCGCTCTTGGTGTTCGCGCAACTCGGCCCGATCTTGTTGTTGGCGGTGCCGGGCGGCCTGATCGCCGATCGCTTCGATCGCAAACGCTGGCTCATGGGAATGCAGTGGGTCCAACTCGTGTTCGCGCTCGTGATCGCCGCTTTGGTCGCCTCCGACGGGCCCATTTGGTCATTGTTCGTGGCGCAGGCCGCGGTGGGCATCGCCAACGCACTCAACAATCCGGCGTTCCAGGCGACCATCCCGATGCTGGTCGACAAACGCGACCTGGCCGGTGCGATCTCCATGAACTCGATGCAACTCAACGGCACACGAGTTCTCGGCCCGAGCATCGCGGCTCTGCTCAACATCGTCGGCGTGTCGACCGCGAGTCTGTTCGTGATCAATGCCGCCACGTACCTCGTCCTCATCGTGGCCCTCACCATGGTCACGCTGCCGGCGGTTCGCACGCTCGACCACGATCAGGGATGGCGGCGACTCTTCACGGGCGTGAACATCGCGCGCGATCGGCCCGTGCTGTCACGTCTCCTGCTGGCGATGACGTCGTTCTCGTTCTTCTCGCTGGTGGTCGTGGCTCTTTTCCCGTCGGTCACTCGTGAGAACTTCGCCGTCGACCCCGAAGGTTCCACGTACCGCTGGATCTACGCGGTCTTCGGTACCGGCGCCTTCGCTGGCGCGGCGGCGGCCGGAACCTTCCTCACCAAAGTGCACCGCCCGAAGATGATCTCGGCGTCGTTCTTCGGCTTCGGCATCAGCCTGGCGGTCTTCGGGTCGATCTCGTCACCCGGCCCGGCGTTTCCGGCTGGCTTCGCTCTCGGCACCTTCTACTTCTTGCTCGCCACGGTGATGGCCACGGTGTTCCAACAGAACTTGCGCGACGAAGAACGCGTGACCGTGATGCCGCTGTGGTTCATGTCGTTCGGTGGCACCATCACCATCGGCGGACTCGTGGCCGGACCGGTGATCGATGCAATCGGCGCACGCTGGGTACTGATGATCGGCGCCGCCTACGCGATGTTCCTCGCCTGGTGGTGCGATCTCGATCGCTTGCCGCGTTGGGCGTTCCTCAGGGAGACGTGACCGCGTCGACCACGCGTTCGAGCGCGGCCACTCGGCTCGCTTTCACGAGAGCGGCATCACCAGCGCCGAGTGCGCGGATTCGATCGATCGCGCTCGCGACGTCGACCGGGTCCACCCCGTACAGATCGGTTCCCACGGCCACCATCTCGATGCCGAGTTCGTGCGCGCGACGCGCGATACGTGAGTGCGCCTCGGCCGGGTCGTCGAGTTCGGCCATGAGTCCGAGCACGGCGAGCCGTCGACCCGAACCCAGTGCGGCCAGCGTGTCGAGCGCAGCGTGCATCGACGTGGGGTTGGCGTTGTAGCAGTCGTCGAGCAGCGTGGCGCCCGACGCCAAGGTCACCGCATTCGACCGGTGCGCACTCACTCGTGCGGCGGCCAATCCGTCGGTCATGGCCGCGAGTGGCACGCCGAGCGCAACACCGACTGCGATGGCGGCGGCGGCATTCGAGGCCGAATGGCGTCCCGGTATCGCGAGGTGAACGTCGATCGGCCCGTCGGGGGTGCGGGCGGTGAATCGCGCCCGGCCGTGCTGATCGAGCGACAGATCGTCGATGCGAATGTCGGAGGTCGACGATTCGCCGTACGACAACACGCGCGCGCTGGTGCGAGAACGCATGGCGATCACCCGTTCGTCGTCGGCATTGAGTATCGCGACACCGAAGGACGGCAACGCCTCGACCAGTTCACCTTTGGCGCGCGCCACACCGTCGAGACCGCCGACCAGACTCGTGTGCGCCTCACCAACGCGCGTGACCACTCCGATGGCCGGTCGGCCGATTCGACAGAGCAGATCGATCTGGCCGAACCCGCGCATGCCCATCTCCAGAACGAGCACCTCGGTGTCGATCGGCGCGTTGAGGATCGTGACCGGCAAACCTTGTTCGTTGTTGTACGAACGCTCGGATGCGACGGTGCGCTTGGTGCTGGAGATGGCGGCGGCGACCAGATCCTTGGTGGTGGTCTTGCCCACCGATCCGGTGATGCCGACGGCCATGGTGCCGGCGGGCAGGCGCGTACGTGCCCAACGCGCCGCGTCCATGAGCGCCTCGGCGGTGTGGGCCACTTCGATGCATGCGATGCGATCGATCAGATCGGCGCGGGCCGGTCGTGACGACAGATAGGCAACCGCACCTCGAGCGATGGCGTCGTCGACGAAGTCGTGACCATCGCGTTCGGCCACCAGCGGCACGAACATCTGACCCGCCGTCAGCGACCGCGAATCGAACGAGGCTCCGTCGATTTCGACATCGGCCCCCACCAAACGACAGGGCCCGTGCTCGGCGAGAGCACGGGCCAGGTCCTGAGCACGCCAACGCATGCCCCGAAGGTACTTCTGTCGGTCAGTGGTTGGCGGGCATCTCCTCGCCCAACGCGAACTTCGTGTACTCCTCGCCGGTGTCTTCCATGTTCTCGAACTGGATGACGCCCATCTCCTCGTAGCGCTTGCGCAGCCACGAGTCGTTGCGATCGAGCAAACCGAGCTTCTTGCAGTTGGGGACGATCTTGCTGAACAGCATCTGCTGGAACACTTCACGCGTCGGGTCGTTGAGCACCAGCGGCACGATGTCGCGGGTGTTGATGCCCATGCGCTCCCAGACTTCCTGCGACATGAAGCGGTCGCGCATGCGGACCGACGCCTCGTAGGCGAACTCCTGGCGATCCTTGATCTCGGCGTCGCTCATCTCGGAGTAGGCCTCTTGCAGCGAGAGAACGCCGAACGCCACGTGGCGGGCTTCGTCGCTCATCACGTAGCGGAGCAACTGCTTCAACAGCGGCTCGCTCGTGAACTGGTAGAGGTTGCCGAACGCGGCCAGGGCCAGACCCTCGACCATCACCTGCATGCCGAGGTAGGTCATGTCCCAACGGCTGTCGTTGATGATGTCGTCGAGGAGCATGCGCAGGTGGGCGTTGATCTGGAAGCCGCCACCCAGCTTCTCCTCGAGGTAGCGAGCGAACACTTCGACGTGACGCGCTTCGTCAACCACCTGGGTCGAGGCGTACAGCTTCGCGTCGTACCACGGCACGGTCTCGGTGATCTTCGCGGTGCAAAGAAGTGCACCCTGCTCACCGTGCATGAACTGCGAGAGGCTCCACTTGCGCTGCAGAACCGCGAACTCGGTCCATTCCTTGTCGCCCCACTTCTCGACGGGCGTGCCGTCGTAGTGGCTAGCGGTGAGACCCGACACGGCCGCAGCGAGGTCGGCCGAAACCTGGGCCTCCACGTCGACGTCGGTGTCCCACGGCAGGTCGGTGGTGGCGTTCCACTGGCCGGTCTTGGCCTTCTCGTACAGGCGACGCAGCGCCGGACGGGACAATGAGTAGTCCCACGAGAAGATGGCGTCGGCGTTGTCCTTCACCACGTGCTGCACCTCGTTGGGGTCGCACGTGGGGATGGCCAGGATCGCCTCGATGTCGTTGAGTTCGGCGCGGCCGATGATCTCTTGGCTTTCCTTCTCGGTGATGCTCATGGTGTTGGTCTCCTGTTGTCGAGATCGGTGTGTTGACGGACTATCTGACTGGCTGGCTGAATGACTGGCTAGCTGACGGGTAGATCGATGAAGGCGACGAGCGGCGCGAAGAACTCGCGCGCCGAGGCCGGGTCACCCAGATCGACGAGCGAACTGGGCGCGAGGAAATGCGAGATCACGAGTCGCGCGACGAGATCGACGAAACGAACGCCGAAGTCGTGCGAAACGTACGCGGTGACGATGGGCAGCAGATACGCCGACGCGACGTTGATGATGCGGGGCAATCCGTCGACGGTGAGTTCGCGGATTGCGGTGGCTTCTTCGGTGGCGAGCAACGTGACGAGGTTGTCGTCGTTGCGAAGTTCGGTGGTGGCGTACACCGCGATCTGCACGGTGAGGTCGAGCAACGAATCGGAATCGAGCAGAGCCGCGCGCATGCCCTCGAAGAACTCGCGGGTGTTGCGCACACGCAGCGCCTCGAACATCACGTCCTTGCCGCCGGGGAACATGCGATAGATCGATGCGCGAGAAACGTGCGATTCGTTGGCCACGTCGTCGATGGTCACCTTGCCCAGACCCCAACGAACGATGCACTGATCCAGCGCGTCGAGAACGCGGTCTTCCGCGGTCCGGGTCGGTGCCATGCCAGGCGTCACAAGTGAGACACTAAGACGGCGTCTGTCTCAGTGTCAACCCCCCTTCGTCCCGATGTTCTGTCTCGTTCTCCGCCGAGCAGCACCATAAAACCTGACCGTACGGGTCGGGAATTGGATGGCCAGCCGGGTAGTGTCAGGAACCGTTCCCCGAAGCGTTTCCCCACCCGAAAGGACTCCCATGATCCGTCGACTATCCCTGGCCGCCGCCCTCCTCGGCACCTTCGCCCTCGCCTCGTGCGGTGGCGACGACGAAGGCTCGAGTGGCGGCGACTGCCCCACCATCACCGAGGGCAAGCTCACCATCGCCACCGGCAACCCGGCCTACTCACCGTGGGTCGAGAACGACGCCCCGGAAAGCGGCGAAGGCTTCGAGGCCGCGGTGGCCTACGCCGTCGCCGGCGAACTCGGCTACGACGCCGAGAACGTCGTGTGGGTGCGCACCACCTTCGACGAGGCCATCCAGCCCGGCGCGAAGAACTTCGACTTCAACCTCCAGCAGTACTCCATCACTCCGGAGCGTTCGGAGATCGTGTCGTTCAGCGATGCGTACTACACCACCAACCAGGCGATCGTCGCTCTCGATGGTTCGCCGGCTGCCGGCGCCACCTCGGTTGCCGATCTGGTCGACGTGAAGTTCGGTGCGCAGGCCGGCACCACCAGCCTCGAGTTCATCAACAACGTGATCAAGCCCTCGAACGAAGCGTTCGTCTATGACGACAACGCGGGTGCGAAGGCTGCTCTCGAAGCCGGCCAGATCGATGCCATCGTCGTCGACCTTCCGACTGCCCTCTACATCTCGGCCGTCGAGATCGAGGGTTCGTCGGTGATCGGTCAGTTCCCGGCCGATGCCGGTGGCTCCACCGACAACTTCGGTCTGCTCTTCGAGAAGGACAACAAGCTCGTTGGTTGCGTCAACAAGGCTCTGGCCGCGTTGAAGGACTCGGGCTCGTTGGCCGAGATCACCAACAAGTGGTTGAGCGAGAACGTAGGCGCGCCGGTCATTTCGGTCGGCTGATCGTCACCTGATCGTCGAATGATCGAATCGTCCAACGGACGATCTCGTCCACCCCTCTCGGCGTAATCTCTACGCCATGACCGACACAGTGCCCGGGCCGAGCGATCGCCCGGGCACTGTCACGTCGGGCGGCAAGAAACTCACCCGCCGTCAAGAGTTCGAACGACGGCAAAGGCGCCGTTCGGCCACCATCGCGGCCGTCTCCACGGCCATCGTCATCGGAGCGCTCGTCATCTTCGTTCCGCTCACTCCGGGCTGGGACAAGGTCCGCAAGTCGTTCTTCGACGGTGAACTCTTCAACGACTCGTTCCCCCGGCTTCTCGAAGCGTTCGTGAAGAACCTGCAGATCTTCGCCTGGAGCACTCCGTTCATCCTCGTGGTCGGCATGCTTCTCGCGATCTTCCGCAACGTGCGCACCCCGGCGCTCTTCCCGCTGCGACTCTTCGCCGCCGCCTACACCGACATCTTCCGAGGCGTTCCCGTGATCCTCACGATCCTCTTGATCGGATTCGGTGTTCCGGGCCTGGGCCTCGACCGCCCCTACAACAGCCCGTATCTCTGGGGTTCGGTCGCGCTCGTTCTCGCCTATTCGGCCTATGTGGCCGAGGTGTTCCGTGCCGGCATCGAAAGCGTGCACGAGAGCCAGCGCGCCGGCGCCCGATCGCTCGGACTGTCGTCGAGCCAGACCATGCGCCACGTGATCGTTCCGCAGGCGATTCGCCGTGTGATTCCGCCCCTCATGAACGACATGGTCTCGCTTCAAAAGGACGTGGCCTTGGTGAGCCTCATCGGACCGATCGAAATCCTGCGCCAGGCCGGCATCGACAAGTCGAAGTTCGCCAACTTCACGCCCTATGTCGCGGCGGCCGTGATCTTCTTGGTGCTCACCATTCCCGAGACGCGATTCGTCGACTGGCTCTCCGCACGCGAACGGCGTCGCACCTCCGGGACGGCCGTGCGATGATCCCCAAGCTGCAGCTCATCGACGTTCGCAAGTCGTTCGGATCTCGCGTGGTCCTCGACGGCGTGTCGATCGACATCGACGACCGCGAAGTCGTCGCGTTCGTCGGCGCTTCGGGCAGCGGCAAGAGCACACTGCTGCGCTGCGTCAACCTGCTCGAACCCATCGACGATGGTCAGGTGGTCGTCGACGACGTCGACATCAGCGTTCCCGGGTTGCCCGCCGATCCGATCCGGCGTCGCATCGGCATGGTGTTTCAGAGCTTCAACCTCTTTCCTCACATGAACGTGTTGAAGAACTTGTCGCTCGCACCACGCAAGGTTCTCGGCGTGTCGAAGAGCGAAGCCGAGAACACCGCGCGCGAACTCCTCGAACGTCTCGGCTTGGGCGACCGCGCCGACGCCTACCCCGACCAGTTGTCGGGCGGTCAGCAGCAACGCGTGGCCATCGCGCGCAGCCTGGCCAT
>VFZC01000016.1 GCA_016871355.1 Actinomycetota bacterium
GTTTCCCGTGTTGCGAAGAATTCTCGAAAATCTTTGTGGTCGGGCCGCGCACAGAACGAGGTCGACTGGCCGTTATCCTGATCGCAACACGACAGATCTGGGGCTGACAGGTTTCGACAGCAGTTCCGGTGGCCGTCCGTGCGACCCGAGTTGCTCAGACTCGCTAAACGGGGCAACCCAAAGAATTGCCAACCAGCAGTTCGCTCTCGCTGCCTGATTCGTCAGGTGACGCAGAGACATCGTGACCAGAAATGGCGCACGGGGCCGATTCACCGCAGCCCGGCAACAGAAGCGGGGAATGGCAGCAGGAAAGACCGCTGACGGCGAGAAAGACCGCTGACCGCACGGAAAGACGTGTCGTGGTCCGCCAGCGATGACGGACAACCGACCCGCCGGTGAAGTTGCGTCAGCTTCGAAGTCGGGAATGGTCGTAGCGCGAGCAGTCTCCGCCTGATGGACGGGGGTTCGATTCCCCCCAGCTCCACCCATGTCTGCATGACCCCACGTGGGTTCGCTACTTTCTCGAGTCCGCGGAACTCGGGAGGACGAACGCGTGAAGGTCGGATACGTGGTGCTGTACGTGAGCGATGCCGAGGCCTGTCGGCGTTTCTGGACTGGACGAGTGGGCAGGGCCGAGAAGGATCGAAGCCAGGCAGGACCTTTCCTCATTGTCAAAGTCGGCTTCGCCGATCAGGGCTTCGCCTTCGAACTCGTTCCTCTGGCCTTGATGAAAGACAAGCCGGATGGGCTCGACTCGACGACTCCCTCGATTGCCTTCCACGTCGAGAACCTCGAAGCCACGCATTCGACACTCACGTCTCGGGGCGTGCAGGCGACAGAGGTCGGTGAACACTCTGGAGTGGCTTCGTTCGCATTTTCTGACAACGAGGGCCGCTGGTTCGCCGCGACCCACGGCTGAAGAGAACCGGACTCCACCCAGGTTGTTCAACTCATCGAGTTGGTCACCTCGAGGAACAGTTCGATCTCCGAGATGTTCGTGGTGGGCTCGTACGAACCACGCACGAAGAACACCACCTTGTACAAGCCGTTCGGCAATTCGGGTGTGGTCTTGGCGTTGCGCGACCACCATGACGGCAAGTCGATGTCCTCTTCGGCAATCACCCACTCGTAGTGACTATTGGTCACGTCGTAGATGCCGATCCAGTAACCAACCGCCGCCGAGGGGGAGTCGAATCGGCCCAGCCGCATTGGAACTTCGCTGTCCCGTCGGCCGGATTGCCCAACAGCCTGACAAAGGCTCCGTCTTCGTACGCGACGCTGGGTGGAGCCGCGTTGGTCACCGCTGGACCGCTGACGATAAGCAGCGAAGCCGCAGCATCCGCCGCGAGCCCGATGTTCGCTAATCGCTTCATGATGCTTTCCTCTCCGGTTGTGATTCGACACGTCCAACAGGTGTTGGCGCGTGCCCAAGTCATCGAACACCACAGAGAGTCGACTCGCTCGCCGACGTCGTCACGCCTCGCGCTTCGCAGGTCCCGGTCACTTGAGAACGGTGAGAACGAGAATTGGACGTCTTGCCGTCACTGACGCCATCACTTGTCGAGGGGGAATCGAGCGGCGCTTACGCGCGCTGGGCCGCGCGATGCCGACGCCAGCCGTGCAGACCAGTCGTCGTGAAAGCCAGCATCACGAGCGGCACCGCGATGAGCAGCATCGTGCGATACAGATCGGGTGCCGAGCCGTCACCCGACTCCATCACGAGAAAGGTCACGTACGCCACGTAGAAAACGGCCAGGAGCGCTCCTTCCCACTTCTTGATCATGAAACCATTCCAACAGATCGGCAGCAGAACCAAGGTTGCCACGAACATCACGGGAAAATCGAGCCGAATCACTTCGTTGTTGACGGGAATGCCGTTATCGGACACCACCGCGGAAGCCCCGAGAACTCCGAGCAGGTTGAAGATGTTCGAGCCCACCACGTTGCCGACCGCGATGTCGCGCTGGCCACGAATAGCCGCCAACACCGACGTTGCGAGTTCGGGCAGCGACGTGCCGACCGCGACCACCGTGAGGCCGATCACCAACTCACTGACTCCCAACGACGTCGCAATGTCGGTAGCCGAATCGACCAACAACTGAGAACCCAGCACCAAGATCGCCAAACCGACGACCACGAGAAAGATCTGGAACGGGAGCGACTTGAAGAGCATCGAGCCCTCCACCGCTTCGACGGCCTCTTCGTACTCCTTCTCGACCTTGGGCGACTCGCTCCGCAGAGCCTCGCGCAGCAACCATCCGGTGTACGAAATGAGGCCGAGGAAGAGAACCGCGCCTTCGATGCGACTGACCGAGTCGTTCAGAATCACCAGATATCCCACCGCTGAAATCACGATGAGCAGTGGGATGTCGAACTTCAAGAGACGCTGCTGAATGGACAACCCGCTGATGGCCGCCGACAGTCCGAGAATCAAGAGGATGTTGACGGTGTTGCTCCCGACAACGTTGCCGAGCGCGATGTCGGCCGTTCCCGAGAGAGCACCGCTCAACGAGACTGCGAACTCTGGAGCACTGGTCCCGAAGGCGACGACGGTGAGACCGATCACGATCGGTGCCACTCCTAACTTGGTGGCCACCGACGAAGCGCCGCGAACAAGGAACTCGGCTCCGACCACCAAACAAATGACGCCGACGACGAGCCACACGATGGTCAGGAAATCCATTTCGTGAGACTACTTTCCGCCGACCGAGCGACCGAACATGTGCGCACCGATCGGCGCCGTGACCAATTGCAGAACGATGATCACCACGACCTTGGTGATGTTGCTCACATCGGACAGTTGCAACATGGAACCGATCGCACACAACGACACACCGAGCGTGGCCGGCTTGGTGGTGGCGTGCATACGCGAACGGGTTCCCGTGAAGCGGTGGAGCGCAACGGAGGCCACGAGGGCGAGTAGTGCCCCCGCCACGAAGAGGATCATCGAGACGACATCGAGGACGTTGTCGAGAACGTCGCTCATTGCTCCTCCCCCGCCCGTGACTCGATGAACCGCGCCACCGTGATCGCGGTGAGGAAACCGATGAGCCCCAGCAACAGAGCCAGATCGAGCGGCAACCCGTCGTCGCTGCGGGCGGCCGCAACCAGAAGAGCGCAGGTCATGATGGCCGTCAGCAAATCGAAGGCCACCGCGCGATCGCCAAGCGTGCTGCGCCGAACGATCCGGATCACCGCGATCAAAGCCGCCAGAACGAAGATTGCCAGCGCCACTGCCTCGACCGCTTTCATGTCCAACTCCTCTCACGCACGGCCTCAGCCACACGACGCTCGAGGTCGAGCACGTCGGCACGGAACGTTTCGGGGTCGACCTCGCCCAGCACATGAACCTGCAACTCGAGCGATTCGGGGTCGAGTTCGAGAGTCATCGTCCCGGGTGTGAGGGTGATGGCGTTGGCGACGATGGCGCCCACGAACACCGACCCTCGCTGCAACTTCAACGTCTGCACCGACGTGGTGGTGCGTTCGGGCGTCGGGAACACCACCGCCCAGGCCACACGAGCACTCGACGTGACGAGGCTGTACGCGACGAACGCGATCAGCCGCACCGCGTTCCACGGGCGAACCTGATAGGTGGTGCCGGACCGCTCGGCGAACATCCACGTCACCAAGGCCACCGCGACCACGCCCGAGATCAGATTGGCGACCGAAACGTCACCCCACAGCGCGATCCACAACACCAGCAGTACCAACGAACGCGGGATCATGCCGACCTCACCGCGTTCACATAGCCCGCCACATCCAACAACTGTTCAGCGGCGAGAGTCGCGAATTCGTACAGTGGCCCCGCTGCGACGGCGATCGCCAGCGAGAGCGCGACGATCATGCCGGTGGACACACCCATCAGACGCTGGTGACGTAACACACCCACCGTCGACACCTTGGCGGCCGGTTCGACATCACCCCAGAACACGCCGACCCAGATCTTCACCATCGACACCAGCGTGAGCAGACTCACGACCAGAGCGACGACGATGCCGACCCACTGAGCGTCCACCACGCCCGCGCGCACGATTGCGAACTTGGCGAGGAAACCGGAGAACGGGGGCAAACCAGCCAGACTGAGCGCCGGCACCAAGAAGAGCACGGCCAGGATCGGTGAGCGGCGAGCCATTCCGCTCACCACATCAGGCGAACTACTTCCCGAATCGCGTGCGACGATTCCCTCCACCAAGAAGAGCGACGTCTTCACCGGAATGTGGTGGATCAGATAGAAGATGGTCGCCGCGATCGCCGCTGAACCACCAATGCCCAGGCCGAACAACATGTAGCCGATCGACGACACGATTTGGAACGACAAGATCCGTTTCATGTCGCGGTGTGAGATGGCGCCGAGGACGCCCACCAGCATGGTGGCGGCACCGATGACGATCACCACGTTGCCGAGTTCACCGGGGAAGAGCAAGGTCTGCGTACGAATCAGGCAGTACACACCAACCTTGGTCAACAAACCAGCGAACACCGCACTCACCGAACTGGGTGCGGTGGGATACGAGTCGGGCAACCAGAAGAACAACGGGAACACGGCCGCTTTGATGCCGAACGCCACGAGCAGAAGTAGTTGCAGACCCATCCGCACACCATCAGGAAGTTCGGCGAGGCGAGCAGGAAGCTCGGCCATGCTCACCGTGCCGGTAGCCGCGAACACCAACCCGATCGCCATCAACAACACCATCGACTCGAGGATGTTGAGCACCACGTAGGTGGTGCCGGCGCGGACTTGCTCGTTGGTGCCCTCGAGGGTGAGCAAGACGTAACTGGCCATCAACAAGATCTCGAACGCAACGAACAAGTTGAAGAGGTCTCCGGCGAGGAACGCTTGCGAGATGCCGGCGGTCATCACCATGTACACGGGGTGGTAGAACGACGACCGCTCGTCGGGCGCGCGTTGCCCCGTGGCATAAGCGAGCACGATCGTGACCACGATGGTGGCGACCAACACCATCGTCGCCGCCAGGCGATCAGCCACGAGAGTGATGGCGAAAGAGCCGGGCCAACCGCTCATCCGCACCACTCGGATCACCCCGTCGTCCCAGATGTTCACGAACGTGGTGGCCGAGGCGACCAGCGACACCCCGAGAGTCATGAAACTCACGAACCGCTGCGCGCTGAGGCGTCGCAAGAACAGCATCACGGCCGCCGCGATGAGCGGTCCGAGGACGGGAAGCGACATCAACGTCGTCACTGCTCCACGTCCTCGTGGTGTGGCACGTCTCCGCGCTTCGAGTTCTTCTCGGCCCGGCGTGCGACGATGCGGTCTTCCAGATCGTCTTCCACTTCGTCGTTCTCGGTGATCGACCAGTTCCGCCAGGCCAGCGCCAAGACGAACGACAGCAGAGCGAAACCGATGACAATCGCCGTGAGCACCAAGGCTTGCGGCAGAGGGTCGGTGAGCTCTCCCGAGCGACCGATGATCGGCGCTTCGTCGGGGCGACTTCCGGCGGCGACGATCAAGAGGTTCACCGCGTTGCCCAACACCCCGACTCCGAGAGCCACCCGCGTGAGCGAGCGCTCCATGAGCAAATAGGTGCCGACCGAGAACAGGACGCCGACGAGGATGAGAAGCGAAAGGCTCACGACACTTCTCCCCCGTCGTCACCAACGAGTGACGAGCCTCGGGCACCCAGCGACAGCAGCATCATGAGAACGACGGCGACCACCACCATGAACACGCCGAGATCGAAGAACATCGACGACACCACTTTGACTTCCCCGATGACCGGGATGTCGGGCTTCCAGATGTGCGATTCGAGCGGTGCGGCGTCGACGAACAACGGCACGGCCGTGGTACCGAGGGCCATCAACAACCCGGCACCGAGCAGCATCGTGGGGCGACGAATCGGACGGTGGCGAAGGTGCGGTTCGCGACCCGTCAAGAACTGCAGAACGAACACGCCCCCCAGCACGAGGCCACCGGCGAAGCCGCCACCCGGGGCGTTGTGACCACGGAAGGTCACGTACAACGCCACCAATGCGGCCACCTTCGACAACCAACGATCGACGAGTTCGTCGAGGATGGCCGAGCGGATGAACGTCAAGACACGTCTCCGGTTGCGGAGCCAGCAGCAGCCGAAGCGTTCGAGTTCTCCCGCTCGCGCTGTCGACGATGACGTTCGGCCGCCCGCACGAGATTGACCACACCGAGAGCGGCTACCGCCAACACGGTGATCTCACCCATGGTGTCGAAGCCGCGGAAGTCGACCAGGATCACGTTGACCAAGTTGGCTCCGCCGGCTTCGCTGATCGATCGCGGCGCGTAATCCTCGGCTACCGATGGCGCGGTTCGTGCACCGTGCACCGAGAGCACGAGCAACGGAACGACGATGCCCACCAGCAGCGAGACTGCGATGCGGACCGTCTTGGGTGCCCAACTGGAAGCGGGAGCGAACGAATGCGGCATTGACCGCATGGCCAACAGGAAGATCACGATGGTGAGTGTCTCCACCAACACTTGCGTGAGTGCGAGATCGGGTGCGCCGCGCATCAAGAACAGAACCGCTGCTCCATAGCCCACCCCGCCGAGGAACACCGCGGCCGTGAAGCGGGCCGAAACCACGGCGACGCCGATGGAGACAGCGATCGTGAGGACCGTGACGGCGATGGTGAGCGGCGAATCGGACACGAAACCTTCGAATGCGGGCCAGCCGTCGACGGCCAGAGCCGCGATGGCCACGACGGCAACGGTGAGCGAGGTCACGGCCACGTACATGGGCAGCGAACCGGGCTGAGTGACGCGCGTGAGACGCTTGGCAAGACCGAGCGTCGCGTCGTAGACGGCATCGAAACTGCGCTCACCACGCGAGCGGTGCTTTCCGTGCGGCGCCGCAACCGACAGTGGAGCCCGCCATCCGATGACTGCCCCCACCACGATGACGATCGCCGAGATGATGAGCGCGTCGTTGATGCCGGGCCACAAGACCAACTTGCTCTTGGCCGAACCAGCGAGCGAGGTGGATGGCGCAACGAGCCACTTGCCCACGCGCGTTGCGATCAGGCCGAAGAGCAACGAAGCCGCCGCGGGAACGAGAACCGGCGCACCGAGCAGAACGCGAGTGAGGACGGAACTCTCGTGATGTTCGTGGTGATTCGCTACGGCGTCGTGTTCGCCCCGATCGGGCTCGCTCAGCAGGGCATGCAGGAATCGGGCGCTGTACGCGACCGACAAGACCGACCCGAGCACCACTCCGACGAGGGCGACCGTACCGGCAGCACCCACTTCGGCATCGAGGACTGCAACCAACGCCTTTTCCTTGGTGACGAAGCCGAAGAGCGGAATCATTCCGGCCATCGAAAGCGTGGAGGCACCAAGCGCCGCCACCACGAGAGGGGCTCGACGTCGAGCCGCACCGATCTTCGTGACGTCGCGTGTGCCGAGTTCGTGATCGATCACACCGACACCGAGGAAGAGGGCCACCTTGAACACCGCATGGGCCACGAGATGGGCCACGCCCGCGTACAACGCTGTGGACCAACCCAACCCCACCAGCACCGTCAAGAGGCCGAGTTGCGACACGGTGCTGTGCGCGAGCAACAACTTGGCGTCGGTTTGACGAAGAGCTCGCCAGCCCCCGATCAGCATCGTGGCCACACCGGCCAGCACGACCCACCAACGCCATAGATCCGACTGCCCGAACACCGGCGACATGCGAGCCAGCAACACGATGCCGGCCTTCACCATCGTGGCCGAGTGCAGGTACGCGCTCACCGGAGTCGGTGCCGCCATCGCACCGGGCAACCAGAAGTGGAAGGGGAACTGGGCCGACTTCGTGAAGGCCCCGAGCAGAATCAGCACGATCGCCGCATCCATGACGGCTCCGGTGGGTTGTAGCGCAACGAGATCGGCGAACGCCGTGGTGCCGAGTTCAACCTGCAGGATGCCCACGGCACCCAGAAGGCACAGTCCGCCGGCGCCCGTGGTGAGCAGCGCGCGAACCGCCGATTGACGAGCCGATTCGGATTTGTCGTTGAGGCCGATGAGGAGGAACGAGCAGATCGATGTGAGTTCCCAGAAGACGAACATCGTGAAGAGATCGGCTGCCAGTACGAGCCCGGTCATCGACCCCGCGAAGGCCATGAACAATCCGACAAACCGCGCATAGGTGGAGTCGTGTTCGAAGTACGCCAACGAATACAGGAGCACTCCGAAACCGAGGACCAGGACGATCAGTGCCATGAGCACCGCGAAACCGTCGAGTTCGAACACGAGATCGAAACCCAGTGTCGATAGCCAACCGACGGTTTCGGTCAGGGTCGTGCTCGCACCGATTCCGCGTGTTGCAACCACTGCAGTGGACGCCGCCAGAACGGCCAGACCGACCAATGCTCCGATCGCTGGACGGCGGCGCAGTCCGACCAAGAGCAGAGCTCCGGCCACGAACTGAGCGACAACTGCGGGGAACAGAACCATTGTCGAGGAAAAAGTACCAGCAACACTTCGACGACCTCCGACCCACCCACGACACCGTCGATGTCGATCGCGAAAGTTCGACTATCAGCGACATTCAGGCCGATTCGTCGGTAGCGTCTCCCTGTTGCGCCATTTCGGGCGTTGCACCGCTGGCCACGTCCCTCTGGGTCGCTGTCTGCACAGCGGACTTCACAGAGAGATCCCCCCACTTGGCCCCCGCCACTACTTCCCTGTCCTTCGCCGACCTCGGCGTGCCCCTCGAGCTGTGCCGACTGTTGGCCGCCGACGGCATCAACGAACCGTTCCCCATTCAGTCGTCCACGCTCCCCGACACCCTCGCGGGTCGTGATGTCCTCGGTCGTGGCCGCACCGGATCGGGCAAGACGCTCGCTTTCGGCCTGGCCGTGATCGGCCGACTCGCCGCCAATCCGCAAAAGCGCATCCCGGGTCGCCCCCGCTCGATCATCCTCGCCCCCACTCGCGAACTCGCCCTTCAGATCGACCGCACGATCGCCCCGTTGGCCAAGGCCATGCGCATGTACACGACCACCGTGTTCGGCGGAGTCGGCCAGGGCCCGCAGGTTGACGCGCTGCGTCGCGGCGTCGACATCGTGATCGCTTGCCCCGGTCGCCTCGAAGACCTGATCGAACAGCGGCATTGCCGTCTCGATCGCGTTCAGGTGAGCGTTCTCGACGAAGCCGATCACATGGCCGACCTCGGCTTCCTACCCGGCGTGAAGCGACTGCTCGATCAGGTGCCCACCGAAGCGCAGCACATGTTGTTCTCGGCCACGCTCGACAACGGTGTGGCGGTTCTCGTGAAGCGCTATCTCCATGACCCGGTCACCCACTCGGTCGACTCCGAGCAGTCGCCGGTGTCGACCATGACGCACCACGTGTTGCACCTCGGCGACGGTGACCGTCTGCCGGTGATCATCGACCTCGCGTCGGCCCCCGGCCGCACGATCTTCTTCACGCGCACGAAACATCGTGCCAAGCAGCTCACGCGTACTCTCAACACCAACGGCGTGGCCGCGGTCGAGATGCACGGCAACCTCTCGCAGTCGGCTCGCACGCGCAATCTCAGCGCGTTCGCCGACGGCAGTGTCACCGCGTTGGTGGCCACCGACATCGCTGCTCGTGGCATTCATGTCGACGACGTCGCACTCGTGGTTCATGCCGATCCGCCGATCGAGCACAAGGCGTATTTGCACCGCAGTGGCCGCACGGCCCGCGCGGGTAACGAAGGCGTGGTGGTCACACTCGCTCTCGACACTCAGCGCGGTGAAGTGATGAACCTCATGCGCAAGGCTGGCATTCGCCCCACCATCACCACGGCCACCGTGTCGTCCCCCGTGCTGCGGGAAATCGCCCCGGGTGAGCGTCGTCGCAGTGCGCGTCCGATCCAGCCGCCGACAGCCGAGACCGTGGGTCCGAAATCTGGTGGACCCAACCAGAGTCGTCGCAAGCCCCAACGTCCGGCCACTGGTCGCAACTCGTCGTCGCGTCCGCGTTCGGCTGGCTCGGGTCCGTCGTCGAATCCTTCGTCGAGCAGCCATCGGCACGACTCAGCACGCGGTCGCAAGAAGCGATAGGCACGGGGCGTGACCGAGCGCCGAACCCGCACTCCCCTCGCCGCGACGGCGTTCTTGGTCGCGTGCTTGGTCGTCGCCGTGGCGAACAACGGCTCGGCTGATGACTCGATGTCGCATGCAGCCATGGGTCACGGCATGCCCGACATGTCAGCGAACTCCGAAGAAATCGACCCGACCACCAAGGAACAGGTACTCGAACAGATCGAGCGGGCCGGGCTCTACGTCCTCGACGTCGACAACATCGATGTCCACATCCACGTGCAGTTCTACGTGCAGGTGAACGGCGTCGACCAGGTGATACCTCAAACCGGGGTCGACTTCGACACGCTCACGGCCGCGCCGATTCACACTCACGACCTCACGGGCATCCTTCACATCGAGAACGACACGAAGAATCCGGACGTGCCGACGGTGGCCGACTTCCTCGAGGTATGGGTCGGCACGTCGACCGAACGCGGCCTGTGCTCGGCCTTCCTCGGCAAGGATTCGTGCTACGTGGCCGCCTATCGGAACGGCCAGGTATTCGCTCTCGACGACCCTCTACGCGACGTCGACACCGTGGTCCTCTACGTCAACGACAACGCCCTCATCTAGGAACAGACAACGACGTCAGTCGTCGATGCGTTCGAACCGGCTCCATCGATGCAGGCCGAAATTGTTGTCTTCGTGCCAGGCCTCGGTCAGCGTGATCGGATGCGGAAACTTCGCGTCGAACTCGGCCTGGAGCCGCTTCTGGATCTCTTCGCCGCCGACCGCCATCCAGGCCTCGAGCGATTCCCACACGAAAATCAACGTCACGACACCCGGCTGTGAATCATCGAGCCACACCTCTTTGGAGATGAATGGAATCCGATCGAACCCGGGCAGAAATGCTTCACCGAGGGTCCACACCTCGTGGTCGACCGCCAGATACTCCTCCACGTGAGCCGGATCCATCCGGAAGACGAGCACTTCGATCGTTCGACGTTCGTCCTTCGTGTAGCGGTAGTTGGCCATCGCCACACCGTACCTACCCGAACGAAGACCTAAGCGATCCCCATGTCGCGAGCGGCCTGATTGGCGGCCTCGTTACCCATGGTCCGCCGCATCAGGAGTAGTCCGTCGATTCGGGCCATCACCGACAACGCACGCCGACGACGCACGTCGATGCGATCTCCCACCACTCGTTCGGCCAACCAGTCGCGCCACGCCTCCATCAACGAACGCACCAGGTGCGGATACGGCTCCTGGCCCGCACTTGCGAATCCAATCATCTCGAAGAAGAGCGAAAAGACGCGATCCCCTCGCCGCGATGCCAGAACCGGCCACGCCAGTGCCAGCAACTCGTCGGGCGTGCGACGGTCGTCGCCGAAGGCCTTGGCCAGTAGTTGCTGCAATTCGACACCGAGTCGCGTCGCGACGCCTGCCACCAGGTCGAGTTTCGTCGGGAAGTAGTAGACGACCATGCGATCGCTGATCCCGAGTCCGGCCGCCACCTTGGCGAACGTCAACTCGGCCAGACCGGTGGCGACCGCGACCTCGACCGCCTCGTCGAGAATATCTTCGGCCGAATGTCGATAACCCACGGCCTTGACTGTAGCGACCACTTCGTTTATCTTGATTTGTAGTTACCACTACATTCTTGAAGCGAGGTCACGTGAAACGTCAGCTGCCCACCGTCGTCCTGGGTGCCCTTCTGGCAGTGGCTATCGCCCTGATCTTCCGGCTGATCCCCGACGACTTCCCCACCAATACCGGTGGCCGAATCGTTCTCTTCTTGATCGCCGCGGCCACCGCCCCCGTCTTCGTCGTCTCCGTGCGGCCGGTGACCAACCGTCTCGGTAGCGGCCACCGCTACGCGGCCTCCATCGCGACTCTCGGTGCCCTGACCTTCGACTCGATCGCCTCCGGATTCGCCCCCCAGTTGTACGGCCACCAAGGACCCGGGGCAGTGATCGTCCTGGCGTCCATCGTGTTCGGCGGCGTCGGCATCATCGCCTGCGATCTGCTCCTTCCCGACAAGAACAACCCCTCACCAAAGGGCTGACGTGAGCTCACAACCCATCGACGTCGTTCGCGCCTTCATGAAGGCAACGGCTTCGCCGCCATGAGTTGAACGTCGGCGGCCCCGGCCAGGAGTCGCGCGATCAACTCCAGGTCAGTCCGGCCGCCGTCACTCGGTCCTCGATCGCCTGCATCAAACGTTGCGGGGCCCCGCCGGCGGCGTCGATCTGTGCTCCGTCGAGTAGCACGACGAGGCCACCATCCGTCTCGGCCAACACGACCGGGGCTCGGTCTCCCGTCACCGCGCGAACCTCGTCGGGCTGGTCGTCACGGTGAAACGTGTCGAAGGCGACCGGGAGGCCGTCACGACAGCGCTTCCACTCCCCCTTCACCGTGAACAGACCATGGGTCACCTCGCACAGCGAACAGTGCCGTCGTCCGAGGCGTGCTCCGATCCAGTACGCGATTTCGCCGCGCAGATTTCCGTTGGCGTCGTAAACGCCGATCAGGCGATCGATCTTCACGCGGTGACGCGGAAGTCGGTCACCTGCGTGTCGTCCACCCCGAGATCGGTGAAGTTGTCGTAGGCCCGAGCGGCCATGAATTCACGCCAGGCGAACGGTCGATAGCGAACTCCGTCGGCACTCAACTCGGAGACCGGCGACACCACGGCTTCTCGCGCGGGATTCGAGAAGTACGGAATGGAGTAACGACTGCGCTTGGTCATGGGCACCACTCGGTGCACGGCCGCGCGATACCGATCGTTGGTCCACGCCTGAATGCAGTCGCCCAAATTCACCACGATCGTGCCCGGCGTGGGCGGCACGTCGATCCAGCCATGGTCGAGCGACTCGGCCTGCAGACCACCGGTGTCGTCCTGCAACAACAACGTCACCACGCCCGGATCGGTGTGGTATCCGAGCGCGGTCTCACCCAGATCGGCCAGACCGCCACGCTCGCCCTCCGGAACCGGATCGCCCACGGGATAGTGATTGAGACGGATGGAACTGCCGTGACGGCTGCAAGCCACCTGCCGGCGCGACTCGTCGCCCAGACCCAGCGCATCATGAATGAGCGCCATGGTCCGATCGGTGAGGACCGACAACTCGTCGAACAACTCGGTCATCGTCTCGCGGAAGTCCGGTAGCGAGTGCGGCCAACGATTGCGCTGGTCGATGGCTACGTGTGACGGATCGACGAAGTCGAACACTTCCTTGTGATCACGCTTGCGCTTGGTGAGTTCGCGATCGAAGTAACCCATGGGGTTCTCCTGATCGCGCACGATCGCGGTCTTGATCGAACGATCAGCGGCGAAGAAACGACGCGTCTCGTCCCATGCACGCTCGATCAAGTCGTCGAGGCCATGCCCGGCCAACAAGAAGAACCCATGATCGCGACAGGCCGCGTCGAGCGCGGCGAGCGACGTGGCCGAAGGGTGCGAGATGTCGACGGTGGGGACCAGCTCCATGCCAGCATTCTCTCACGACAACGGTCGAGCGCCACCTGGGTAGAGTTCGTCCAGCATTCTGGGGGGATCGATGCCGAGGACTCATTCGCGATTCGTCGTAGTCACACTGACCACTTTGCTGGCGATCGCCTGCTCAGGATCGGACGATTCGGGCCCGTCACTCGGTGTCGATGCCGAGTTCTCCACCGACTCCGCACTCGACGACACGGTGGGTGCCATCGCGATCCAGGCCGACGGCAAGATCGTCGTGGGCGGAGGCTTTTCCACTCCCAGTCGGTCACTCGCCCGATTCGCCGCCGACGGCACTCCCGACAGCGCGTTCAACGCCAACGTGGCCGAGGTCATCGACAAGGCCGTCTACTCGGTGGCCGTTCAGGCCGACGGCAAGATCCTCGTGGGTGGCTACTTCACGGCACCGAGCAGCCGGCTGGCTCGACTCAACTCCGACGGCACCCTCGACACCGCGTTCAACACGGCCGTCGGAGATGCGATCGACGGTGGTGTGGTGTCGATCGACGTGTTGAGCAACGGCGACATCGTGATCGGTGGGCAGTTCACGACACCAAGTCGCTCACTCGCCCGCTTCGACGCCAACGGCGAACCGATTCAGTCGTTCAACACCGCCGTGGGTGACGTGGTGAACCTTCCCATCGGCTCGGTCGCGGTGGATGCCGACGGTGGCTTCATCGTGGGCGGTGCCTTCAGCACCCCCACCACATCGTTGGCTCGCTTCAACTCCGACGGCACGCTCGACGCGGCGTTCAACGCGAAGGTCGACGACTCGGTGGCTGGCTACGTGTCGACGGTGGAGATCGACACCACCGGTCGAATCGTGATCGGCGGTCAATTCACGGCCCCCTCTAACTCGCTGGCGCGTTTCGCCGCTGACGGCACACCCGATGACGACTTCAACCAAGAGTTCTCAGCGGCCGTCGGCGACACTCTCGACGGCTACGTCGAGAAGTTGGTCGTCGAGAAGTCGGGCGAGAAATCGGGACGGATCACCGTGGGCGGTTGGTTCACCACACCACACAGTTGGCTCATGGCCGTGAACGACGACGGAACCATCGACACCACGACATCCACGGCGTGGAGCAAAGAACTAGACGCCGCCGTGCTCAGCGTGATGATCGACCGCGACGGCCGTCTGGTGGTGGGCGGCGCGTTCACCACGCCCGGCCGACACCTGATGCGACTCGGCTGAGTCAGTTCTTCGAGGTGCGGGGCAGGTGCAGGTCGAAACGAATGGCCACCGCACGAACCGCGACCACGACGACCATCGGAACCCACACGATGATCTCCTCGCGCGAGGTCGCGGCGTCGAGACCCACATGGGCCAACGATCCGATGAGAGCGGCCACTGCGTACACCTGACCCACCAGAACCATTGGCTGGGTGTTGGTGAGAATGTCACGAATCACGCCACCCCCGACCCCGGTGATCACGCCCATGAGCACGGCCACGAAGGCCGACGTGCCCGACTCGAGAGCAATCGACGTTCCGAGTACCGCGAACGATCCGAGACCCACGGCATCGGCCAACAAGTACGGAGCGTGACGAGTGGGGTTCGCGTCGGGGCGCACCCGCAACACCACGATCCCAACCGCCGCGGTGGTCAGACTCACCCACACCGGCCATTGATCGTCGATCCAACCGACGGGAGTGTTGCCGATCAACAGATCGCGCAGGGTCCCGCCACCGATGGCCACGACCACCGCCAGCACGGCCGCACCGAGCCAATCCATCCCGGCTTCGGCGGCCGCCATGACACCCGACGTCGCGAACGCGATCGTGCCGATGATCGCGACGATCAGGAACGCACCACTCGACGTGTCAATGGCACCGAGGAGTGGAATTGCGGTCATGGTTATCGCGATGACGCGGACTCGCGCTCGGGCCCGCGGAAGAAGACGAACAACGCGGTGACGGCGGCGATACCGACACCGACCCACATCGCACCGGTCCAGCCGTCGACCAACGCGCGCTGGGCGGCGTCGATGATGCGCGGAGCCGCATCTCCAGCCTGCTGAGCCACAGCGTAGGCCTGACCGATTCCCTCACTCGCCTTGTCGACCAAGGCCGGATCGAGTCCGTCGAGTTTGGGCTCGACCGCGGCGCGATAACCCGCCGAGAAGATCGAGCCGAGCAACGCGACTCCGACGGCGCCCCCGAGTTCACGCGATGTGTCGTTGATGGCCGACGCGACACCCTGCTTCTCGGCCGGAAGGTTTTCGGTGATGACTTCGGTGGACGGAGTCATGGCGAGACCCATGCCGACACCGATGAGGATCAGTCCGGGCAACACCGAGATGTACCCGCGATCGACCGACGTGAACAGGGCCATCGACATCAGGCCCAATCCGAACACCACCACACCCGCGAACATCGTGTTGCGCTTGCCGAATCGTGCCGCGATGCGCGGAGCGACAGTCGACAACGGCATCATGCCGCCGGCCATCGGAAGCATGGCCGACGCCGAATGCAATGCCGACCAGCCGAGCACTGCCTGGAAGAACGGGAAGAGCACCAAGAAGATTCCGAACATGACGCCGAACATCACGATCAACGTGACGGTTCCGGTGGACAGTCCGCGATCGGCGAACAGAGCCACGTCGATGAGTGGTTCGCGATGACGGCGCTCCCACGCCACGAAAGCGAGAATCGCCACGACTCCGACCAGCAGACCAGCGATCGTGAGCGGATGGCTCCAACCCTTCTCCGGACCTTCGTGGATTCCGAGGACGATGCCCCCGAGTCCGAGCGCCGAGAGGACGGAACCCACCAGATCGAAGGAGTGGTGGCTCACCTCGCGCGAATTGGGCGCGAAACGCGTGGCCAGGAAGAATGCCACGACAACGAGCACGATGGGCAACGCGAACACCCAACGCCATGACAACACGTCGATCATGAACGACGAGAAGAACAAGCCGATCATGCCGCCCGCGCCGGCGAAACCGGCCCACACGCCGATGGCCTTGGCCCGCTCGTCGGGCGGGAAACTCGACGTGATGATGGACAACGTGACCGGCATGATCATCGCCGCACCCACGCCGGCGAACGAACGGGCCACGATCATGGCCACGGCACTCGACGCGAAGACCGCCGCCACACTCGAGATGCCGAAAATCACCAGGCCCGTGAGCAACACCGGCTTGCGGCCGTAGCGATCGCCGATCGCACCCACCGGCATCAGCAAGGCCGCCAACGCCAACGTGTAGGCGTTGATGATCCAGAGAACCGAACCCTGCGATGCACCGAGGTCGACGGCGAGTTGCTGCTGGGCCACGTTGAGACCCGACATCGCGGCGATCACGGCCACCAGAGCGGTGATCATCGCGAAAAGAATGGAACGAAGACGGCGCGCGTCGTGAACGAACGGATCGATCACGTCGAGTTCGGGCGTCTGGGGGGCGACGGTCATTGCACTCCTGGGGTGACAGGCCCGATCAGACCTGGAAAAGCCTCACGAACCGTAGCGACGCGGCTCCGAGGCAACAACGCCGAACGGCTCGTCAGGCGTCGGCCACGGCGGTCAGTCGTCTCAGACGCAACGGCTCAACTCGCGCGGCGCAGCCACAACGACCCGCCACCGTTCACCCGGGTCGGCACGTCGCGGCCGAAGCGCTCGGCGTCGAGCGTCGCCAGGAACGTGGGCCACAACACGATCTCGAATTCGCGGTTGAACTGCAAGAACGAGCGCGTGAGGTACTGCTCGTTCCAACTCCGTCCCTCTTCGACCCACGAAATCGGGTACTCGAATCCGGCGAAGTGATCGTGGAGGTGGATCCACACCCCCGGCCGCACCGCCGGAAGGATCTCGTGGAAGATGCGCACCACATCGCTGCCCGTCTTGGCCACGTGCGTGGAGTCGATGAAGAGAACGTCACCCGATTCGAGACTCGCTATCAAGTCGAGCGACACGTCCTGCGTCCCGACGGCCATGATTTCGACGGTCGCTCGATCGGCGTCGCGAATCAGACTTTCGAGCAACTGCGGATACGGATCGACGAACGTGATGCGAACGTCGAGTCCGAGGTGACGCTCACGAGTGTCGAGCAGACACGCCGACGAGTATCCGCAGCCCAGCTCCACCACTCGGCGGGGTTTCGCGTGCCGCAACATCGCTTCGAGAGTCGAACCGTCACCGTCGGCAAAGGCTGGGTTGTCGGAGAAGTAGCGACGCCCGGCCGATTCGGCGGCGGTCCGATCGAGCGGAAACTCGATGTCGCGCAACAACGGTCGCAGCTGGTCGTACAACGCCCACTGGCGGTCGACTCCGAGGTCGACGCCCGGAAGCCCGCGGGTGGTGTCGGAGAACAGCTGGTTTCGACGACGGATCTCGGTCACATCGACCACGGGTGAATAGAAGTGTCCGGGCGGCATCCACAGACCGCTGTCACCGGTGGGCCGAGCCACCACCTGCTCGGTCAGTTCGGCGATACGACGTTCGTACGCCCGAATCACCGGGAGGCGCCGGGCCACCGCCCGCAGCACTCGGTTCCCGCGCAGACCCATCGATAGGGACGGTACAGCGAACCCCAACCGCGAGGGAGTACCCTGCAGGAGGCCCTGAAAACGGCCCCGTCGCGGGCCCGGGCACTTCCTCCTCGATCCCCGTGTCCTCCACCGAGACCCACTCCCACACCAAGGTCGGCACCGTCGCGCTGGCCCTCGGCGCCCTCGGCGTGGTGTACGGCGACATCGGCACCAGCCCGCTGTACGCGTTGAAGGAAGCCTTCAACGAGAAGTCGCACGTGATGACCGTCGACAAGATCAACGTCTACGGCATCTGCTCGTTGGCGTTCTGGGCTCTCGTCGTCATCATCTCGATCAAGTACCTGATGTTCGTGATGCGCGCCGACAACCGGGGAGAAGGCGGCATCCTCGCTCTCACCGCACTGGTCATGCCCAAGAAGGGTGAAGCCGTCAAGCGGGCCAGCGCTCTGGTGATCCTCGGCGTCTTCGGCACCGCGCTTCTCTACGGCGACGGCATCATCACCCCGGCCATCTCGGTGCTCTCGGCCGTGGAAGGCCTGGAAGAAGTCTCGACCTCGTTCGCCGACTGGGTCGTGCCCATCGCGATCGTCATCCTCGTCGGCCTCTTCCTCGTGCAGCGCAAGGGAACCGGCGCGGTCGGCAAGGTGTTCGGCCCGATCATGATGATCTGGTTCGCGACCTTGGCTCTGCTCGGTTTGCGGCACGTGATCGATAATCCCGACATCATCAGCTCGGTCAACCCCAAGTACGCCATCGATTACTTCACTCACGAGTCGGGCAAGGCGTTCCTGTCGCTCGGTTCCATCTTCCTCGTCGTCACCGGTGGTGAAGCGTTGTATGCCGACATGGGCCACTTCGGGCGCCGACCCATCGCATTCGGTTGGTACGGCATGGTGCTGCCGTCATTGGTCCTCAACTACTGGGGACAGGGCGCGTACTTGTTCAAGCACCCCGACGACGTCGAGAACATCTTCTTCCGCATGGTTCCCGAAGGGCTCACGTTGCCGATCGTGATCCTGGCCACCATGGCCACGATCATCGCGTCGCAAGCACTCATCTCGGGCGTGTACTCGCTCACCGCTCAGGCCGTTCAGCTCGACTACCTGCCGCGTATCGAGATCCGCCACACGTCGCAGCAGCACTTCGGTCAGATCTACGTGCCGCTCGTGAACTGGTTGCTCATGGCCGGCTGCGTCGGGTTGGTGATCGGATTCCAGACCTCGAGCAACCTGGCCGCCGCGTACGGCATCGCCGTCACCATGACGATGGCCATCACCACGCTCATCTTCTTCCGCGTTCTCACCGATCGCTGGAACTGGAGCACGTTCCGGGCTCTTCTGGTGTGTGTTCCGCTCTTCGTGATCGAGTGCGGATTCCTTGGTGCCAACATCATCAAGATCCCGCACGGTGGCTGGTTCGCACTCACGGTGGCAGTGGTTCTGATGGTGCAGATGCAGACCTGGCGTCGGGGTCGCGCCCTGGTGGCCGCTCGTATTCATCGCGGCGAACGACCCATCGAAACGGTCCTCGACGAAGCCGAAGACATCAAGCGCGTGGCCGGCACGGCCGTTTTCATGTTCAAGGATCTCGGCAAGGCTCCGCCCGCACTCGTGAACAACCTGCGCCACAACAAGGTCCTTCACCAGACCACGCTCATCGTGTCGGTGGAGACGAGCGACGAACCCCGCGTCGATCCTGCCGAGCGCTGCGAACTCATGAAGGTCGCCCCCGGCGTGTTCCAGGTGCAGCTCGTCTTCGGATTCATGGAAGATCCCGACGTGCCGGCCGCACTTGCCACCATCGATCATCGTGGTCTCGAGTTCGACCCCGACGACGTCACGTATTTCCTCGGTCACGAATCGATCGTCGCGGGTAAGGCTCCCGGCATGAATCCGCTCGCCGAAAACTTGTTCGTGTTGCTCAATCGAGGCGCCGACAGCGCCAGCCGCTTCTTCAATCTGCCGCCCGCGAAGGTGTTCGAGGTCGGCTCACACGTCGAGATCTGACATGGCACGCACGCTGACCGCGTCGTTCACCGGCCTGGCCGCCGCTCTCGCCCTCTCGGCGTGCGGCTCGAACGACGAAACGTCGTCCACCTCCGAGCAGCCGGAAACGAGCACGACCGCGATCGTCACATCGGCCACGACGACAGCCATGACTCCGGCCACGACACCGTCCACGACGACGTCTACGACGGCGCCGCCCACTGCCGACGACGCAATCGTGTTGGCCGATTTCCCGGACGTCGACTCGGTGAGTGGCTGGTCGATTCAGAACGACACCGTCATGGGTGGCGTCTCCAGCAGTCGCACCGAATGGGTCGACGGTCAGTTGATCTTCGCGGGCGACCTGTCACTCGACAACAACGGCGGCTTCTGCTCGATGCGCAGTCCGGTCTCGGCCGACTTCGGCGCCCTGGCCGCCGGGTCCACCGCTCTCACTCTCACCGCCACTGGCGACGATCAGGTGTACGTGGTGCAAGTGCGCACCGATCGCGATCTGTTCGTTCAACGCGTTTCCATCGCCGGTGGCGCCGAAGACACGTACGTTCTGCCGTTCGCCGACTTCACGGCCACCGACTTCATGCTCGACGCCATCACCCCGCTCGAACCTCTCGACCCCGGCTCGATCCTGCAGATCGCCGTGTACATCCTCGACAAGCAAGAGGGCCCCTTCCGGCTGGCCATCCGCTCGTTCGGCGTCGTGTGACCCGATGCGTCTGGTGATCGCACGCTGCAGCGTGCAGTACGAAGGCCGACTCGACGCGCAACTTCCCGAAGCGGTGCGGCTGGTGATGGTGAAAGCCGACGGCTGCGTGGCCATCCACAGTGACGGCGGCGCTTACAAACCTCTCAACTGGATGAACGCGCCCAACACGATCCGCGAGGAAGAGTTGCAGTGGATCGTCACCAATCCGCAGGGCGAAACCCTCACCATCTCGTTCCACGAAATCATCTCCGACTCGGCTCACGAGTTCGGTGACGATCCGGGTCTGCAGAAGGACGGCGTCGAGGCCCACCTACAAGAACTTCTGGCCGCTGTACCCGATGCGATCGCTCCCGGCTTCACTCTCGTGCGTCGCGAGTGGCCCACGTCGATCGGGCCGGTCGATCTCATGTGCCGTGACGAACACGGCCATTACGTCGCGGTCGAGATCAAACGACGCGGCGAGATCGACGGCGTCGAACAGCTCGCGCGGTATCTCGAGGTACTCGCACCCGACACGACACTCACCAACCTGCGCGGCGTGTTCGTGGCTCAGGTGATCAAGCCGCAGGCCAAGACGATCGCCGAGGCCCGCGGCATCACCTGTGTGGAAGTCGACTACGACGACCTGCGTGGCCGTCGACCCGAAGAACTACGCCTGTTCTGACGTGACGATCTGTTACGTCGCTCGGGCGCAACCGGTCAGCCGAACTTCACCAGACCCTGATCGATCACGGCACGATCGCCCACCGACGTGGTGAACACCGCCTCACCCGATCCGATCTTCCGATCCGATCTTCCAGATGCGCACCGTCAGCGCGTCACCGGGCAGAACCGGCGACGAGAAACGACCTTCGACGTGCTTGAACCTCGTGACGTCGTTGTCGCACAGCGCACCGAGGAGCGCGCGACCGGTGAAGCCGTAGGTGCACAGGCCGTGCAGGATCGGTCGATCGAAACCACCGAGTGCCGCGAACGACGGATCGGTGTGCAGCGGATTGCGATCACCCGACAAGCGGTACACGAACGCCTGGTCGGGCGACGTCTGCAGAGTGACTTCGTGGTCGGGCTTGGCGTCGGGCGGAACGTTCTGCGGACCTGACGGCCCACGATCGCCACCCCATCCACCTTCACCACGGATGAACACCGACGAGCGCGTGGTCCACAGCGGTTCACCCGACTCGAGTTTCACTTCGGCTTCGGTGACGACCACCGCGGCCTTGCCCTTGTCGTACATCGCCACGACCTTGTCCTGCGTGGTCGCCGTTGCTTCCACCGGAATCGGACGGTGCAGCGTGATCGCCTGCGAACCGTGCACGAGCATGGCCCAGTTGAACGAACCGATCTCCCCCATCGCACTCTTGCCCGGCGACGCGGTGCCCGATCCGGCCACCACCGCGAAGGTGGGGAAAGCGACTTGTTGAACGTTCTGCGTGTTCTCGGTGGTGAACGGCAGATCGGCCGAACCGGCTCCGACACCCACGGCGTACAACAGCGCATCTTTCGAGGTCCACGAAATGGTGCGCTTGTCGCCCACGGCACCAACGGCATTCGGATTCAACGGCATGGTGAGTTCCCCTTCAGTTCTGTGTTGTTCCTGTGTTGTTCGATCGTTCGACGATCACTTGGGCTGCGGCCAGCCACCGGGCTCGCCGTTCATTCCCGAGTTCTTGCGGGCCTTGGCCATGAGTTCGGCCACGATCGGGCCCAAATTCGTCGCGTCGTCCACCGGGGCGACGCGCGGTCCGCGCACCCAACCCTCGGCAATCGCGAGCACGTCACCGCTGGCCTCGAACACACGACCCGACACGGCCTTCGACTCTTCCGATGCCAGCCAGGTGATGATCGGCGCGATCCACCGCGGCGAGCGACGCTCACGGTCCTCATCGGTTTCCGGTGCCGGTCCGAGACCTTCGGTCATGCGGGTGAGGGCCACCGGAGCCACGGCGTTCACGGTCACGCCGTAACGCGCCATCTCGAGCGCCGCGATGTTGGTGAACGCGGCGATACCGGCCTTGGCCGCGCCGTAGTTGGTCTGGCCCGGATTGCCGTAGATGCCCGACACCGACGTGGTGTTGATGATGCGGCCGTCCACCGGCTTGCCTTCCTTCGAACGCTCACGCCAGTACGAACATGCGAAGCGACTCGGCGCGAACGTTCCCTTGAGATGAACGTTGATGACGGCGTCCCACTCTTCTTCGGCCATCGAGAACAACATGCGATCACGAAGAATGCCGGCGTTGTTGACGACCACGTGCAGATCGCCGAACGCGTCGATAGCGGTCTGGATGAGACGCTGCGCACCGTTCCAGTCGCTCACGCTGTCGCCGTTGGCGACGGCTTCGCCACCCATGGCCTTGATCTCGGCCACCACTTGTTCGGCCGGGCTGAGGTCGCCACCCGATCCGTCGACGTTGCCGCCGAGATCGTTGACGACGACCTTGGCGCCCTGAGCCGCCAGGCTCAATGCGTGTTCGCGACCGATTCCTCGGCCGGCTCCGGTGACGATGGCGATGCGACCTTCACACAAGCGAGCCATGGGATTCCTTTCGTTCGAGAGACGTTCTCTCTGTGACGTGTGCGATGACGTTCACGATCATAGGAATGGGCGTCGGATCGGGCACCAGCCGAACCCCGCTCGTAGCCTGACGTCGTGTCCGCACCGGTTGACCAGGTCGATCTCCTCGTCGTCGGGGCCGGTCCGGCCGGAACGGCCGCTGCCATCACGGCGCGGCGCGCCGGACTCACGGTGACGGTGATCGACAAGGCCGAGTTCCCGCGTGACAAATGCTGCGGTGACGGGCTCACCTCCCTGGCACTGCGTCAACTCGACGCCCTCGGTTTCGACCCCGGCGCGGTTCGGTCGTGGCAGAACGTCGACGCGGCCTGGTTGCGCTCGCCGTCGGGGCGCGAGGTCGAACTTCCCTTGCCCACCAACGGCACCTTCGCGGCCGTCGCCCCGCGTCTCGAACTCGATGCCGCCCTCGTCGATCTGGCTCGCCAGCATGGTGCCGAGGTGCGTGAGAACTCGTCGTTCGTGTCGATCGAGTCCGCACCCGATCACGTCGACGTGACCGTCGAGCATGCGGGCACATCCAGCATCGTGCGGGCCGCGTGGGTCGTGGCCGCCGATGGCATGTGGAGTCCGGTGCGCAAAGCGCTCGGTGTCGCCGCCAACGGCTACCTCGGCGAGTGGCATGCGTTTCGTCAGTACGCCTCCAACGTCACGGGTGTCGCCAAGGATCGCCTCATCGTCTGGTTCGACGACGATCTGTTGCCCGGATACGCATGGAGCTTTCCGCTTCCGGGCAACCGGGTGAACATCGGCTTCGGAGTTCTGCGCGACGGCGAACGTCGCATTCAGGACATGAAGGACACGTGGACCGATCTCCTGCAGCGTCCGCACGTGCGCGAAGCACTCGGCCCCGATGTCGTTCTCGAAGGCCGACACACTGCCTGGCCGATCCCGGCTCGTATCGATGACGCGGTGACCGGTGTCGGCCGCGTGCTGTTCGTGGGTGACGCAGCCATGGCCACCGATGCCCTGACGGGCGAAGGCATCGGCCAAGCACTGCTCACCGGTGTGGAAGCCGCGGTCGCCATCGTGGCCGGCGGATCGTCCCTCGACGTGCGTCGTGCGTATCGCCGCGCCGTTGATCACCATTTGCTGGCCGACCATCGCATGTCGATCCGCCTCGGCAAGGTGCTGGCGCGCCGACGTGGTGCTCGCGGGGCCATCGCCCTGCTCGATCACGCCGGATCGTGGAGCCGACGGATGTTCGCCCGCTGGATGTTCGAGGACGAACCGCGCGCGATTCTCCTCACACCGTCACGCTGGCACCGGCGACTCCTGCGCCAACGCGGAGCGTTCTGAGCCCCCGAGGGGTCACGGCTACCGTGGCCTCATGAAGACTCGTCTCACAGAACTCCTCGACATCGAACATCCGGTGATGCTGGCCGGCATGGGCGGAGTCTCGTACTCGGCTCTCGTGGCCGCCGTGAGCGAAGCCGGTGGAATCGGAACCTTCGGCGCCGCCGCCATGCGACCCGGTCAACTCGACGAAGAAATCGGCGCCGTCAAGAAGGCCACCACCAAGCCGTTCGGCGTCGACTTGCTGACGGCCGTGCCCGGCCAACTCGAACGCGACGTCGAATCGGTCATCAAAGGTGGCGCCCGCATCTTCGTGGCCGGTCTCGGCGTACCGCGCGAGATCATCGACGTTCTGCACAAGAACAACATCCTCGTCGGCTCGATGTGCGGCAAGGTTCGCCACGCCGAAGCCGCCGTGGCCAGTGGTTGCGACTTCGTGATCGCACAAGGAACCGAAGGAGGTGGCCACACCGGAACGGTCGCCACCATGGCGTTGGTTCCGCAAGTGGTCGACGCCGTCGGTACTCAGGTCCCGGTGGTCGCGGCCGGTGGGTTGTTCGACGGTCGCGGACTCGCGGCGTCCATCGCTCTCGGTGCCGACGGCGTGTGGATGGGAACCCGTTTCATCGCCACACCCGAAGCCCACGCACAGAAGTCGTACAAGAGCACGCTGCTCGCACTCCCCGAGGACGGAACCGTGGTGTCACGCGCGTACACCGGCAAGACCTGCCGGGTGGTGCGCACCGAGTGGACCCAGAAGTTCGAAGAGCACCCCGAGCTTCTGAAGAAGTTTCCCGAACAAGCACTGGCATCGGCGCAGGCCGGCGTCAACCACATGGGCCGGCCCATGGACCAAGACGTCGATCCCAACACCGAGTTCATGCCGTGCGGTCAGGGAGTCGGCGCCATCCACTCTCTCGAACCAGCCGGCGACATCGTGCGCGCGGTGGTGAAGGAAGCCGAGCGCATCATCGATGCGATGCAGAAGGTGCGCCGGTGACCGCCACCGAACCCGTCGACTCGATGCAGTCGCGCATCGACCGAGTGTGGGACGACGACATCGTTCCCGAACTCACCGGCTACATCCGCATTCCCAACGTCTCGAAGGCGTACGAACCCGATTGGCGCGAACTGGGCCACATGGATCGTGCGGTCGAACACATTCGCCGTTGGTGCGCGACCCGCGCGATCGCTGGTCTCACCGTCGACGTCGTGAGCCTGCCCGGACTCACTCCGATGATCGTGATGGAAGTGCCGGCCTTCGGCGCCGGTTCCACCCGCGGCGCCGACGACGTCGTGTTGCTGTACGGACACCTCGACAAGCAGCCCGAGATGGAAGGTTGGCGCGAGGGATTCGGCCCGTGGACGCCGGTCATCGAGAACGAGCGGTTGTACGGACGCGGCGGCGCCGACGATGGCTACTCGGCGTACGCCACGCTGGCCGCGATCGAAGCCGCGCAAGCGGCCGGCTGGTCGCACGCGCGCCTGGTGATCCTCATCGAAGCCAGCGAGGAGAGCGGCAGTCCCGATCTGCCCGCTTATCTCGATCACCTCGCACCGTTGGTTGGTTCGCCATCGCTCGTGGTGTGCCTCGACTCGGGTTGCCTCGACGACCAACGCCTGTGGGTCACGACGTCGTTGCGCGGTCTGGCGTCGGGCACGTTGCGCGTCGACGTTCTCGCCGAGGGTGTTCACAGCGGTGAAGCCAGCGGAATCGTGCCCAGTTCGTTCCGGATCATTCGCCAGTTGCTCGATCGAGTGGAAGACGCCGCAACTGGTCGGGTGTTGCTCGACGAGTTGCACGTGGACATTCCGGACGATCGCCGACGCGAAGCGGTCGACACCAGCGCCGAGTTTCCCGAACCACTGGCCAGCCACTACCCCTTCGTCGGCAACACCCGCCCCATGGCCGACGATCCGGTCGAGCAAATGCTCGCCCACACGTGGCGCCCCACACTCAGCTACGTGGGAATCGACGGTGTGCCCTCGGTGGCTCGCGGTGGCAACGTGCTGCGCCCGTACACCGCGCTCTCGCTCTCGTTCCGCCTGCCACCCACGTGCGATCACGAGCGCGCCATCGCCGCCATCGCTCGGACTCTCGAAGCGAATCCGCCGTCCGACGCCAGCGTGACCTTCTCCGATCACAACGCCGCACCGGGCTGGAACGCTCCGTCGTTCGCCCCGTGGCTCGCCGATGCACTCGAGGATGCGTCGACCACCGCGTTCGGCAACTCGTGGCGAGCCTTCGGCGAAGGTGGAACCATCCCGTTCATGGGCATGCTGGGCGACAAGTTCCCCGAGGCACAGTTCGTGATCACCGGAGTTCTCGGACCGGGCTCCAATGCCCACGGCCCGAACGAGTTCCTCGACATCCGTACCGGAAAGAAGATCACCACCGCTATCGCCTGCATCCTGCGCTCGCACGCATCACGCTGAGGACTCACCATGTGGAAGATGCTGCGCGCCAACGCCGATATGCGGCGTCTCTTCATCGCGCAGGTCATCTCGTATCTCGGCGACTGGTTCAGTTTCGTGGCCCTGGTCGGCCTCGTCGACGATCTGACCGATTCGAGTTTCCTGGTGTCGATGATCGTGGTGTCGTTCTCGTTGCCGTCGTTCATCGCCTCACCGATCGCCGGCGTGATCGTCGATCGATTCGACCGCCGACGCATCCTCATCGTGGTGTCGCTCGTGCAATCGATGGCGGCCCTTGGTCTCGTGCTCGTCGGGGCCGACACCATCTGGCTCGCGTTCGTGTGCCAGAGCATCATCTCGGGCCTGGCCGCCATCGTGAAACCGGCGTCCGAAGCCGGCACACCGAATCTCGCCCGTGACGCCGAAGAACTCGGTAAGGCCCAAGCCCTGTTCGGCTCCACGTGGGGTGTCATGTTGGCGGTGGGTGCCGCCGTGGGCGGATTCTTCGCCGCCACCCTCGGACGCGACACGGCGTTCATCATCAACGCCGCATCGTTCGTGGTGTCGGCCTGGTTCATCTTCTTGATCACCAAACCGCTTCAAGAGGAACGTCAGCAGACCCGTTCGCGTATGCGACCCATCGCCGACATGCGTGAGGCCCTCGGTCACGCGCGTCGCGATTCGGTACTCCTCGCTCTGCTCTTGTCGAAGACCACCTTCGCCATCGGATCCGGTGTGGTGAGTCAGTTGGCCGTACTGGCGAGCGATGTATACCGGGGCGGTGACGGCGCCCGCGGAATTCTCATCGCCGCGCGTGGTGCCGGAGTCGGTCTCGGCCCCATCATCGCCACCCGCTTCACCGGCGGCGACGTGGGCAAGGTGCTCACGGTGTGCGGCTACGCCAGCTTGGCGTTCAGCGTCTTCTATCTCACCGGCGCCTGGATGCCCGCGCTCTGGCTGTGCGTCATCTTCATCACGGCCGCGCACCTGGGCGGCGGCGCGCAATGGACGCTCAGCACGTACGGCTTACAGATGCGCTCACCCGATCAGATACGCGGTCGCATCCTGGCCGGCGACTTCGCGCTCATGACCTTGGTGCTCTCGATCACGAGCCTGGCTGCTGGCGCGTTGTCGGAAGCCACCAGCGTGCGCACGGCGATCACCGCGTTCGCGGCGGCGGCCGCCGTGGCCAGCCTGATCTACATCAGTGCGACGCGGAGTCTGCGCAAGCAGCTGCTGCGTCAGTGAGTCCCTGCGCGCGCAGATCGTTCGCCAAGTTCTGAGCCATCTGGTTCATGACGTACGCGAAACCGAGTTGCTTCTCGGGCAGAGCGAACGCCACCGACCCTCCGGCACCCGGATGTCCGAACGAACCCGGCCCAGCGTACGGAGTGAACTGGCCGTGGGTCATGAAACCCATGCCGAACGTGGTGGGCATGATCAGACAGGTGTCGGGCTCACCGGCCGGCGTGACCGTGGTTCGGGCCACGTCGACCGTGGATGAGTCGAGCAAACGCACGCCGTCCACCTCACCGATGGTTGCTGCGTAGATGCGTGCGAGCGAACGCGCGTTGGTGATGCCGTTGGCGGCCGGAATCTCGGCGGCGTGCACTTCGCGTCGATTGAACGTGCCGTCGCCACCGAACGCGCCGTTCAGCGACAACGCCTGACCGCCCGGCGAATTGGGTCCCATGAACTGCTCGAGCATGGCCTTGATGGCCGGATCGATGTCTTCACCGGGCGGCGGATTGATCCCGCCGATCATGGGCGACACACGCGACTCCTGTGATTCGGGAAGACCGATCCAGAACTCGGCGCCGAGCGGGCGAACGATCTCGTCCTGCACGAACGCGCCGATGCTGCGCTTCTTGGGGTCGACGCGTCGCACGAGTTCGCCGGCCAACCAGCCGTAGGTGAGCGCGTGGTAGCCGTGCTTGGTTCCGATGTCCCAGCGCGGCCTGGTGTCGGCCAGCCGTGCGGTGACGGTGTTCCAGTCGAGTGCGTCGGCGAGCGAGATGTCGCCGTCGACGGTGTACAGACCACACTGGTGCGACAGCAGTTGCGCAAGGGTCGCGTCGCCCTTGCCGTGCTGAGCGAACTCGGGCCAGTACGTCGCCACCTTCTCCGAGTACGACAACAGACCACGCTGAGCGCAGATGGCGACCGCGATGGCGGTGATGCCCTTGGTGGTGGAGAACACCAACTGCAACGTGTCGTCGGTGTAGGCGGTGGTGCGTTCCTTGTCGAAGTGACCACCCCACAGGTCGACCACTTTGCGACCTCGGTGATACACCGACACCGCGCACCCGGTCTCCTGTCCGCTGTCGAGATTGGCCACGAACGCGTCGCGGACGCGCTCCCAGCCGGCGTCGACCGATCCCCCCACTGTTGACGACATCAGCCGATCAATTCCTTGAGCGTCTCGATGGTCTTGACCGCATCAGGGCCCACCGGGTTGACCGACAGCACCGTGACACCGGCTTCCTTGTAGGCGGCGAGACGCTCCTTGATGTAGCCCTTCGGACCCACCAGGTTGCTCTTCTCGATCATTTCACCGGGCACGGCCTTGGCGGCTTCTTCCTTCTTGCCGTCCAAGTAGAGGTCCTGGACCTCGATGGCCTCTTTTTCGTAGCCGTACTTCTTGCAGATGCTGTTGTAGAAGTTCTTGTCGCGCGCACCCATGCCACCGATGTACAAAGCGGCGTTCGGACGAGCGAAGTCGAGGATCTTCTTCTGCGCGTCGCCGGTGAGCGACTCGTCGATGGCCACCATGCCGCCGGCCGAAATCTGCAACTGGCCCAGACTCGGATCGCGCTTGGCCAAACCCTTCTTCAGATCGTCGCCCCACACGTTGTGGAACTTCTCGGGGTCGAAGAAGATCGGCAACCAGCCATCGGCAACTTCAGCCGTGGCCTGCACACTCAAGCCCATGAGGCTGGCCCACCAGATCGGAATGTCGGTGCGAATCTCTTGGCCCGGCTTGATGATCTTCAACGGCTTGCCGAGACCGGTGCCTTCTCCTGCCGGCAACGGAACCTTCACGGTCTGGCCGTTCATCTGGAACGGCTGCTCGCGCTTCCAGATCATGCGGCAGGCGTCGATGTACTCCTTGATGCGCTGCATCGGCTTCTCGTACGGAACACCGTGGAAGCCTTCGATCACCTGCGGGCCCGAGGCGCCCAGACCGAGGATGAAGCGGCCGTTGCTCACGTAGTCGCAGCCGGCGGCGGTCATGGCCATGAGCGCGGCGGTGCGGCTGTACACGTTCACGATGCCGGTGCCGATTTCCACGCGCGACGTCTTGGCCGCGAGGTATCCCACTTGGCTGATGGCGTCGGCGCTGTAGGCCTCGGCGATCCAGACCACGTCGAGACCGGCCTTCTCGAGTTCGACCACGCGATCGACGGCGGCATGGAAGCCTCCGGCGTAGTTGAGCATCATCGACAGTTTCACGAGAACCCCTTTCGACGGGTTGGCAACGGGCCGAACCCTGCCGGGAACCCTACGCCCGGCGCTACGGGCGGCGGGAGTCGAACGCCGAACCGTCGCTGATGGCTCGGTCCGTTGCCGCCACCTCGGGGTTGAGGTTTCCGCTGCGGAATCCCTCCAGGTCGAGGGTGACGTAGCGATAGCCCGCACCCTTGACGGCCTCGATCACGGCGTGGCGCGCCGATACGGCGCGGGCCAATTCGGTTTCGTCCACTTCGAGCCGGGCGATCTCGCCGTAGTGGCGAACGCGGACCTGTCGGAAACCGAGCTGATGCAGAGCAGCTTCGGCCCGGTCGACGCGCGAAAGGATTTCCACCGTGACCGCAGTTCCGTACGGAACGCGACTGGCCAAACACGCCGCGGCCGGTTTGTCCCACGTGCGCAGTTCGAGTCGACGCGACGCCTCACGAACATCGGCTTTGGTGAATCCGGCCAACACCAGCGGGAACACGGCCCCGCGTTCGATGGCGGCTCGTTGACCCGGACGATGATCGGCGAGGTCGTCGACATTGACTCCCAACACCACGGTGGCACGCTCACGTTCGGCGATGGGTGCGACCACGTCCATGAGTTCGGCCTTGCAGTGATAACAACGATCGAGATCGTTGGCGCGATACGCGGCCCGTTCCATCTCGGCGGTGTCGACCGGCGTCCACCGCAAGTTCCATTCGTCGGCCAGAAGTCGGCACTCGCGTTCCTCCTCACCGGCCAGGCTGGGCGAGACCGCCGTGACGGCGTGGGCTCGCTCTCGACCGAGCACCCGGTGGGCGATGGCTGCGACGAACGCCGAGTCGGCGCCACCACTGAAAGCCACCACGACCGAACCGAGATCGGCCAGCACGCTCTCGAGCGCGGCCATCTTCGTGGTCAGTTCGTCGCTCACGGGGAGAGTCACACCCCCATCGTGCCACGCGAGAGTGGGTCGACCCCCGGGCACGGGCAGACTCACAGGGCATGTCCGCCGACCACGCGCTCCGCAACCACGACCGCTTCCCGGTCGGCGATGGTCGAATCGTGCCCGTACCGGCCACGGGCGGAGTGGTTCTGCGAACGATCGCGCGCACACCGCTCACGGCGGACCCGTCGCTACCACCCGTTCTTCTCATTCATGGCCTGGCCTCGAACGCACGCATGTGGGACGGCGTCGGATCGGCCTTGGCTCGCCAGGGCATCGCGTCGGTGGCCGTCGATCTGCGTGGTCACGGACTCTCCGACAAACCCGACACTGGATACGACTTCGACACCGTGAGCGACGACCTCGTGAAGGTTCTCGATCATTTCGAATGGCCGCGGGCGATCTTCGTCGGCCAGTCGTGGGGCGGCAACGTCGTGGTGCACTCGGCTCATCGCCACGGCGATCGTGTGGTGGGCGCGGTCCCCGTCGATGGCGGCATGATCGAACTCGGTCGCGTGTTCGCCGAGTGGGATCAATGCGCTCACGCCTTGCGTCCGCCCAACCTGCTCGGCACGCGTAGCGGCCGCATGGACGCGGCCATCCGTTCGATGCATTCCGATTGGCCCGAGTCCGGCGTCATCGGCGCGTTGTCGAACTTCGAACTGCTCGACGACGGCACCATCCGGCCCTGGCTCACTCTCGACCGCCACCTCGCGATCCTCCGACATCTGTGGGAACACCGTCCGTCCGATCTATATCCGCAGATCGATCGGCCGATTCTGTGGATTCCCGCCGACTCGGGTGACGTGGCCTGGACCGCCAACAAGGATGATTCGATCGAAGCCGCCACCAAGGCCTTGGCGAAGTCTCGAGTTCACTGGTTCCGCCCGGCACATCACGACGTTCACGCGCAACATCCCGAGCGTGTGGCCGAAGTGATCGTCGCCAACATAAAGAACGGCTTTCTGGCATGACCGCACTGCCCCGCATTCTCACGATCATGGGTTCGGGTGAAACCGCGCCCACGATGATGAAGCATCACCGCGAACTCATCGCTCGTCTTCCCGACGGGGCTCGCGCCGTCGTTCTCGACACGCCATACGGATTCCAGGAGAACGCACCCGAACTCACCTCGCGCGCGGTCGAGTACTTCCGCCAGAGCGTCGGCCATCCGATCGAGATCGCCGGACTCACTCGCGTGAAGGGTGCCGATTTGCTCGATGTCGAACAAGGGTTAAGTCGCATTCGTCAGGCCGACTACTTGTTCGCCGGACCCGGTTCGCCCACGTACGCGTTGCGCCAATGGGCCGACACGGCGGTGCCCGATGTCGTTCGGTCGAAGCTGCAGAACGGCGGTGCGGTCACATTCGCATCAGCCGCCGCCCTCACTCTCGGTCGCTACACCGTGCCGGTCTACGAGATCTACAAGGTGGGTGACGAGCCGCGTTGGCTCGACGGCCTCGACGTGCTGTCGGTGATCGATCTCGACGTGGCGGTCATCCCGCACTACGACAACTCCGAGGGCGGACACCACGACACGAGATTCTGCTACCTGGGCGAAAAACGTCTGGCGATGCTCGAAGACGAGTTGCCGGCCTCGGCCCACGTGATCGGCGTCGACGAGCACACCGGCCTCATCATCGACATCGACGCCGGAACCGCCACGGTCATCGGCAACGGCACGGTCACCGTGCGCATTCGCGGCGCATCCACCGTGTACGAGTCGGGACGCGTTCTACCCATCGATGCCCTTCGTGATCCGGCCCGTGGATCGGTAGCGGTTCCGTCGGCACCGTCGGCACCGATCGGTCGTGATGCGGATGCGTCGTCGACTGATGCGAGCGGTGGATCGTTGTCACTCGCCGACGACGTCGCGGGGGCCGAAAGCGAATTCGACATCGCTCTCGCCGCCGGCGACTCGGCTCGAGCCGTGCGCGCCACCCTCGATCTCGAGACGTCCATCCGCCACTGGTCGGCCGACACCTTGCAGAGCGACGCCATGGATCGCGCTCACGCCGCGCTGCGATCGATGATCGTGCGTCTGGGCGATGCCGCCGTGAAGGGTCTGGCCGATCCGCGCGAAGCGTTGGCTCCGGTCATGAACGTCCTCATCGAACTGCGCGGTGCCGTGCGGGCCGACAAGCGTTACGACCTGTCCGACTTGATTCGCGACCGCCTCGGCGCCATCGGCATCGAGGTACGCGACACGCCCGACGGGCCGGTCTGGGTTCTCTGACCCACCGACCAAAGAGAAACTCTCAGCCGGTGGTGAGCGCCGGACCCGAATGGTGATCGAGGCCGGCCACCCGAGCGCGTCGCCGAACACCCACGCTCACGTACGCGACGATGAACGCCGCTGTACCGCACAGGATGATGACGGCACCGCTCGGCACATCGGCGTACCAACTGGCGTACATGCCCACACCACCGAACAGCGCACCGAGCACCGGCGAGAGCCACAGCATGCGGCCGAACGAGTTGGTGAAAAGCCGTGAGGAGACGGCGGGCAGTACGAGCAGAGCCGAGATGAGCAGTACGCCGATCACACGCACGGTCACGAGGATGGTGGCCGACAGCAAGAACATGAGCGTTGCTTCCATGGCCGGCACCCGAACACCGCTCACGGCCGCCACTTCGGGGTCGAACGTGGTGAAGAGAAGTTTGCGGTACAGCAACACCACCGCGATCGCGCTCACGATGCCGACACCCGCCACCGCGGCGATGTCACCGGGAAACACGCCGAGTACGTTGCCGAACAAGACCGCGTCGATACTCCGACTGGCCTGCCCGTAGCGAGCCTGCAGCGCGAGACCCATGGCGAACGACGCCGTGGTGATCACTCCGATGGCGGCATCGGCACCGATGATGCGACGGCGGGCCACTCGGCCGATCATCAGACCCGACGCCAATCCCCAGAGTCCGGCGCCGATGAAGTAGTTGAGTTCGAGAACGGCGGCCAAGGCGGCCCCGCCGAAGATCGCGTGGCTCAGACCGTGGCCGATGTAGCTCATGTTGCGCAGAACGACGAAGACGCCGATGAGTCCGCACAGCGCTCCGGCCAACGTGGCGATCACGAGACCGTTGCGGAAGAACTCGTACTGGAACGGTTCGGCGAGGTCGACCGCGAGCACGTCAGGCGCCCCGACGGCTGAGGCGCTCGCGGAGGTCGTCGGCACCATGCTCGACGACCACCGGCATGCCGCCGTGCTGGAGCACTTCCATCGGAGCACCGTACGTGCGCTCGAGGAAGTAGGGCCGCAAGACCTCGTTCGGCGAACCATCGGCGATGACCGTGCGGTTGAAGCAGATGACTCGCGGCAAGTGAGCCGCCAAACCATTGAGATCGTGAGTGGTGAGCACGATCGCCACACCGTCTCCGTCGGGCGTGGCCTCGTTGAGGTCGGCCAGAACGTGCAGAACTTCGTGACGCGTGCGCACATCGACACCTGCGGTGGGTTCGTCGAGCACCAGGAGATCGGGCTTCTGCATGAGTGCTCGCGCGAGGAACACTCGCTGCTGTTGACCACCCGACAACTCGCGGATGTGTCGACCCGCGAGTCCGCCCAGACCCAGTCGTTCGAGCACTTCGTCGATCTCGCGGATCTCGGCCGCCGAGGTGCGGGGCCACCACGTACGCGAGGGTCGACTCATCGACACCACTTCGCGCACGGTGACGGGAAAGTTCCAATCGACCGTCTCGAGTTGCGGCACGTACGCGAGGCGGAGACCGGCCTTGCGATGAACTTGGCCATGAACCGGCGCGAGTGCGCCAAGCAGAGCGCGCAGAACGGTGGTCTTGCCCGAACCCGACGGACCGACGATTCCGACGAACTCTCCAGGGACGATCGCGAAGTCGACTGCGTCGATGACCGTGCTCGAGCCATAGGCGCACGACACGTGATCGAACGCCACCAGTGGCTCACCCGCGAGTCGGGCCGGGGGAATGTCGACCTTGACCACGAAAGAGCTCGTTACTGCGGATACACCGCGGTGTCGGGACCGACGTCGCTCACGTCGACGGATTTCAGAGCGCTGGCGTCACCACCGAGGGCTTCGACCATCGTCACGTAGTTGAAGCGCATGAGTCCGAGCCATGAGTGCTCGGGGTCGCCCGGCCCGCCCAGGAGATCGTCGTCGCGCAACACGTCGACGTAACGGACTCCGGTCTCGTTGCCGATCTGCTCGAGAACGGTCGACGGAAACACCTCGCTGCCGAAGACGGCCGACACACCGGTTTGCTTCACCTGATCGATGAGGTCGGCGACTTCCTTGGCGGTCGGTTCGTCGAACGACGACGGCTGAATGGCGCCGATCACGGTCCAGCCGTACTCCTTGGCGAAATAGGCGTACGCGTCGTGATACGTGAGCAACTGACGCTTCTCGGACGCAATGGTGTCGGAGGCCGTGCGCACCGCTTCGCTCAACGCCTCGACCTTGAGCGCAAAGGCTTCGTAGTTGGCCTGATACGTGGCGGCGTTGTCACCGTCAGCGGCCGAGAGAGTGTCGCGGATGATGGCTGCGTACTCGAGTGCCATCGGCGGGTTGGTCCAGAGGTGCGGGTTGGGTTTGCCGCCCTCTTTCGGGAACGAGAAGTCGTACACGTACTCCGACGCCGGAAGAATCACCGTTCCGAGTTCGCAGATCACACTGCCCTCGCGCTGATTCGCTTCGGCCAGTTCCTTGGTGGGCTCTTCGAGCACCAAACCGTTGATGAACACCACATCGGCCGACTCGAGCGTGGCGGCCAAACTCGGCGGCGGTTCGTAGGTGTGGCTGTTGGTTCCTTCCGGAACGATGCCGGTGATCTCGGTGGGAGTTCCGGCGGCGATGTTCGCGGCGATGCTCGTGATGGGGGCGACCGTGGTGGCCACACGCACCGCGCGACCCGTGATCGGCGCCGGCAACGGACAGGCCTCGCTCACGTCGGGCGAGAACGTGTCCGATTCGTTGTCGCCACCGCAGGCGGCGAAGAGCAGTACAAGCGACAGTGAGTAGCCGAGGACAGATGGAGTGCGACGGGAAGCCATGACGACACCCTATCGGGGACGAAAAGCCCCTGCTAGATCGGTGTTAGTTGAGCGACCCGGGCGGCTTTGGTCGACCCGGGCGTCCGACTCGATCAGTTGACGCGGCGTTCGCGGCCGGCCCAATACGGCTCGCGCAGGTCCTTTTTCAGGATCTTGCCGCTGGGGTTGCGCGGAAGCATGTCGATCCAGGTGACGCTGGTGGGGCACTTGAACTTGGCCAGGCGCTCACGCGCGAAGTCGATGATCTCCTGCTCGGCCACCTCGACCCCGGGCTTGCGCACGACGATGGCCTTCGGGGTCTCGCCCCATTTGTCGTCGGGTACGCCGATCACGGCCACGTCGGCGATGGCCGGATGCGACATGAGCACATTCTCGACCTCGGCCGGATACACGTTCTCGCCACCCGACACGATCATGTCCTTCACGCGGTCGTGGATGTAGACGTAGCCGTCGGCGTCGAGGTAGCCCGCATCACCCGAACGGAACCAGCCGTCCTTGGTGATCGACTTGGCCGTCTCCTCGGGCATGTTCCAGTAGCCGAGCATCACCTGCGGTGAACGAATCCAGATCTCGCCCACCGCACCTTGCGGACAGTCGGTCATGGTGTCGGTGTCGACGATCCGCACTTCCACGCCCGGACCGGGGACACCACAACTGCGCAGTCGGTGTTTGTTCGGGCCGTTCGGATCGTGATCGGCCGGCGGCAGATTCACGACCGCGCCCGTTGTTTCGGTGAGCCCGTAGGCCTGCCAGAACTTGCACTTGAAGACACGCACGCAGTTACGCAGTACCTCCTCGGAGATCGGAGCCGCTCCGTAGACGATCACCTGCAAACTCGAGAAGTCGGCCTCTTCGGCACCCGGGACCATGAGCATGAACTGAAGTGCGGCCGGAACGAGGAACCCGTGCGTGATGCGCTTCTCGGCGATGAGGCGCACCACCGCGGTCGGATCGAGTTCGCGGACGATCACGCTCGCGCAGCCTTCGTACATTCCCGCGGTGGCCCACCCGCCACCGCCCACGTGGAACAGCGGCATGGCCACCATGTTCACCGAGTTCTCGGAGAGTTCCCAGATGTCCTTGGCCACGGGGAGCAACGCGAAGAAGTTGTTGTTGGAGAGCATGACGCCCTTCGGACGTCCGGTGGTTCCGCTCGAATAAAGCTGGAACGCAACGTCCTCGGCCTTGGCCTCGACACCCGGATCGCCGGCGGGCTGTTTCGACAACCAGGTTTCGAAGTCGTCGTACTGTGCGTGACCACCGATCACGAAGATCTTGGTGACGGTGCGCAACGACGACGCGATGGCATCGAGGATCGGCACGAAGTCGGGGCCGACCACCAGCACCTTGGCCTGTGCATCGTTGACGATGTACTCGACCTCGGGCGCGGCCAATCGCCAGTTGACGTCGACGCTCACGGCGTTGAGAAGTGCCGCTCCGAAGAACACGTCGAAGTGGGCGATGCCGTTCTTGTCGAGGAACGCGACGCGATCCTGAACACCCACGCCGAGAGCGGCGAACCCGTTGGCCACGCGCTGAGCGCGCTCGTACAACTGGCCCCAGGTGAGTGTGCGCTCGCCTTCGATGAGTGAAACGCGGTCGGCGCGTTCGGTGCCGTGGACACGAACGATTCCGGCGGTGGTCGTGATCGCGGTCATGACCGAATCGTAGAGGTCACCTAGGCTCGCCGTCATGGCGGGACGAGCATTCGATGCGGTGATGTTCGACCTCGACGACACCCTCATCGATTGGTGGGGATCACTCACCCGCTGCCTCGAATCCTTCGCCGACGACGATGACGTCGCGGCCGCGCACGCGTACATCCGCCAGAACTTCTGGGAGTCGCATCCCGATCACGACTTCGTGTGGCATCGCAACACCTGGCAACTCTGGGAAGCCCGCCAGCGGTTGTGGCACGAGATCTTCGCCCATCGACACGAAGACGATCGGCGCATCATGCTCGACCGCTTCGAAGAGAACCTCTGGGTCGGCTTCTTCCCCGACGTCGTTCCGATGCTCGATCACCTCGTACACGAGATTCGCCTGGCCGTACTCACCAACAACGAGTACGTCGAACGCGAGATCAAACGACTCCGCCTGCACGACTGGTTCGAGTTCGCCCTGTTTCCGGGTGCTCCCCTCAAGCCCGACCCGACTGCTTTTCTCGCCGGCTGCGAACGCCTCGGACTCGAGCCGGCGCGTGTCGCGTACGTCGGTGATTCGGTTCGGGCCGACGTGCTCGGCGCGGCCGCGGCCGGGCTCACGCCGATCTGGATCGACCGCTGGAACGACCCGTGGCCCGATCGGCCGGCTCAGGTGCGTCGTATCACGTCGTTCGACGAATTGCCCGCGGTGCTCGGAGTGAACGCGTCGACATGACGCTCAGCCGCGGACGCGCTGCGTCTCGGCCCACGACATTCCCTGCAGCACGTCGACATCGTGCGGCAATCCGAGAACGCGCTCGGCCACGATGTTCCGTTGCACCTCGCCGGTGCCACCGCCGATCGTGAGTGCTCGGGCGAACATGTACCCGTCGAACCATCCGGGGTGATCGAGCGACCGCAGGCCCACGCCGCCACCGCCACCCAGACCGTTGTGCTGACCACGCTGCGAGCCGTCGAGAGTCTGATGAAGCATCCCGTGCGCACCGAGGATGTCGCGCGCCACTTCCATCACGTGCTGGCCGTGTTCGTCGGCCAGAACCTTGCGAATACTCGCTTCCGGGCCGGGCTGTTCACCGCGCAACCGAGCCGAGAGCGTGCGCAGGCGGATGAGATCGAGCACGGTGTGTTCGATGTAGATGCGTGCGAGGCGCTGACGCAGGTTGGGGTCGGACACCGGACCCCGTTCGCGCACCGCGTCGAGCATCTCCAACGCCGTGGGTCCGCTCCCCCACAGCACACCGCCGGTGGAGAGCGACACGCGCTCGTTTCCGAGGGTGACCTTGGCCAGTCGCCAGCCGTCTCCTTCGGCGCCCACCAAGTTGGCGGCCGGCAGACGTACGTCGGTGAAGAACACTTCGTTGAACGTTTGCGCGCCGGTCATCTCGCGAATGGGACGGATCTCGATACCGGGCGTGTCCATCGGGCAGATGAAGTACGAGACGCCCTTGTGTTTGGGCGACTCGGAATCGGTGCGCGCGATGAGGATGCCGTACTTCGCGTGCTGTGCTCCGCTCGTCCAGATCTTCTGGCCGTTCACCACGTATTCGTCGCCGTCACGCACTGCGCGAGTTCCGAGATTGGCGAGATCGCTTCCGCTACCCGGCTCACTGAACAACTGGCACCAGAACTCTTCGCCCGACAACAGCGGCAACAAGTAGCGCTTCTTCTGTTCGTCGGTGCCGGCGTACACGATCGTGGGCCCGGCCCAGCCGATTCCGATCGGGTTGGCCGGTCGGCGCACACCGGCCTTCGACAATTCGTCGTCGATCACGATCTGATGAATCGGATCGGCACCGAGTCCGTACGGGGCCGGCCAGTGCGGTGCGACGTAGCCGGCCTCGGCGAGTTGGCGACCGGTGGGCTGCGGATGAGCCGCGAGCCAATCACGAACCGCTTGTCGTCGTGGATCGTCGGCGCCGGGAACTTCGAACTCCATCGAAAGAACACGCTAGGCGTACGCTCGTTCGAATGACGAGCGCCGAGTGGAACTTCGCCGACATCTGGGAATTCGTGGCCCAGCGACTGCCCGATGCGCCGGCCCAGGAGTTCGAGGACACACTCCACACCTGGCACGACTTCGACCGTCGCGCATCCGGTGTGGCCGCCACACTGCTGGCCGCCGGCGTGAAGCGTCAGGACAAGATCGCGCAGTACCTGTACAACTGCCCGCAGTACCTCGAGAGCATCTTCGCCGCCTTCAAGATCGGCTTGGCGCCGGTCAACACCAACTACCGCTACACCGCCGATGAACTCGTCTACATCTGGGACAACGCCGATGTGGTGGCCGTGGTCTTCCACGGCTGCTTCAGCGACCTGGTCGACTCGGTTCGCTCGCGAGTCCCGCGCGTCACCACCTGGTTGTGGGTCGATGACGGCACCGCACCGTGTCCGTCGTGGGCGATCGATTACGAAACGGCCGCCACCGACACCCGTTCATCGACTGCGCCGTGGTCGCGCTCGGGTGACGATCTCCTCCTTCTGTACACCGGTGGCACGACGGGCTTCCCCAAGGGCGTGATGTGGCGCCAGGAAGATCTCTTCCTCGCCCTCGACAGTTCGAACAAGAACCGTCTGCCCGAACGACCCGACCGGGACGCTCTGGCCCAACGCCTCGGCAAGCCCGGCCCGCGCAATTTGCCGGCCGCCCCGCTCATGCATGGCACCGGGCTGTTCAACGCGATGAGCAACTTGATGATCGGCGGCAGCGTGATCACCATGCCGTCGCGACGCTTCGAGGCCGAACTGCTCCTCGACACGATCGAAGAGAAGCGCATCAATTCGATGTCGATCGTCGGCGACGCGTTCGCCAAACCGATCCTGCGCACCCTCGAGGCCGACATCGGCAAGTGGGACATCTCGAGTCTGCGCGTGATCATCTCGAGCGGTGTGATGTTCTCGGCTGAGACCAAAGCCGGACTGCTCCGTTACAACTCGCGGCTCATCATGGTCGACTCGCTCGGTTCCTCCGAAGCGATCGGCATGGCCACCAGTACCACCACCGCCGACGGTGCCGCCGACACCGCCAAGTTCGCCCTCGGGCCCAACACCAAGGTGCTCACCGAGGACGGACGCGAAATCGTGCCCGGATCGGGCGAACTCGGGCGCGTCGCACTCCGCGGCCACACACCCATTGGTTATTACAAGGACGAAGCGAAGTCGGCCGCCACGTTCCAGGTGATCGACGGAACTCGTTGGTCGATTCCGGGCGACTGGGCTTCGGTCGAAGTCGATGGCACCGTGCGACTGCTCGGACGCGGCAGTCAATGCATCAACACCGGCGGCGAAAAGGTGTACCCCGAAGAGGTCGAAGAAGTTCTCAAGCTGCATCCGTCCGTCGCCGACGCCGCCGTGGTCGGTGTTCCCGACGAACGGTTCGGCCAGGCCATCACCGCACTCGTCGAAGCCCTGCCCGGGCAAGCCGTCGACGAAGCCGCGTTGATCGCCCACGTGAAGTCGCGCCTGGCCAGTTACAAGGCTCCCAAACGCGTTCTGCCCATCCAGTCGGTGGGCCGTGCCGGTAACGGCAAACTCGATTACAAGTCGCTGACTGCTCGTGCCCGCCAGGTGCTGGGCTAGTTTCAGCGCTCGTTCTCGATCCCCCGAACATCACATCAGTCAGGAAGTACTCACATGTCCCAGCTCGGATACGACGGCAAAGTAGCGATCATCACCGGAGCCGGCGGCGGACTCGGTCGCCAGCACGCTCTTCTCATGGCCAGCCGCGGTGCGTTGATCGTGGTCAACGATCTCGGTGGTTCGGTCGACGGCACCGGCGCGAGCACGATGGCCGCTGAGAAGGTGGTCGACGAGATCAAGGCCCTCGGTGGCGAGGCCGTGGCCGACACCAATTCGGTCGCCACTCCTGAAGGTGGCGAAGCCATCGTCCAGACCGCCATCGACACGTTCGGTCGCGTCGACATCGTCGTCAACAACGCCGGCATCCTGCGCGACAAAGCGTTCCACAACATGGAGCCCGATCTGCTCAATCCGGTTCTCGACGTGCACTTGAAGGGCGCGTTCTACGTGACCAAGCCGGCGTTCGTGAAGATGCGCGAGCAGGGTTACGGCCGCATCATCTCCACGTCATCGGCCGCCGGCGTGTTCGGCAACTTCGGTCAGACCAACTACGGCGCGGCCAAGATGGGTCTGGTCGGCTTCACCCGCGTGCTCGCCGTCGAAGGTGCGCGCAACAACATCAAGGCCAACGCCATCGCCCCGCTCGCTCTCACGCGCATGACCGAGAACATCATGGGCGGCTTGGCCGACAAACTCGATCCGGGTCTGGTGTCGCCGTTGGTGGCGTTCCTCGCGCACGAGGACTGCCCGGTGTCGGGTCAGACGTTCTCGGTGGGCGGCGGCCGCGTGGCCCACGTGTTCATCGGCGAAACCCAGGGTTACTTCAACTCGAACCTCACCCTCGAAGACGTGCAGGCCAACTGGGGAACCATCACCGATCAGAAGGGTTACGCGGTTCCCAACAACCTCGGCGAGGAAACCGCCATGTTCCTCCCGTTCTTCAAGTAGACATCGTTCCATGATCAGCGTCGAAGAGTTCGGGCAGCAGGCGGCCGCATGGCTCGCCGCCAACAAACATCTGGCGCCCCGCGACTACGGCGCGATTTGTCCACCCGATCTCGTCGAACAAGGCCTGGCCTGGCAGAAGCACCTCTACGCCTCGGGCAAGGCGGGTATTCATTGGCCAGCCGACGTGGGTGGCCAGGGTCTCACCCCGGCCCATCAGGCGCAGTGGCTTCTCGAGTGCGCTCTGGCGGGCGTGCCCGGCGTGTTCAACATGGTCGGACTCGTCTTGGCCGGTGGCGCCATTCAGAAGTTCGGCTCCGACGAACAAAAGACGCATCATCTGAACGCCACGTTGCGTGGCGACCACGTGTGGTGTCAGTTGTTCAGCGAACCGGGTGCCGGTAGCGACCTCGGCTCACTCAGCACGAAGGCCGAACGCGATGGTGACCGTTACATCGTGAACGGACAGAAAGTGTGGTGCTCGGGCGGTCGCTACAGCAATTGGGGCATCCTCATGGCTCGCACCAATCCTGAAGCACCCAAGCACGACGGCATCTCGTTCTTCCTTCTCGACATGAGCCTGCCCGGAATCGACATTCGTCCGCTCAAGCAGATGACCGGCGAAGCCGAATTCGACGAAGTGTTCTTCACCGACGTTCAGGTTCCCGCCGATGCGCTCATCGGCCCGTTGCACGGCGGCTGGGGTGTCGGTATGGCGGTGCTCACGTCCGAGCGCGGTCACATCGGCACGAGCATCATCTCGCTCGAGCGTCGACTCGACTCGATCGCTCGTCTCGCCGAAGGCCGCGACTTGTCACCGCTCGAACGTCAAGAACTCGCCGGTTTGCTCTCGAAGGGCATGGCGTACAAGGCGATGGCGCAACGCCAGGGTCCGGTGGCGTCCACCGCGGCCTCGCTCATGAAACTCGGTATCACCGAGATGATGTTCGACGTGGCGATGTTGCGCGCCGACTTCTCCGGTGCGGCCGCCACACTCGATGGTCCCGACGCATTCGGTCTGCTGGCCGCGCCCGGTGGTCGTATCGCCGGTGGCACCAGTCAGGTTCAGCGCAACATCATCGGCGAGCGTTTGCTGGGCTTACCGCGCGAACCCAAGGGCTGACGTCACACCTGGTGAGGGTCGCCATCGCGGCGTTCCCCGCAGAACTCGATGAAGACGGCCGTACACTGACGGTTTCGCAATCTTCCGAGTGAGACACCAACCGTGAAAGTCGCATCCACCAACGGCGTCAAGGTCGAACTGCACGATCTGGGCGGCATCGGGCCCAACATGCTCCTGTCGCACGCCAACGGCTTCCATGGCCTGTGCTGGACCCCGGTGGCGTCACATCTCACCCGTCGGTTCCATTGCTATTCGTTCGATCATCGTGGCCACGGTGACACCGCGTTGCCCAAGGACTGGAAGGTCGCCTGGGCTGGTTACGGCGCCGATGCGCAGGCCGCCGCCAAGGCCGTCCACGAGAAGGGCGGCATCATCGGTGTGGGCCACTCGATGGGTGGCGCGTCTCTCCTGTTGGCCGCACTCAAGGATCCATCGCTCTTCCGCGGATTGTTGTTGTACGAACCGATCGTTCCGCCGGCCGACATGAAGATGCCCGCCAATCGGCCCAACAACTTGGCCGACGGTGCGGCGCGTCGCAAGGCGTCGTTCAAAAATTTCGACGAGGCCACCAAGAACTTCGGCTCGAAGATGCCGATGTCGTCGTTCGCGCCCGAAGCACTCGAGGCGTACGTGCGCGGCGGCTTCCGCAAGGGTGACGACGGCCAGGTTCATCTCAAGTGCTCACCTGCACTCGAAGCCGAGAACTTCCGCAATCCGCACATTCCCAATCTCTGGAAGAAGTTGACCGACATCACCATTCCGGTGTGGGTGTTGAGTGGTCACCCCGAGCCGTTCCAGGCGTCGGGTTGGGCCGAGGCCGTGGCCGATCGTCTGCCCAAGGGCAATCACATCGAGTACAGCGACCTCGATCACTTCGGTCCGTTCGTCGATCCGGCCCGTATCGCGCGCATCATCGACACCTTCGCCGACACCCTCGAGCCCTGATCGATGAACGCTCGCGGTGCCGCCGACTTCGGACCCCGCGTGGCCGCGTTCGACACGATCATCGACGAACGGCTCGAACCTCTTCGTCACGATCCGCGCGCCGCTCGTGTGTTCACCGCGGCCAGCCACCTCGGCGACTGGAGTCTCATCTGGCATCTGGTGGGCGTGGCCCGCGGCCTCACGAGTTCGAAGCGGGCCGATCAGGCGGTGGTGTTGTCGGCACTGCTCGGCGCCGAATCACTCATCGTGAATCAAGGTGTGAAGCGACTCTTCACGCGCGAGCGCCCCACCGACTCCGGTGACGATCGTTTCGAGGTGCGCACTCCGTCCACGAGCAGCTTCCCGAGCGGGCACGCCAGTGCGGCCGCTTTCGCCGCCACCGTGCTCACCACGCTCGACGGCAAGAAGTCGGCGCCGTTGTGGTTCGGACTGGCCGGCATCGTCGGCACCAGTCGCGCCTTCGTCCGCATTCATCACGCGTCCGACGTGATCGGTGGTGCCGTGGTCGGTGTCGGACTCGGGCTTCTCGTCCGCCCGCTCGTAAAGCGCTTGCGCTGAGAACTGAAAGGATCACGATGACTCGCCGATTCGCCCTCACCTGGGACTACCGCTGCCCCTACGGCCGCATCGCCCACGATCACGTGGTCACCGGTCTGCGCGGTGGCGCCGACTGGGACGTCACGTTCCTCCCGTTCTCGCTCGGTCAGTCGCACGTCGAACCGGGAATGCCCAACGTGTGGGACGCGCCCGAAACCGACTCCGGAATCCTGGCTCTCCAGGTGGGCATTGCCGTGCGCGACAACCAGCCCCACGCGTTCGTCGATCTGCACCGTGCGCTCTACGAGTTCAAGCACGCGCTCGGTGGCGACATTCGCAGCCGCGAATCGCTCGCCAATGTGATCAGGGGATGCGGCCTCGACGCCGACGCCGTGTTCGCCGAGGTCGATTCGGGTCGTCCGCTCGCCACCATCGCCCGCGAGCACACGCAGTACGCCAATTCACATCAGGTGTGGGGCGTGCCGGTGTTCGTGGTCGACGACAAGGCGGTGTTCGTGCGGTTGCTCGATCGTGCCGAGGGCGACGAGGCACTGGCCATCAACACCATCGAGCGGATTCTCGACGACATCGACTGGCCGATCCTCAACGAGTTCAAGCACACGTCGGTTCCGCGCTGACGCAGGCTCAGTCGTCGACGCGCTCGACGCGATCGGTTCCCAGTCGACGGAAACGAACGTCGGTTGCAACCAACTCGCCGTCTTCGACGACGGCACCCACCGCGAACTCGAGCCCACCGTCGTTCCACGTCCACGAACGTTCTTCACCCACGAGTGTGTCGGTGAGCAACACGTTGCGCCGGCCTTCGTTGTTGTCGGCCGGCTCCACGAGGTGGATCGAGACACCCGACGAACGCAGGTGATCGTTGTCGTTGCGGGCCGCCACCAACTCGACGGTGACGAAACGGCGATCACCGAGCGGAATCACCATCAGCCGCGAACCGTCGTCACTGCGCGAGTCGGTCGACACGAGCCGGGTGGCATCGTGCCATTCGTCGATCGGATGACGTTTCGGGTCGACGAATTCGATCTCGTTCCGGTCGAGCCACCCCACCGAGTGCAGATTCACCGCGAGGACACCCGGCGCCCCACGCCGATCGGGGTCGATGGTGCGCGGTGCCGCCGAATCACTCATCACGTCGAACGGACTGTCGTACACCTCAGCACCGTTGGCGAATCCGTCGGCGGTTGCACTGTGGGGCCAGTCGAGGACGTGGCCGAGTTCGTGCTGCACGAGATCGAGCGGCGGATCGTCGTTCCACTGGGGCATGAAATCGGACGCACCGATGTACACCGCGCGGCGTGACGTGGAGGCCGCACACGGTTCATCACACTCCGCACCGGGACGACCCCAGCCGCCGATCTGATCGGTGTCGTGTTGGGCATCGGCCACCACCAGGACTCCGCGCACGTCGCCACCACTGACATCGAGAGCCTGATCGACGCACGACATCGGGTCGCCGGACGAATCGAGGGCGACCGGCGCACCCGCGCGCCACTCGATCGTGTACGCACCCTGCGACCAGCGGCCGAAGTAGTCGGACACCGGGCCCAGCCGATCGACGATCTCGGACGCGTCGATCTCGAGCCTTTCCTCGAACGGGGCGTAGAGGCCCGCTTCCACGTCGGCTGGCACCCGGCAGAGTGCGACCTCCCACACGTCGATCGCCGGTGGGGTGCGGAGACGCAGCAGCGCATCGAAATCGTCGGCGGACACCTCGCCACCCGTCGAGGGTGCACAACTGACGAGGAGCGCCGACACGACCACGAACTTCCGCCGCATACGAATGAGACCGTAGCCTTGCCCCGTGACCCAGGAGATCCGATTCGACCGCCGGATGTCGGATGCCGAGGGAATGATGTGGCGGCTCGAGAAGGACCCGTACCTCTCGTCGACCTTCGCCAACTTGTCGATTCTCGATCGCGCTCCCGACTTCGATCGCTTGCGCCGTCGCATGGAGCGGGCCACCGTGGCCATCCCCCGCTTGCGTCAGCGGGTGCAGTCGTCGCCGGCCAACATCGCGCCACCGATGTGGGTCGACGACCCCGATTTCGACATCGACTACCACGTACGTCGAATCGCGTTGCCCGCTCCGGGATCCATGCGCCAAGTGCTCGATCTGGCCACACTGATTCTGGTCGATCCTTTCGATCGCACTCGGCCGCTGTGGCAGTTCGTGGTGATCGAAGGTCTCGAAGACGGTCGCGCGGTGTTGCTCGAGAAGTTGCACCACACCATCGCCGATGGCGAGGGCAGTGTTCAGCTGTCGTTGCAGTTCTTCGATTTCGAGCGCGAGGCCCCCGAACCCGAACCGCTCGTGTACGACGCCGACGAGGCCACCGCTTCTGCTCTACTCAACGGCGATCTGCTTCGTGATCTCCTCGCTGGTTCGCTGAAGATTCCGTTGTCGCTCGTGAAGCAGGTGCGCGAACTCATCGCCGACCCGGCATCGATTCCGGCCCACGGCGCGAGCACCGTCGACATGGTGCGCAACGTGGTGGGCCAGTTGTCCGATGTGGACCCGGCCAAGTCGCCGTTGTGGACCACTCGGTCGTTGCGCCGCCGGGTCGAGGTTCTGCGGGCGCCGTTCTTCGAAGTGCGTGATGCGGCTCGCCGTCTCGACGGAACTCTCAACACCGCGTTGCTCACCGTCGCAAGCGATGCCGCGGGCCGTTATCACCGCCGACTCGGCGCCCCGATCGACGAACTGCGCGCGTCGATGGCCATCAGCACCCGCAAGGTCAATCCGGCCGATGGTTCGCACGCCAACGCGTTCTCGCTGGCGCGCATGCTCGTGCCCACCGGCGAGATGAAGCCCACCGAGCGGTTCGCCCACGTTCTGCGCATCACGCGTGAGGCCGCCGACTCGGGTGCGGCGGCGTTGGTGGGCGCCACCGCCAGCCTGGCCGCTTCGCTGCCCACGGCCGTCGTCACGCGCATCGCGCGCCTGCAGTCGCAGACGGTCGACTTCGCCACCTCGAATGTGAAGGGCACACCGATTCCGGTATATGTGGCCGGCTCGGAGATCGTGGCCAACTATCCCCTCGGACCGTTGGGTGGCGTGGCGTTCAACCTCACCTTGCTCTCGCACGTCGGCAGCCTCGACATGGGCTTGCACATGGACGCGGGCGCGATTGCCGAAACCGAACTCTTGCGCGAATGTCTGCGCGAGTCGTTCGACGAATTCGTGAAAGTTACTGGCGCGCCGAGGTCAAAAGGTTCCGGACGTCGAGCAGCAGATCGCTGACTTCGCCGGCCGACACCAACTCACGCTTGATCATCTGCGACAGGGCGCGATCGATGACCTCGATTGCCTCGGCGACCACGGTTGCATCGACAACATTGGTGGTCATCGGCTCGGCAATCTGCGTGGTGGGCATTCGCTTCTCCTGTTGGTTCTCCCGGCGACCCGGCCCTCGCGGACCTGACCCCCGGTCGTTTCTCCGACCGTAACGCACGGTGTCTTCGTTGGTGTGCATGGTAGGCCCACCGGTCGCGGATTCTCAGGCGGGACGAGAGCCGTGCGCCACACCCGAAGTACGATTCGATCGTGGAATTCGACGGTGCCGGAGTCGTGGTCACAGGAGCTGCTGGCGGGATCGGCGAAGCGCTGGCCCGTCGCTTTCACGCGCTCGGATCCACCGTGGTCGTGGCCGATGTGCTGGAAAAAGGTGTCCGCAGCGTGGCCGACGACTTGAACGCCATTCGTCCCGATTCTGCGCTCGCGGTCGTGGCCGATCTGCGTTCCGAAGAAGGAAATCGCCGACTGGTTGAGACGGCCCACGAGTATCTGTCTCAACACGGCCGCGGTAGCGACGCGAAGTCGGGAATCGATCTCTTCTTCGCCAACGCGGGTGTGGGCACCGGCAACTTCGTGGAGAGCACGTCCGAAGACGATTGGGATCTCGCGTTCGACGTGAACGTTCACGCGCACCGCTGGGCCGCCAAGTATCTGTTGCCGCGCTGGCTCGAGCGTCGTCGCGGTTACTTCTGTTCCACCGCGTCGGCGGCTGGATTGCTCGCACAAATCGGATCGGCTCCGTATTCGGTCACCAAGCACGCGGCGGTGGCGTTCGCCGAGTGGCTGTCGCTCACGTACGGCGATCGCGGTGTGCGGGTGAGTTGTCTGTGTCCGCAGGGCGTGAACACGCGCATGCTGAGTGGTGGCGATCTCGGCGATTCGCGCGCCGGCGACGTGGTTCGCTCGGCCGGTGTGGTGCTCGAACCCGAGCAAGTGGCCCACATCGTCGCCGAAGCCATCCTGGCCGAGCAGTTCTTGATCCTCCCCCATCCCGAGGTTCACGACTTCGAGACCAAAAAGACCGCCGACCGCGACCGCTGGTTGGCCGGCATGCGCAAGTTGCAGCGTCGCGTCTTCGGCGATCTCTGACCCGAATCGTCGTGGCCCCCAAACCGTCCGCCGAGCAGATCGAGGTCTTGCGCCAGATCGGTTTGCGCGCGGGCGAAGAGGTGCGTTTCCGGCGGGCCGATCGCGGTCGGTGGCAAGAGGGGCGCATCTCGTGGGTCGAGCGCGACGGCAGCATCACCGTGCACGATTCGCACGGCGCGGCCCGCTCGTTGCGGCCCGAACGGCTCGAGGTGAAACGGCCCGGGCGGCGCGGTCGCCTCGTCTGGCAGCCCGTCACCGACGTGGCGGTCACCTGGGAGCAACTCACCCTGTTCTGAGCGGCTACGGTCGCCCGCATGGGAGTACGCCTCGAACCGTCCGACGAATACATGCACGAACTCGGCCCTGAGTCGAATTTCAACGAGAGCATGTACATCAATTGCTTCGACCCGCAGCACAAAGTGGGTGGCTGGTTCCGCATGGGTAACCGCGCCAACGAGGGTTACGCCGAGATGACGGTGTGCCTGTATCTCCCCGATGGTTCGGTGGGGTTCATGTTCAAACGGCCCACGATCGAGAACAACGACAAGCTCGACGCCGCTGGTCTCACCTGGACGATGGTGAAGCCGTTCGAAGAATTGCGTATCGATTACGTGGGCAAGGTCGTGGTGCTGGCCGAACCCGAGCAGATGGTCGATCCGAAGAAAGCGTTCACCGACAATCCGTACAGCGAGTGCGAAGTGCACATCACGTTCTCGGGGCAAGGTCGACCGAGCATGTTCGGCGGCGAGCCCGACACTCCGCACGAGGCGCCGGGTGAAGAATTCGCCAAGGGCCACTACGAGCAGTTAGTGGAAGCGCGCGGTTCGATTCGCGTGGGCGATCGCGAGTGGGAGATCAACGGCTTCGGATTGCGCGACCACTCGTGGGGTCCGCGGTACTGGCAGGCGCCCTGGTACTACCGCTGGCTCACGGCCAACTTCGATCGTGATCTCGGATTCATGCTGTCGCGTGTGGCGAAGAAGGACGGCCCGGGCTCGCGAGGTGGTTTCGTGTGGGAGAACGGCCAGATCCATCTGTGCGATCAGGCCGAGATTTCCACCGAGTTCCGCGGCGAGGACACGTATCACCAGAAGATCGAGGCGGTGCTGAAGTCATCGCGCAGCGGGCGTGAGTGGAAGTTCACGGGTGACGTGATGAGCCTCATTCCGCTGCGCAATCGCCGTCAGGCTCCCGATGGCGAGTGGTTGACGACGCGCATCAGCGAGGGCATGACCCGGTGGGAGATGCAGTCGGATGAACACAAGGGCAAGGTGGGGTACGGCTTGAGCGAGTATCTCGACCAGATCATCGACGGCCAACCCGTCGGCACCGCCGAATGATTGGGTGCGAAACCCCGGCAAATTTGCCGGTCTGGTTCCCCAACTAACCCGCACGCGCGTCGAGCGCGGCGCGAACATCGGCCAAACACGCATCCAGGCCGGCGCGAACATCGTCCTCGGTGATGCGCAACGTCACCCAACCCAGAGCGGCCACGCGGCGATCGCGACGCTTGTCTGAACGCGACTCGGCCGATCCGGCGTGCCAGAACGAGTGATCGACTTCGAGAGCGACTTTGCCGTGCGGCCAGGCGAAGTCGAATCGCACACTGGTTCCATCGTCGAAGGGAACGACGTGCTGGATCGACGGAGTTGGTAGACCGACGCGGTTGATCGCTCGGAGCACCCGATTCTCCAGATCGGACTGCACCGCGGCCGACCATTCGCCTTTCGACTTGAGGACGTGTCGGATCTGACGCGAGCCCGGGCGGCGGCGGTGATACAGCCGCTGCACGCACTCGGCCACGTCATCGAGCGTGACGAGTTCTCGGTCGAGTGCGTTCTCGAGTGCCGAGCGGACGCCGGCCACGCCGATCACTCCCCCGACATCGAACAGCGTGCGCGCGACACTCGTGACCCGAATCAGGTCGCCCCGGTTGACTACGTCGTGGGCGTCGATCCTTCGACACCGATGCACCACGACCCCGTCCATGATCGGACTCGCACCGTGCGGCACGAGCACGTGCACTCGTTCGTCGATCATCTTGCGCAGTCCCCACTCCTGTCCGGCCGTCGTGAACGCGAGCACCGCTGACGGATTCCGCGCGCAGGCGGCGATCTTCATCTGCTCACGACCCAGGGGCCAGGCCGCCGACAGAAACACTCCGGGCAACACCGCGCGGTATTCACCAGCCGCGATCAACCGTTCGACTGTTCGCTGATCGCATCCGGATTCGCGTAGTTGACGCAACGTGACAACGCCCGATTGCGTAGCGACTCGTTCGAGAAGGGTCCGTCTCCAGTTGAGCATGACGACTGATGTGGCGATTTGTCGGGCGGAACGGCGCCCATGGGGAACCAGACCGGCAAAAATGCCGGGTTTTCGCACCCATGAAGGCAGGGTCAGAGGAGGGTGGAGAGGGCGGTCAAGAACGGGGTCGGGTCCTCGCCCACCGCCTCGCCGTACAACTTCACCTTCGGCTCGGTCCCGCTCGGCCGCACCTGCAACCGAACGCGCTCCCCACCCACACCCTCGAGCCACAACCGCAGCAACGTGGCCTCCGGATACTCCACGACTTCCACCACCCGCCTACCGGCGATCTCCGCCGGCGGATTTGCGCGCAACCGATCGACCGCGGTCACGCCCTCGGCCGGTTCTCGTCGCACACTCGTCTCGGCCGTCACGTGCCGCCCGAACCGAGCCGCGATGTCATCCAGGCGATCGTCGATCGTCTTGCCCTCACGCGCCGCCACACTCGCGACCTCGAGCATGACCACCGCAGCCGTGATTCCGTCCTTGTCGAGTGGACGATCGGTCACCAGATAACCGAGTGCTTGTTCGTACGCGAACACCAAGCGTTTGTCGGGATTCTTCGACGCCGCGTCGGCGATCCACTTGAACCCAGTGAATGTCTCGGCATACGCCACACCACCGGCCGCCGCCATCTTGCCCACGAGCGACGACGACACCAGCGTGCTCACCATCAGACGATCACTCCCCGACGTGAACCGCAGCACGTGATCGGCGAGCAGCCATCCGATCTCGTCTCCCCGCAACAGCCGCCAGGCACCATCACAACCCGGAATCGCCACACCGAGGCGATCGGCGTCGGGATCGTTGGCGATCGCGATCGACGCACCGGCCGCTCGCGCCGCTTCCACCACCAAGTCCATCGCCCCCGGCTCTTCCGGGTTCGGAAACGAGACGGTCGGAAACGATCCGTCCGGCTCGTGTTGCGCGGTCACGACGATCGGCTCACCCACACCCGCGTGATCGAAGACTCGCACCGCCACCTCGCCACCCACACCGTGCAACGCGGTGTAGGCGAAACGGATCGGTGGCGCGTCGTGCACGAGTCGCACCGACGGTGCCCACTCCACGTACGCGTCGATCACGTCGTCACGCAAGCGCACGATCAGCGGATCGTCGATCTCGCTCACCGGCACCGTCGTCGGATCGAGTCGGCCGATCGCCCCGGCAATGAGCACATCATGCGGGGGCACGACCTGCGCACCCGAACCCAGGTACACCTTGTACCCGTTGTCGGCCGGTGGATTGTGACTCGCCGTCACCATCACGCCCGCGGCACAACCGAGACGAGTGATGTTCCAGGCCAGCACCGGTGTGGGTACCACTCGCGGCATCAGGTACGCCTTCACTCCGCGAACCGCCGCCACCCGCGCGGTGTCGAGTGCGAACGCGTCGCTCTTGCGTCGCGCGTCCCATCCGATCACCACACCGCGTTCACGTGCATCGGGCACCATCGCCAACAAGTAGTCGATCAATCCAGCCGCGGCTTGTCGCACCACCAATCGGTTCATGCGCAACGGCCCGGCCCCGACGGCCGCCCGCAATCCCGCCGTGCCGAACGTGAGACGACCCGCGAACCGCTCGGCGAGTGTCGCGTCCTCACCGTCGATCAGCGACTGGAGTTCGTCGCGCAGATCGTCATCGGGTTCGGCCGCGAGCCAGGCCCGGGCCAACGAGCGCACGTCGCCCGACACGTTCAACCCCACGGAATGAGCGTGCGCAATTCGACCAACGGTCGCGGCCCCACGTGTGAGATCACTTCGGCCGCGGCGATGGAGCCGAGCCGTCCGCATTCGGCCAGCGCGTACCCATTGGTGAGACCGAACAGGAATCCGGCCGCGAACAAGTCTCCGGCACCGGTGGTGTCGAGAACGTGTCCCACTTCCTCGGCCGCCACGTCGACGATCTGGTCGGCCGAGATGATGGCGGCACCCTGCGGACCACGCGTGATGACGGCCAGCGCACTGTCGCGCCGCACCGCCGCCACCGCCGCCTCGAAACTGTCGAGTTCGTACAACGACATGAGCTCGTGTTCGTTACCGAACAAGATGTCGACCTCGTCTTCGACCAGTGCGCGGAAGTCGTCGCGGTGACGATCGACGCAGAAACTGTCGGACAACGTGAGCGACACCTGCCGGCCGGCCCGATGGGCCACCTGCGCCGCGTGTCGGAACGCCTGCTTCGCATCGTCGCGATCGAAGAGGTAGCCCTCCATGTACAGCACGCGACCGACCGCCACCACGCGCTCGTCGACGTCGTTCGGGCACAAGTACGACGACACCCCGAGATACGTGTTCATGGTGCGCTGCGCATCAGGTGTGACGACGATGATGCAGCGACCGGTCGGCATACCGTCCATGTGCTCACCCGGTGCGAAGTGCACACCGACTGCGCGCAGGTCGTGGCCGAACACCTCACCCAGATCGTCGGCGCTCACTTTTCCGATGTACGCGGCCCGACCACCGAAACTCGACACACCACACACGGTGTTGGCGGCCGAACCGCCACTCATCTCGACGGCCGAACCCAGCGCCCTGTACAGATGTAGCGCGCGGTCGGTGTCGATCAGGGTCATCGACCCCTTGGTGAGCGCCTCGCGATGAATGAACGAATCGTCGGCCTGAGCGATCACGTCGACGAGCGAATTGCCGATACCGACCACGTCGTAACGGGTTCCGTCCGAACGAATCGCTCGCGAAGGCGCGGTGGTGGGCACGGCCTCCCACGCTAGTTCGCAAGTACGCTCGGCCCGTGACCGTTCTCGCCCCCCGTGACGCTTCCGAACTCGATCCGCACCGCCTGCCCCGGCACGTTCTACCCCGGCGCTACGACCTCGTGCTCACACCCGATCTCGCCAACGCATCGTTCACCGGCAACGTCGTCATCACGGCCGATGTCGTGGCCTCCACGCGCCTCATCGCCCTCAACGCCGCCGAACTCGACATCGAGACCGTGTTCGTCGACGGTCAGCCCGCACCGTTCGCGCTCGACGACGACCGCGAGCGACTGCTCATCGGTGCGCTCACCGATGTCGGACCGGGCCACACCACGATCGACATCACCTTTCGTGGAACTCTGAACGACAAGTTGCGCGGCTTTTATCGCAGCACGTACCGCGACGAAGACGGAACCGAGCACGTGGTCGCGTGTTCGCAGATGCAGTCGACCGACTGCCGTCGTGCGTTTCCCTGTTTCGACGAACCCGACTTCAAAGCCGTGTTCGGCGTGACGCTCATGGTCGACGAAGGAATCATGGCCGTGAGCAACGGACCCGAGATCTCGCGCGCACGCGACGAAGCCGCGGGCAAGGATGCGGTTCGATTCGCCGACACCATGATCATGAGCACGTATCTCGTGGCGTTCGTGGTGGGTCGCCTCGAAGCCACCGCCGCCGTCGACGTACGCGGTGTGCCGCTACGCATCGTGCACGTGCCCGGCAAGGGGCACCTCACCGATTTCGGACTCGACGTGGGCGCCAAGAGCCTGGCCTGGTTCACCGACTACTACGGCATTCCGTACGCCGACGCAAAAATCGACATGATCGCGCTGCCCGACTTCGCGGCCGGCGCCATGGAGAACGTGGGCTGCATCACGTATCGCGAGAACCTGCTCCTCGTCGATCCCGAGACGAGCACACAGATCGAGAAAGAACTCGTGGCCGATGTGGTGAGCCACGAACTCGCCCACATGTGGTTCGGCGACCTGGTGACCATGAAGTGGTGGAACGGCATTTGGCTCAACGAAGCGTTCGCCACGTTCATGGAGATCGCCGCGGTCGACGCCTACCGCCCCGATTGGGATCGTTGGACGAGTTTCTCTCTCGAGCGCTCGGTGGCTTTCGAGACCGATTCGCTCGCGGCCACCCGTTCGGTCGAGTACGAGGTGCGCTCACCGCAGGACTGCGAAGGCATGTTCGACGTCCTCACGTATCAGAAGGGCGGATCGCTGCTCCGCATGCTCGAGCAGTACCTCACCACTCCGCGCTTCCGGGCCGGGGTCCGCCACTACCTCAACGCGCACAGTTACAAGAACACCGAAACATCCGACCTGTGGGATTCGATCGAGGCAGCCGTGTCGTCCGACGGCGGCGAGCCGGTGCGCGCGCTCATGGACTCGTGGATCTGGCAACCCGGCTATCCACTCGTGACCGCTGCGCTTCGCAACGGCAAGCTCCATCTCACCCAGCAGCGCTTCTCGTTCGATGCGGAAGCGATCGCTGATCCGCAAACGTGGTACGTCCCGGTTCATGTGCGCGTCGGCAACGACGAGTACGTCGTACTCCTCACCGAATCGACCATCGACGTCGAACTCGCCGACACCTCGGCGCCCATCGTGGTCAACGCCGGCGGATCGGGCTTCTACCGCGTGGCCTACTCGGCCGAACTGCTCGCCCGCATCGATCGCACGGTTCTGCGCTCACTCACCACCATCGAGCGCTACAACCTCGTCGACGACGCCTGGAACGCGGTGGTGGCCGGGCGCCTGGCCGCGGCCGACTATCTCGCCTTCGTGGAAGGTTTCGTCGACGAACGCGAACTCGCGGTGTGGCAAGCCGTGGCCAATGGCCTACGCGCAGCCGGCCGACTGGTCAGCGACGATGCCTACGCGGCGTTCCGCCGTCGCGTCGCCGCGTTGGTGAGTCCGGTCCTCGCCGATCTCGGCTGGCAGCCCCAACCGGGCGAGAGTGAACTGCGCGCCAAACTGCGCGGCTTGATCCTCACCCTCCTCGCCGTGACCGGTGGTGACGCCGATGCGCAACAGCGATGCCGCGAACTGTTGGCCGCTGCACAGCACGACGCGACCTCGGTCGACCCCGAACTCGCAGCGGCCGCCACCACGGTCGTGGCCGCCACCGGTGGCGAAGCCGAGTACGTCGACATGCAACAGCGCTTCCTCGCCGCCGACACGCCCCAAGAGCAACTCCGCTATCTCTACGCACTGGCCGACTTCGACTCGGCCGAATTCGTGGCTCGCACGTGCGAGTTCGCCCTCAGTGGTCAGGTCAAGACGCAGAACGCTCCGTTCCTGCTGGCTCGCTGCATCGCCAACCGCAACCACGGAACCGTGGCGTGGGAGTTCGTGCGCCGTCACTGGCAGCGCGCCAACGACGAATTCCCCACCAACACGATCGTGCGCATGATCGATCCGGTGAAGCTTCTCAACACACCCCAGAACGAAGCCGACGTGCAGTCGTTCTTCTCCGAGCACCCCATTCCGCAGGCCGTGAAGACGCTCGAACAGGTGCTGGAGCGCCAGCGGGTGAACGTCGCACTGCGCGAGCGCGAAGAGGCTCCGCTCTCTCGCGCCCTCGCTACCTGAACGTTCGCCACCTGAACGTTCGCCACCTGAACGTTCGCTGCCCGAGGGCTCGACGTCTCAGGCCACGGACCGGCGCGAGGCCGACTCGTGCGCATCGACCGATCGCAACACGCGTCGACGCGAGAAGCGTCGCCGACGCGGCAGGCCGGGCCGACCCGCCAGCATCCACACCAACACGAACCCGATCAACTCGAGTACGTGCACGGCTTCACCGATCAGCGGCGTGCTCCCTCGAATCACATCGGCCAACGCCGCTCCCACCATCGTGACGGCGAGAGCACTGACGATCGGAAGAATGCCGTAGGCCCGAGTGGGGCGATGCGCCGTGTACAGCAACCCGAGCGACAAAGCCACCGCCATGGCACCGAGATGCCGTGAATCGTGCAGCGAACCCAGGGAGAAAAGATGTGGTAGCGCCACGACGAACTGCGTGAGTGCGACGACGACGAGCGAATAACGAACCCACTCCCCTCGCCCGGGGCGCGGAGGATGAGCACGTTCGAGAACGACTGACGACAGATCGGGCACATACTCAGCCGGACGGACTCGAACCAGGCGCTGAATCGACTCGGCGGCCGTGAGCCATTCGGCGCAACCGCGACACGTCGACATGTGGTGGCGCGCCCGCGCGACCTCCGAGCCATCGGCCCGACCGTCGAGCTCGGCTGACAGGATCTCGCGAACGGCGAGACAGTCGTCGAGCCCCCCGGTCACGCCTGCGTCCTACTGGTCGCCATGACTAAGAGTCGCACGGAACCCCCCGGAAGTTCCAGAATGGTGTCGTGGATTCTCTGACCACCGTCGCTCTGGCCGCCCGTGATGGCGATCGTGCCGCCCTGGCTCGGTTCGTCGAGCTGGCCCAGGCCGATGTGTGGCGCTATTGCGCCTACCTCACCGATACGCAAACCGCCGACGACGCCGCTCAGGAGACCCTGATTCGGGCGATCGGTTCTCTCCATGGTTTTCGTGGTGAGGGCGACGCCAAGGTCTGGCTCCTCACGATCGCGCGTCGTACCTGCGCCGACCTGATCCGTTCGCAAGTTCGACGTCGGACTCTGCTCGATCGGCTGCGCGGCGAGCACGACTCGACTCCGGTCGCTCCTTCCGAGAAACTCGAACTCAGCGAACTTCTCGCTTCGCTCGATCACGATCGGCGGGATGCGTTCGTTCTCACACAAGTCCTGGGCCTGTCCTACGAAGAGACCGCCCACGTGATGAACTGCGCGGTCGGAACCATCCGTTCGCGGGTGGCTCGTGCCCGTATGCAGTTGGTCGACGCCGTGACTGCGGCCGACGACCAGCGCGCCCTCGGATCCTGAGCGACCGCTCGGCTACGGTCGGCCGCACCACACCACAACACTTCGTGACGAAGGGGACCCATGTCCGATCTCGAGCCCTACCGAGCGTTCCCACACCTCACGTTCACGCGTCCGGCTGAAGGCGTTCTGCAGATCACACTCGACGGCCCCAATCTGAACGCCGTCGGACCCGACGCCCATCGCGAACTCGCCGACGTGTGGGTCGCGGTCGATCGCGACCCGGCCACCAACGTGGCCCTTCTCACCGGAGCCGGCAAAGCGTTCTCGGCTGGTGGAAGTTTCGACCTCATCGACGGCATCATCGGCGACTACGCGTTCCGCAGTCGCGTGCTCAAGGAAGCCCGCGATCTCGTGCGCAATGTCATCGAGTGCTCCAAGCCCATCGTGTCGGCCATTCACGGACCAGCCGTCGGTGCCGGTCTGGTGGCCGCCGTTCTCGCCGATGTGTCGGTGGCCGGACGCACCGCTCGCATCATCGACGGCCACACCCGACTCGGCGTCGCCGCTGGCGATCACGCCGCTGTGTGTTGGCCGCTGCTCGCCGGCATGGCCAAGGCGAAGTACTACCTCCTCACCTGCCGCACGCTCACCGGCGACGAGGCCGAACGAATCGGTTTGGTGTCGCTGTGCGTCGACGACGCCGAGGTGTACGCCACCGCACTCGACGTGGCCACCGAACTGGCCGGTGGCGCACAGGCCGCGCTTCGCTTCACCAAGCACACTCTCAACCATTGGTACCGCGCCATGATCCCCGCGTTCGACGCGTCATTGGCGTACGAGTTCTTCGGTTTCGGCGGCCCCGACGCGGCCGAAGGCGTGGCATCACATCGCGAGAAGCGACCACCGCGCTTCACCGGACCGGCAGGAGATTGACATGGCCGACATTCCCGCACTCTTCGATCTCACCGGGCGCACTGCGCTCATCACCGGCGGCAGCCGCGGTCTCGGCCGCGAGATGGCTCTGGCTTTCGCCGCCGCCGGTGCCGATGTGATGATCGCCAGTCGTTCGCTCGAGTCGTGTAAAGAAACAGCCCGCGACGTCGAGACCGCG
>VFZC01000017.1 GCA_016871355.1 Actinomycetota bacterium
CGTCGCCTCTGCGACGGGGCCGGCCCCACATCGAGCCATGCTCGATTCGCTCTCCGAAGTCACCACGACATTCGTTGCATCGGTTCCTTTCGACGACTCGCTTCCGTTGGCGGCTGTTCCGTCGGCAGCAGTTCCGGTGTGTTCGCCGTATTCCATCGACGGTTCGCTCTCCACCGATGTCCCGCCGAATCCCGAATCGGGTCTCGAGGTCTCGGCCACGGCGTTTCTTCACGACGGCAGCGAGCCACTCGCCGGACATCAGGTGTACGCGTCGTTCACCATGGCCGGCGGTGCACCGGCCACCCCGCCCGAGGTGCTCGTCACCGACGACGAGGGACGGGCTTCCATCGTCCTCCCGGTCGGATCGGTGGGGGTCGTGTTCTCCACCGAAAGCCCGTCGCCGGTGTGCGATGTTCAGGCCGAGCCCGATGTGGTGACGGTGGTTGTCGAGCGGCCGCTGTCACCTGCGGTGATGCCCGTGACCGGGCGAGGGGAGACGGCGGCCATCGGGGGCTCGCTGGTCCTGGCGGTGGGCATCGGAGTTCTGGTCGGGCGAGGTCGGGGGCGAGGCGTCGCGCGATCCGGGCGGTAGCGTGCAGTCCCTATGTCGAAGAAGACCAAGAAGCGCAAGGCACGGCTCCGTCGGTCGAAGGCCAATCACGGCAAGCGTCCCAACATGGGCCGCGGCTGATTCTGCTCACCGAACTTCGACTCGCTGCCTCCCCCGAGCCCTGGCATCGCCTCGGCTTGACCTTTTCTTCTTCTGCGGTTCCGTCGTTCTCCATCGACGGTGTGCGCATCGTCTTCGACGAACTGTCTGAAACTAAGCCGGGTGGTCTCGTCGGCTGGTCGTTCGTCGAGTCGTCATCCGTTCTCATCGATGGCGTGGCCACGGGTGTGGCCGATCCGAGCGATTCTCCCGTTCATCCGTCGGGTGTGGTGTCCATCGATCAGGTGGTGGTGATGACGCCATCGCTCGATCGAACTTGTGGAGCCATCACCGCGGCCACCGGATTGCCGCTGAAGCGAATCCGTGAAGCCGGTGGTGGAGTTCGCCAGGGCTTTCACCGCGCCGGACGCGTGATTCTGGAAGTGGTCGAACGTCCCGACGTGCCGGCCGATCGCCCGGCTCATTTATGGGGCGTGGTTCTGATCGTGAACGACCTCGATGCCACGGTGGCGTCGTGGGGACCCGATGTCGTGGGGGCTCCGCGAGACGCCGTTCAGCCGGGTCGACGCATCGCGACCGTGAAGAGTGACGTCGGACTCGGCACTGCGGTGGCGATCATGTCGCCCCACACATCGTCGAACTGAGTCACCAACCCTCTTCTTCGTTGCGTTGCGCGATGTAGGCCTGGCCTTCGTCGCACGAATCGAGCAATGTGCACCAACGACAGTTGTTGCCGGGACGGCGTACGGGTTCGGCGTTACCCAACTTCAGTTCGATGGCTCGCACCAATCCGACGGCCAAGCGGCGGCAGGCGGCCCGCAAGGTGCCTTCGGTGATGTCTTCGGCGTGGATCTCGGCCGAGTCGATGTAGTAGCTGGCCACTTTGCGCGGAGCGTGGCCGATGGCCAGCAGGTCGATGAGGGCGTACAAACGCAGATCGTCGCGATGCGCGCCGAAGGCGTTCCCCGTCTTCAGGTCGATGATCACCTTGTCGGGCGGACGACCGAGGGCCAGATCGACCTTGCCTTGGACTCGAACCCGGTTGTTGGCGAGATTGAGGGTCATGGCCGACTCGGTTTGGGGGTGCCATTGCTTCTTGATGGGCGGGAATCCCTCGAAGAAGCGGGTGAGCAGCGAACTGCATTCGGCGACGAGTTCGGCGCGACCGAATTCGTCGAGAGTGACGAGGAACTCGGAGATGTTCTTCGACGAATCGTTGGAGAGTCGGGCGATGGTCTCTTCGATGAGATCGCTCGGGAAGATGTCGCCTCGCGTGTGCGCGGAGACTTCGACCGCCTTGTGAACGATCGTGCCGCGCGAGTTGGCGATGTTCCATTCGAACTCACCTTGGCCGCCCACGTAGAAGGCCTCGCACGAGTGAACGTTGGAGAGTGCGTTCTTGTTGAGGAAGAAGCGGTTCTCGTACGACTTTCCGTCGGGGAGAAGTTCGAGCACCGGTTGCAGTGCTTCGTCGAGTTCGGCCCGAAGTTCGTTGGCCAGCGAATCGGGAAGGTCGGCCCGGCCAGCGCTGCGTCCGATCACGTCGATGACCCGCTGTTGCGCGGGGGTGTAGGCCGGACCCTGCTCGGTCATGGGCACGACCGTAGTGGTGAGGTGTGCGGTGACCGAGACAACGCCGTCACCAGGCACGATCGCCGTGCCACACCCCCTTGGCAGTCTCGACTCTCCATGAAAGCCATGATCACGACTCCGGCCACGATTCCGGCCGCGACCCCGGCCACCACACTCGACTTCGCTCAGGTGGCTCGTGTTCTCGCTCAGGCGACCGCGGTTCGCGGGTTGGTGATTCCTGGCTTTCGTTGTCCGCCGCGTCTGGTGGGTGTCGATCGTTCGTTGCGTCGAATCGGCGACTCGGTCACCGTTGCCGTTCGGCTTTCGGGTCGTCCTCTCGTCGCGGTGGTCGCCGACATGATCGACGGTGTCGTGGTGGCCAATCGCCTCACACCGCCACAGGCCGATCGGCTACGTCGCGAGTTGTGGGACGTGGTGCACTCACTCGTCGTTCCCGTCGCTCCACGGTCGTCGGCTCGTCGCGTGGCCTGAGTCCGTAGCCTGCTCTCGTCGCCCGGGTGGCGGAATTGGCAGACGCGGGGGGCTTAAACCCCCCTGGCTCTCACGAGTCGTGTGGGTTCGAGCCCCACCCCGGGCACGCGATGTGGTCGACATCGTTGTCGTCGTTGTCGTTCGAGTGCATCGGACGCAACGGAGACTTCGAATCGTTTCACTTTCCGACCCGATGAACGGTCGGCACCATGTGGACATGGAACGACGACGCCAGTCCCGACTCGACGACGAACAACTTGCCGGAGTCCTCTCGTCACTGCACGCTCGTGCTGAAGCGAACGACGAGGACGTGATTCCACGAGTGTTGACTCTTGCGGTGGAGCGAGGTGCCCGGACCGATGAGGACATGTCCGACCTCTTGGCCGAAGCCTTCATCCCGATCAATCCTGTCGTGGGCCGCCTTCTCCACGTCCTCGCGCTCACACGCCCACCCGGTCGGGTCGTCGAGTTCGGCACCTCGCACGGGTTGTCGACGATCTACCTTGCGGCGGCCATGGCACCCGACGATCCGGCGGTGGTCACCACCGAGGCCGAGATGTCGAAGGTTGCCGCGGCGAAGACGAACTTCATGGCGGCGGGGGTGGTGGACCAGATCGACCTGAGGGCGGGTGATGCTTTTCAGACCCTCGCCGATTTCGACGAGCCGATCAGCTTGTTGTTCCTCGACGGCTGGAAGGGGTTGTATCTCCCACTCCTTCGCCAGTTGGAGGATCGTCTCGTCAATGGAGCGATCGTTGTCGCCGACGACACCACACTGCTGCCGGAACTCTGCGCGGACTACCTCGCCTATGTTCGCGGCAACCCGCACCTGTACGTGTCCTGTGCACTCCCGATCGATGACGGGCTGGAAGTGAGCGTTGTCGTCCGATGAACGAACGAATCGAAAGAATCGTGGCCGACGTGGCTCTCATCGCGTCTTTCGTGCTGTCGTTTCTGACTCACGAAAATGGGGCGTTGGTTCATTCGCTGGTCTCGCTGGTCTTTACTGGCGTTCTCCTCCACCACGTCAAACACAACTGGACCGCGTATCGACGACCTCGTCTTCGATCCAAGTGGGCGGCGAACCAAACCATCGCACTTCTGATGCTGGCAACGACCGTGACCGGCCTGACCTTCTGGATCGCCGGCGAAGATTTCGCGCTGGCGCACGGCCCCTTGTCGGTGGCTGCGGCGATCGCCGTCATTCCCCATGTCTGGGTGCATCGACGGTGGGTCGGGAGATTGCTCAGGAGACCCGCGATCTCGAGTTCCGAATCCGCGCAGTGATCGGCGTGGGAGAATCGGATCGGTGATCTCGTTGGACATCGATCTGAACTTGTTGCGCGTGCTGAATGCGTTGCTCGACAACGGCTCGGTTGCCGGTGCCGCGAAGGCACTTCACCTCTCGCCGCCGGCAGTGTCGCGATCACTCGCTCGTCTGCGTTCGGTGATCGGCGACCCACTGTTCGTTCGGGCCGGACGGTCCCTCGTCCCGACGGAAGTTGCGCTCGGCTTGCGTGAACCGGCCCGTCAGGCCCTCGCTGCTGCGGTCGCGGTCCTCACGCCAACTCCCTCGTCCGATCCAGCCAAAATCCACCGTCGTTTCGTGGTGTGTGCCGACGATGGCGTTGTGGCGGCACTGGCACTTCCGTTGATCACTCGGGTCCGCAAGACGGCCCCGGGAGTCGAGATCGATTTCGTGAGGGAGGATTCCGACACGATCAGTCGGTTTCGGGCGGGCACGATCGATCTGCGTATCGACGCCCACGTCGATCAACACCACGACGTCGAATCTGAAGTCATCCTCACCGATCGCTTCGTCGCAGCCGTTCGTCGCGACCATCCGCTCCTGAAAGGCCGGATGACGGCGAAGCGGTACGCCGAAGCCCACCACATCACGGTCTCTCCCAAGGGAAAACGCAACGGTCCGATCGACCAGGCTCTCGCCGAAGTGGGACTAGCCAGAGAACACGTCACGTCGGTCACGAGCTTCGTCGTGGCCGCTCATCTCGTCGCTGCCACCGACCTGGTGGGGTCGCTTCCACTCTCGATCGTGGCCCTGATGTCTCGCACCCTCCCGATCACGGCAGTGAACGTTCCGGTGCCCATCCCGGCTTTCGACATCAACCTCATGTGGCACCAACGCGACCAGCACGACCCCGCCCATCAGTGGCTACGTCAACAGATCGTCGAATCGTTCAACGAGCTCCGGGCTGCTGTGGACGTTCATCCTCCCGAATGACCACCGTCCACTGAACGTCAGGTCTCGGCGCGAACGCGGTGCAATTGGTCGGTCGCGAAAGTCAGAGAGCACGCATCTCCCGTACTCAAACCGTCCGCATTCGGTCCGTCAGCCACCACGATCGATCCGTCCACGCGACGCACTGTGTAACGACGGGTCGCACCGGTGAATTCACACGAGACGACCCGGTCGTCACCGCCGGCGGTCACCGTCACCTGGTGCGGCCGCACGACGGTGAGCAGTTCGTCGGCGGTTGGCAAGAACGACGCAACACCCACGAACCCGGCCACGAAACGGTTGGTCGGTCGGTCGTACACGGCCTCCGGAACGTCGACTTGTTGCAAACGGCCGTCCCGCATCACCGCGACACGGTCGCCGAGACTCAGAGCCTCGTGTCGATCGTGGGTCACGAGAATCGACGGAGTGTGGGTGCTCCGCAACACCTCGGCCACTTGCTGACCAAGATCGTCGCGCAACACCTCGTCGAGGCTCGCAAACGGTTCGTCGAGCAACATCAACCGCGGCTCGGGTGCCAGGGCACGGGCGAGTGCGACACGCTGCTGCTCACCGCCCGACAACTGGTGCGGAAAGCGACGAGCGACTCCGCTCAGTTTCACGAGTTCGAGCATCGCCTCGACACGTGACGTGCGATCGGAGCGGGAGAGATGCTTGAGGCCGAAGGCGATGTTCTGGTCGACACGTAAGTGACCGAAGAGTGAGCCTTCCTGGAAGACGAAGCCAATGTGGCGCCGTTCGGGAGGGGTCGAGGTGATGTCGTGATCGTCGACGAACACTCGGCCGGAGTCGTTCGGTTCGAGGCCGGCGATCATTCGCAGCAGTGTCGACTTGCCGCAACCACTCGGCCCGACCAGCGTGAGCAACTCGCCCTGCGAGAGAGTGAAACTCACGTCATCGACGATGCGTCGGGATCCAATCGATCGTGACAGGCCGTCGATGCGAAGGGTGACGGGCGATTTCACGACGTGACCTCGGCGCCGCGGTCGAGCGCGGCCAGGAGCGCGCCGACTGCGAGCATTCCCACCGCCACCATGACGAGTGAGGGTACGGCGGCTTGCTCCCAGAGGCTTTCGGATGTTGCCTGCCACACCCACACCGAGAGCGAATCGAAACCGAAGGGACGCAACAACAGAGTGATCGGCAGTTCCTTCATGAGATCGACGGTCAGAAGTGCCGTGGCTGCGATGATCGACGTACGTGCGGCCGGCAACTCGACCGACCAGGCGACTCGGCTCGCACGAGCACCGAGCATGCGTGCGCTCGCCACCGCTGACGGCGCGACTCGATCGAGACCGGCGTCGATTCCTTGGAACGCCACGGCCATGAAGCGGGTCGACAGAGCGAACACCAAGCCAGCGAACGAGCCGATGAGCACCACTCCGTTCGGAACGAAACCGGTGCGGTCGAAAGCGGCCAGGGTGATGAGCGCACCGACGGCGACCACCGGGCCGGGCATCGCGTAGCCGAGTGAAGCCAGGCGTGACAGCAGGCGACCGAGCGAACCTCGTCGCCGAGCGAGGAGTGCGATCGTGATGCCACCAACCATGCATGTGAGGCAGGTGGCGACGACCAGAACGAGACTGCTCGACGTGTGATGCCACACGCCTCCGGCCACGGTCCGGTCGGTACCGGAGCGACGCGCATCGAGAGCCCAGTTGGTGAGACGAACGATGGGTAGGGCGACGGCCACGATGATGACCGCGATGCACGCGGCAAGGATTCCGAATCGACTTCCGGGTGACAGCGTGATCGGTGATGTCGGATTCTCGGTCGGTCGAGTGGAGAAGCGAGCGCCCCGGCGCAGACCTCGCTCGAGTGCGATGAGCGTGGCTGCTGACACGACGAGCAGACAGGCCAATTCGGCGGCGGCACCGCGATCACCCGTGCCGAACCAGACCCGCATCACTCCGTCGGCGACCGTGCTCACGTTGAAGAGCCGCACGGTGCCGATGTCGGTGAGCACTTCCATCAAGACGAGTGCGCTGCCGGCGGCGAGGGCGGGTCGGGCCATCGGAAGTGCCACTCGAAAGAACGCACGAGTGGGGCCGACGCCGAGTGTTCGGGCCGCGTCACGGGCATCGGCCCCCTGCGCCTTGAACGATGCGCGCGCGAACAAGAACACATAGGGATACAGCGTGATGACGAGGGCGGCCGCACACAGCCAGATGCTTCGGACTCCGCGTGCACCGAGTGGGCCCGACAACGTGTCGAGCCACACGAACCCGGCCACATAGCCAGGCACTGCAAGGGGAGTCACGAGAAGCCACGTGATCACTCGACGGGCGGGGAACTCGTACGCCGTGACGAGCCAGGCCAGTCCGGTTCCGAGAACGAGTGAACCTCCCACCACCGCGAGTGCGAGCGTGATGGTGTCGCGAATCATCCCGGGGAGGCGAGTGGCCCACAGTTCCGACCACATCGACTCGGTGGGGTCGAGGATGGAGGACACGACGACGATGACGGGTGATGCAACCAGAGCCGTGAGGGCGACGATCGAGACCCATCCGGGCAGCGACCGTCGCGTCGCGAAGGACGGAAGTGTCGCGGTCACTCGTATCCCGCAGCCGACAACACCTCGACGGCTCGGGGATTGAGACGACCGAGTTCGCGAACTGCCGCCAGGTCGGCGACGAATTCGTCGAACGCCGTGAGGGCCGAAGCGGGAGTCACGCCGGGATCGGCCGGATACTCGAAGTTGGCGTCGCTGAACGTGGATTGGCCCGTGGTGGCGAGCCATTCGAGAAGGCGGATCGCCGCTTCGCGGTTGGGTGCCGACTTGGTCACGCCGGCCGCACTCACGTTGAGATGTGCACCAGTCGAATCCTGATCGGGCCAACTGATCGCCACCGGGAAGGCAGGATCGTCGGCGAGCAAGCGGGGCAGGTAATACGTGTTGGTGAGGGCGACGTCGCAGTCGCCGGCGGCGATCGCTTTCAAGATGTCGGTGTCGGAGTTGATGTACAGAGGATCGTTGGCCACCCACGACTCGACCACCCGAAGAGCTTCGTCGTCACCGAGATTGAGAATCAGTGAAGCGACCAGCGATTGCGTGTACGGGTGAGTGCTCGGGCGCAAGCACAACTTTCCCGACCATCGAGAATCACCGAGCGCGGCGTACGTGCTGGGCGGATCGCTCACGCGCTCGGTCGAGTACATGATCACGCGCAGACGACGACTCAGCGCGAACCACGTGTTGTCGGCTGAACGCAGTTCACTCGGAATCGCCGACGTGAGGGTTTCGCTCTCGACCGACGCCAGGAGTCCGGCTTCGGACGCGAGTTCGATGTTGGCCGCATCGGCCGTCATCACGAGATCGGCTGGTGTGTTGTCACCCTCGGCCAGCAGTCGCTCGCGAAGCTCGGGGTCGGACCCTGTCGTGAATCGCACGTCGATGCCGGTGGCGGCGGTGAACTCGTCGAAGACTCCTTCGATGCCGTAGTGGCGACCGGTGTACACCGTGACGCTCTCGCCCGCGTCGTCACTGCCGCCTCCGCAGGCCGCAGTGAGCGTCGCGAGCGTGACGGCGACGAGCGACAGACCGGCTCGTCGGGCCGGGGCCGTCGGTGTCGACGGGAAGGAGCGGTGTCGGCGGGCGGGCGCGTGCGCGAACATCGGGCTATCTTGCCAGGACTTGTTAGGTATGCCAAACAAGTCCTGGTGGGAGTGGCAAAAGACCCACCCGGTGCGTCAGGTCGGGGGAAGTGAAGCCCGAAAGCGGGCGAGCTCGTCGGCCTTGATCGGCACCAGGTGCTGGGGCTCGGGGAACGCCCCGGATTCGACATCGGCCCGGAACTCGGAGAACGCCGCGATCCGTTCGCGTTGTAGACGCGCGTGCTCGGCCGCGAAGTCGCGGTACACCTTGGAGTGTCGCGGTACGTGAGCGATGCCCGACATGTCTTGGTTGGTCGGGTCGCCGAGAATGTCCATGGCGAACAAGTACTGCGCGTCGCAGCCAGCTCCCGAACCCATCGACCACAACGACAGACGCTTCAGTCGCCGACTGATCTCGGTGGCCACTTCAGGCGGCACCACTTCGATCTCGGCTGCAATGGCGCCAGCGTTCTCGAGCGCAACGCTTTCGTTGAAGAGTCTCAAGGCTTCGTCGGCTGTCTTTCCGACGGCTCGATAACCGCCAGTCCAGGTGACCTTCGAGGGCACCAGTCCGATGTGTCCGACCACAGGAACGAATTCCTTCGCCAAATGTTCGACGCGGTCGAGACTTCCCGAGCAATAGATGCAGTCGGCACCGGCTTCGAGCATCTCGCCGGCCCAGCGCAGATGATCGTCGGCCGAACCAGCTTGTTGGTGACTACGACCGGTGAGCGTGAAGAGTGATGGTGCGACCTCGCGATAGCGCGGGTGCGTCACCAGTTCGGGCGGGGCCGAAGCCAAGTCGATGCCGGCCGCTTCGGCGGCGGCCGCCTCGTCGATGGTGAAGATGCGCAGCATCGTGAGTTGCCGCTTCCCCTTCAGGGCGGCCAGGTCGGCAACGGTGAGGCGGCGACGAGTCATGCGCTCAATTCTGGCCGATCGCGGAACAGGTCGAGCGCCTCGGGGTTGGCCAAGGCTTCGGTATTGCGAACCTCGCGTCCGTTCACCACATCGGTGACGGCCAACTCACTGATCTTGTTGCTGCGCGTACGCGGAATGTCGGCCACGGCCACGATCCGAGCCGGAACGTGACGGGGTGAGGCATTGTCGCGGAGTGTTCGCTTGATGCGACTCTGCAGTTCGTCGTCGAGCGAACAGCCATCGGCCAAGCGCACGAAGAGCACGATGCGCGTGTCGCCGTCGAAGTCCTGGCCCACCGCCACCGATTCGGCCACCTCGGGCAACTTCTCCACCTGTGCGTAGATCTCGGCGGTGCCGATGCGCACACCACCAGCGTTCAACGTGGCGTCGCTGCGGCCGTGAATGACCATGCCGCCGTGGACGGTCCACGATGCGAAATCTCCGTGGGCCCACACGCCGGCGAAACGTTCGAAGTAGGCGCGCGAGAACTTCGAGCCATCGGAATCGCCCCAGAAACCCACCGGCACGGTGGGGAAGGCGTTGGTGCACACGAGGTCGCCCTTCACATCGGGATTCGTGATCGGGCGACCATCGGCGTCGTACACCGCGACGTTCAGACCGAGTGCTGGCCCTTGGATCTCACCGGCGTACACCGGGCGAGTGGGATCGCCGCCGACGAAACAGCCGACGATGTCGGTGCCACCACTGATGGACGCCAAGTGGACATCGGACTTCAGATCGGAATACACCCACGCGAAACCCTCGTCGTTCAACGGTGATCCGGTGCTGCACACCGTGCGAACCGCCGACAGATCGTGAGACGTCCGTGGACTCAGGCCCGCTTTGCGAGCCGAGTCGATGTATTTTGCCGATACTCCGAACAAAGTGACGTGTTCGCGCTCGGCCAGATCGAACAGAACACTCGGCGAGGGATGGAACGGATTGCCGTCGAAAAGAACGATCGTGGCACCCGACGCCGGAGCGCTCACGAGCCAGTTCCACATCATCCAGCCGCAGGTCGTGAAGTAGAAGACGCGATCACCCGTGCGAACGTCGCAGTGCAATTGCTGTTCCTTGAGGTGCATGAGGAGTGCGCCGAGCGCGCGATGGGTGATGCACTTGGGCTTTCCGGTGGTTCCCGACGAATAGAGGATGTAGATCGGATGGTCGGCACCCACTCGCTCGAACGTGAGAGGTGCTCCGCGGTGTTCGGCCACCACATCGGCCCACAGCCGAGCGTTCGGAATCGACGAGACGTCGGGACGGTCGTCGAGGACTCCGACCACGACGGTCGACTTCACCGAACCGAGACGCGATGCGATTTCGGCGATGCGTGCGCGGCAGTCGAATGATTTGCCCCCGTACCGGTATCCGTCAGCGGCGATCAGAACCACCGGAGTGGTCTGTTCGAAACGATCGACCACACCTTCGGTCCCGAAGTCACTCGATGTCGACGTGAACACTGCGCCGATCGCGTTGGCCGCGTAGAAGGCGACGACCGTTTCGATCACGTTGGGCATGAAGGCGGCCACCCGATCGCCCGATTCGACGCCGAGTGCGCCGAGGGCGGAGGCCATCGCGGCCACTTCGCCACGAAGCTCGGTCCACGACATGGTTCGGCGCGTGCCGTTCTCGTCGACGGCGACGATGGCGTCGTCGTTGCGGCCAGGTCGATCGGCCAGGGCGTTCTCGGCGAAGGAGATCGACGCATCGGGGAAGAACCGAGTGCGGCGCAGGTCGTCGTTCGACGTCACGTCGACGTCGCCACGATCGCCGATCACACCACACCGATCCCAGACCTCACGCCAGAACGCTCCCGGTTGCGCAACCGACCAGCGATGCAAGGCGACGGTGTCGGTCACGGAGCCGTCGGTCGCAGCGACGGCGCGACGAAACGCTTCGATGTTGCTGTGGGTGATCCGATCGGCTGTCGGTGTCCACAGGGGAGTCACGCGACGATCCTAGGCAGTCGGTGTCGGCGGCCGACGAGAGAGTCCAGCGCCGCGATTTACACTGGACCCATGACACTTCAGAAGATCGGTGTGGTCGGATGCGGCCTGATGGGTGCCGGAATCGCCGAAGTCTCGGCGCGATCGGGTTGTGATGTCGTCGTGGTGGAGGCCACCGACGTGGCCGCCAAGTCGGGGCTCGACCGAATCGAGAAGTCGCTCGAGAAGGCCGCCCAGCGCGGCAAGTTGTCGGACGCCGATGTCGATGCGATCTCCAAGCGCCTGTTCGTCACCCACGACTTCGATTCACTGGCCGATCGCGAACTCGTGATCGAAGCCGTGCCGGAAATCGACGAGTTGAAGGTCGACGTGTTCCGCCGACTGAGTCAGACCGTGGAGGCGGCCGACTCGATCCTGGCCACCAACACGTCGTCGATTCCGATCATGAAGTTGGCCATGGCCACCAACCGTCCCGAGCAGGTGGTGGGTCTGCACTTCTTCAACCCGGTACCAGTGCTTCCGTTGGTCGAAGTGGTTCGCTCACTTCTCACGAGCGACGACACCGCCCAGCGGGTCGGAGTGTTCGCCGGCGATCAGTTGTCGAAGAACCTCATCCAGTCGCAGGATCGCGCCGGCTTCATCGTCAACGCACTGTTGATCCCGTACATCCTGTCGGCGATTCGCATGTTCGAGTCGGGCTTCGCATCAGCCGAAGACATCGACAACGGCATGGTGCACGGATGCGCGCACCCCATGGGCCCGTTGGCGTTGGCCGACCTGATCGGGCTCGACACGACCGCCGCCGTCGCGCAGTCGATGTACGAAGAATTCAAAGAGCCGCTCTACTCGGCCCCTCCGTTGCTGCTCCGCATGGTGGACGCCGGTCTGCTCGGCCGCAAGAGCGGCCGCGGTTTTTACCTTTACAGCCGTTGATCGACCGTCACCGAGTTACTCGCGCTCCATCGAAATCGCCATGCCGGGCAGGTCGACCCAGGGCTGCTTGTGAGCGCACCATGCCTCGACCGTCGGCTTCACCGACGACTTGTCGTCGAGGACACCGGCCTTCACGGCGATGATGCCGGCCGACTTGGAGAGTTCCGAAAAGATCGGTGAGCCGCACGTCGCGCAGAACTTGCGACGCACGTACACGTCGTCGTTGTTCTCGCCGCGCTCTTCGTAGCAGCCGAGAGTGCCATTCACCTTGAGCTGTGACTCGTGAGCCACGAGGTTCACCGAGAAGGCGCCTCCACCCTGACGCTGACAACGGTCGCAGTGACACACCGCAGTTGCGATGATGTCGCCGGTCAGTTCGAAGGTCACTGATTCACACAAACAACGTCCCGTGAGCACGCGCGGAGCATAGCCCTGCTCGGTCGGGGCGGATCAGGAGTCGAGATGGGCGACGTCAGCCGGCGGGCGCGCGGGAGCCTCGGGGGTGTCGCGGGCCCAGCCCAGGTAGAAGATGCCCACCACGTGGGTGCCGGGTTCGAAACCGACGAAGTCGGACACGGCGTCGTTGGCTCCCTTCGGACACGAGCCCCAGTACGTGGCGATGCCACGGGCCGTGGCGGCGAGCATCAGGTTCTGCGCGGCGGCGGCCACGGCGTCGCGGTTCTCGGCCGTGCGTTCGGCGCTGTCTCCGGGGGTGCTTCCGATCACCAGCACGTTGGGCGTACGGGCGTACTTGGTGCGCGCTTTGTCGACCTTGGCCGCATCGTCACCGTGGGCGGCCATCGCATCGGCGATCACCGCTCCGAGCCGCAACCGTGCGCCACCCGTGATCGACACGAATCGCCATGGCCACGTTCTCTTGTGATTGGGAGCCCAGGTGGCCAACTCGCACAACTCGTCGACGATCGCTCGCTCGACCATCCGGTCGGTCTCGACCACCATCGTGGTGCGTCGCGCTCGAATCGCGTCATCGACGTGCATACCAGTCGATTATCGCACCGCCTAGCCTGACTTCATGCGTCGTTCTCTTGCCACCATCGTGATCACCGGATTCGTGCTCGCATCATGCGGGGGTGATGACGCGACATCGACCGTCGAGTCCTCTCCCGTCACGACCGAAGGTTCCATCGCATCGCCCACCGATCCGGCGGCCACCGCGCCGCCCACCAGTTCGATCGAAGTCGACGTTCCCGAGAGTGGCACCCCGTCGTCGGAGACCGCCTACATCGAGGTCGACCTCGAAGACGGTGCTCCGGCCACTGCCTCGGTGGTGCTGGGTCAGGAGGTCACCATCGTGGTGACCGCTGACGACGAGCACGAGTTCCACCTCCACGGCTACGACCTCGAACTCACCGGAACCGAGGTGTCATTCGAGTTCGTCGCCGATCGCGAGGGCGAGTTCGAACTCGAGACTCACGACACCGGCGAACTCGTCCTCACGCTCAGTGTCGCTCCGGAGTGATCGTCAGCTCGGTCGGCAGGGCTGACCGCGCAACGAATTGCACGGGGCCACACCCGACGGAACCACCAAGCCGCTGACGATCGGCAAGTAAAGGGTCGACGGGTGGTCGGCGTCGTGGCGGATGGTCACCTTCTCACCCGCGCTGATCGTGCGGAACGCCCACACGCCGCGGTTGCCGCCGGGTGCGTCGATCGTCATGCGCAACCGTGATCCTTGCCGGAACGGGTGGGCCACCGGGAAGAGCTCCACTCGAACCAATCGCGTTTCACCGGCGGCGAACGTCGAACGATCGGATTCGAGATGGCTGTGTTCGGGCAGGCGGTCGAGACCATCGGCGTCGTTCGAACTGCGGTGACTCGCGCGAAGCCAACCGCTCTGCACGTACGTCTCGCTGCCGTCGGGTCGCACTTCACTGATCGTCACTTCGAGGTCGGTGTCATCGGCGCCGGCGACTTCGATCCAGAGAGCGGCGGTTCCGGCGCCCACGACCACGAGGTCTTCCTGCAACGGCTCGGTGGTGAACACCGCGGCGGTTCCGGCTGGGTTCGCCACCCAGTCGAAGGCGACGTCGGCGCGCCAGATACCCGACCCCGAACCGGTGTAGAAGGTCGGCGGAACCGCCTCGGGGTCCGAGAGGTAGTCGGTTGAACCGGTCGCCTTCGTCGGATCACCACCGAGAGATCCGTTCGCACCGAGCGCGAACGGTGTCATGACCGCACCCGGAATCGGCCAGGCATCGAACAATGCCGACCAACGGGCTTGTGGTGAACGCGGTGTTGTTCCGTCGGCCGCGCCTTGTTCGAACAGAACCACGATGGGGTCCTCGGCTTCGAACGCGGCCAAGGCCGCGTCGAACGACTGGCCCGAGAAGCGGTTGGTGGAGTCGATGGCGGCGTCGGCTCCGAAGATTCCCCCGGCCAGCGGCCCGGCGATCACCGGTAGAGCCGACAAATCGGGAACCTTCTTGGCCACGTAGAAACTCAAGAATTCAGCGAAGCGCGGAAACACCGACGGGCTCAACGACTCGGTGTGTAGACCATTCAGCAATGTCGCGTACACGTGTGGCGACGACGTGAACTTGTCGAGAAGGCGAGGGAAGCGGCCGCCGGTCTGCTCGTCCTGCCACGCGCCGGCCACGAACACGGGAACATCGATGTCGCCGACCATCAAACTCGGGTTGATCTCGTCACCGATCTCGGACGAATAGAACGGGTTGGCGTCGATCTCGGCTTCGAGATCGGGGTTCTGCAGACGCAGGTTCTGATTCGCGGCACACAGCGCATCGCCCTCATCGGCCCGCTTCTTCGTCCACTCCTGGCCGTACGGAGCGGCCTCCTTCACACGCTGGCGAGTCCACTCGACCGCGAAGCCCGTGTTGAGAATTCCGCCCGGGTAGAGAGTCGATCGGTAACTGTCGTCGATAACCGACAACGGAGTGATGGCCACGAGCGACGGCGGCTGCGTCGACGCCACGAACAACTGGCTGATTCCCGGGTACGAGATGCCGACCATTCCGACTTCGTTGTCGAGCACCCACCTCTGCGCGGCGATCGCTTCGATGGCGTCGTAGCCATCGAGAAGTTGGGCTTCTTCGAAGAATCGGTAGCTGCCGCCCGAGCAACCGGTGCCACGCATGTTCACGCCGACGTACGCGTAACCCAGGGTGTTGAAGAGCAGCCCGAACGTCGTGTTGCCCGGGTCGCTCGGTGCGTATCCAGAGTACTCCACAACGGTGGGGTAGGGACCGTTCTCGGCCGGACCGGGCAGCATCACGTTGATGGAGAGAGTGGTTCCGTCGCGAGTGAGCAGGTATCCGAAACCGGCTCCGATCGTCTGATCGGAATAGAACGATTGATCGGGCACGGCGTCGGGTCCGTACACCGACACCACATCGCTCGTGGCCGAACCATCGGCCAACTCGACCGTGTAGTCACCTTGGTCGATGCGGCGAAAGAGCAGTGAGCCCAGTTCGTCGATGGTTCCTTGCGCCACTTGTTCGCCGCTCGCATCGAGAACCACGACCGCGGTCCCGGCCGACCCGCCGGTGATGGTGATCTGATGAGTTCCGGGAGCGACCGAGAAATCGACGGTCGCCTTGGTGGCCACGGTCGTGGACGGCTCGACGGTCGGAGTCGACGTCGACGACTCGTCACCGCCTCCGCAGGCCGCCGTCACCAGCAGAACGAACGAGAGTGCGATGGCCGAGGTGCGAGAAGACTTCATATCGGGACGACTTTAGGGCTCCGGATCGGCCACAATGGAGACGTGGCCCGATTGAAATCGCCCGACCGTGACGTGATGATCGGTGACGTCGGTCGACTGGTGAACGTCGAGTCTCCGTCTCGTGACCTCGATGCGTTGCGAACGAGCGCTCACATCCTGTCCGAATTGTTGGTCGATCGCTTGGGTTCGGCTCCCACCGTCATCGAAGGAAGCAACGGTCCACACGTGCACTGGACGGGTGGCGGACGCCCGCGCGTCTTGATCGTCGGCCATCACGACACGGTGTTCCCGCTCGGTGCGTTGGCGGCCCGGCCGTTCACGGTGGCGAACGGGAAGGCCACCGGCCCGGGTGTGTTCGACATGAAGGGCGGAATCGTTCAGGCCATTCACGGAGTGGCCGCCCTCGCCGATCGCAGTGGAGTGGAGATCTTGATCTCGGCCGACGAAGAAATCGGATCGGGTTCGTCACGCGATCTGATCGTCGAGCGAGCCCAGGAGTGCGGCGCGGTGCTCGTGCTCGAACCGAGTGCCGACGGCGGGGCGCTGAAAACGGCGCGTAAGGGCACCGGCACGTACGAACTCTTCGTTCGCGGACGCGCGGCCCACGCCGGCCTCGAACCCGAGAAGGGCATCAACGCGTTGATCGAGGCGTCGCATCAGGTCTTGCGCATCGCCGAGTTCGGCGACGCATCCATCGGAACCACGGTCACTCCGACGGTGTCGACGGTGGGCACGGCCGACAACGTGGTGCCGGCCGAAGCGCGTGTACTCGTCGACTGCCGAGTGGAGAAGATTTCCGAGTTCGATCGAGTCGATGCGTTGTTCCGCGCCTTGCAACCAGTTCTTCCCGGCGCGTCACTCGAAATTCAAGGCGGTTTCAACCGGCCCCCGATGCCGTCAAGTGCGTCGGCCTGGCTCTATCCGTTGGCCGAAGAGGTCGTTCGCGATCTCGGCTTGCCACCGGTGGCCGGTGTCGCGGTCGGTGGAGGATCGGACGGCAACTTCACCGCAGCAGCTGGGGTCGCCACGCTCGATGGCCTCGGTGCGGTGGGTGGCGGTGCGCACGCCGACCACGAATGGATCGACGTCGATGTGATGCCCACCCGTGCGTTGCTCATCGCGGGTCTGGTCGAGCGCCTCCAGGCGCGCTGACTACTCGAGTTCGAGCAGGCCGGACGAGCCGGGTCCGAGCGTTCCGGCCGAGCGGTACACGTTCAACTTCTCGCGGCTGTCCTCGATGTCGAGGTTGCGCATGGTGAGTTGACCGATGCGGTCGAGCGGACCGAACGCCTGATCTTCGACGCGTTCCATGCTGAGGCGATCGGGTGCGTAGGTGAGGTGCGGGCCAGTGGTGTCGAGGATCGTGTAGTCGTCGCCGCGACGCAGGCGCACCGTGACTTCGCCGGTGATGGCCGAACCGACCCACCGCATGATCGGCTCGCGCAGCATGAGGCTCTGCGGGTCGAACCAACGTCCTTCGTACAGCAGACGACCGAGACGACGTCCCATGGTGCGGTAGTTCTCGACGGTGCCTTCGTTGTGAATGGCGGTCACGAGACGCTCGTAGGCGATGTGCAGAAGCGCGAGTCCGGGTGATTCGTAGATGCCGCGGCTCTTGGCTTCGATGATGCGGTTCTCGATCTGATCGCTCATGCCGAGTCCGTGGCGGCCACCGATCGTGTTGGCCTCGTTCACGAGTGCGACCTGATCGGCGAACTCCTTGCCGTTGATGGCCACCGGCCAACCCTCGTGGAAGCGGACCGATACGACTTCTGGAGAAATAGCCACCGAGTCGTTCCAGTGAGCGACTCCCATGATCGGCTCGACGATGTCCATCGACGTGGACAGTTCTTCGAGCAACTTGGCTTCGTGTGTCGCCCCCCAGATGTTGGCGTCGGTGCTGTAGGCCTTCTCCTTGCTGTCGCGATAGGGAAGATTGCGCGACTGCAAGAACTCGCTCATCTCCGAGCGGCCACCGAGTTCGGACACGAACGTGGGGTCGAGCCAAGGCTTGTAGATGCGTAGGTTGGGATTGACGAGCAATCCGTATCGGTAGAAACGCTCGATGTCGTTTCCCTTGTAGGTGGAGCCGTCACCCCAGATGTCGACGCCGTCCGACTTCATGGCGCGCACGAGCAGGGTGCCGGTCACGGCGCGGCCGAGCGGTGTGGTGTTGAAGTAGGTCTTGCCCGCGGTGGTGATGTGGAAGGCACCGCACTGCAGCGCCATCAAACCTTCGCGCACCAGTTCGGCGCGGCAATCGACGAGACGGGCCTCTTCGGCTCCGTACTGCTTGGAGCGACTGGGGACTCCGCTTAAGTCGGGTTCGTCGGGTTGTCCGAGATCGGCGGTGTACGCGTAGGGGACCGCGCCCTTGGAGCGCATCCAGGCCACGGCGGCCGAGGTGTCGAGTCCGCCCGAGAAGGCGATGCCCACGCGTTCGCCCACCGGGAGTGACGTGAGGACGCGCTGCGAGCGCGGACTCCCCGAGGTGTTCGACGAACTCGACGATGACGACATGGCAGTGACGCTATCGGTCGACATCTCTCCGATGAAGCGGTTTGGCCTGGCTAGTGTCGCGATTCGTGAATCTGGACGGGGGAGTGCATCGCATACCGCTCTCGGCGGCGGGCGAACTCTGGATCTGTGGGAAGCATGCGATCGCGCCCGATCGACCTGGCCTCATCGAACGAATCGGCGCGTCGAGTCGTCGTGCGCACATCGTGTGTTTGGTCGAGCGTAACGAGATCGCCCACCGATATCCCGAGTACGTGCGGTGGCTCGACTCGAGCGAGAACTCGACATGGTTTCCGATCCACGACCTCTCGTCACCCGATCTGTCGGCGGTCAGGGCGTTGTACGGCGACGTGTGGTCACGAGTGCGAAGCGGCGAGGTCGTTGTCGCTCATTGTGCGGCGGGTATGGGCCGGGCCGGAACTCTGGCCGTTGCCGTGTGTGTCCTGGCCGGTATGAACCTCGACGATGCACTCGAACACGTGCGCCGTCATCGTCCGGGTGCCGGCCCCGAAGTGGGATCTCAGCGTGATGTGGTGGAGGAACTCGCGCGCTCAGTCGCCGACGACTGAGAACGAACTCGACACTGAACTCGACGTCGTATTTGCATTTGCGCGTTCGATTCCTGAGAACGAGCCGATCGAGAGCAAGAGCGCGGCGGTAGCGAGTGCACCGGTTACGACCGCCGACCCGGGTGACGGATCGATGTCGACCAGTGCGCTCGCGCCGAGCAGAACCGCTCCGGTGGTCGAGATCAACGGTGTGAACGGACGTCGAAACAGTGCCCACACCGCAACGGCAGTCGCGGCGCCGAAGACGAGCACGACGAAGATCGACACGACGGCTGTCGACCAACGCTCGTCGTCGGCCCACCACGTGGGTCGACCGATGATCTGAGACGACGCCCCGACGCACGCCAGGCAGATGGCCATGAGGGCCCATCCGGCGGCAACGGTGCGCGCCCAGCCGATCGACAAACGGCCTCGAGCCATGCGGCCAACTTACTGAAATCGAGACAAAGGTGGTCGGCGCGCGCCGATAACTTGCCGTTGTGGCGACTGACTCCTTGGGCGGCGGACCCCATTTCAAGAAGTTGTCTCTTTTCTTCCCGATGTGGAACGAAGAGGAGTACATCGGACGCACCCTCGACGCCGCGCGTGAGGCGGGTAACGCTCTGCTCGCCTCGGGAGAAATCGCCGACTACGAGATCATCGTGGTCGACGACGCGTCGACCGACTCCACGCCGCGACTCGCCGACGAAGCCGCCGCCGCCGATCCGCGAGTGAAAGTCGTTCATCACCCGAAGAATCGCAAGTTGGGTGGTTCGATCAAGACCGGCTTCGCGGCCGCCTCGGGCGATCTGGTTCTCTACACCGACGCCGACCTGCCTTTCGACATGGACGAACTCCAGAAGGCCTGTCGGATCATGCGCCACTACGAAGCCGATGTGGTGAGCGCCTATCGCCTCGATCGCACCGGGGAGGGTTACGTCCGAACGGTCTATTCGTTCTTCTACAACGCCTTGGTGCGGGTCTTCTTCGGCCTGAAGATGCGGGACGTGAACTTCGCCTTCAAGTTGTGTCGTCGGCGGATCTTCGATCACGTGACCCTCGTGTCCGAGGGCTCGTTCATCGACGCCGAACTCGTGATCCGGGCCAGCAAGTACGGCTACAACATCGTCCAGTTCGGGGTCGACTACTTCCCGCGCACACGCGGCGTGTCCACGCTCTCGTCACCCAGCGTCATCGTGAAGATCCTGCGTGAGATGTGGCAACTCCGCCGCGAACTCCAATCGATCACTCCCGCCGTTCGGCGATGAACGCCACACCCCCGCGCCTTCGGTGGCTCGGGGGCCGCGGGTAGTCTCGGGCGCGTGCAAGGAGGTTCGAGAGGCCGTCGGCCGGCGCCGAGCCGCCGTCGCACCCGACCCGACGCCGAGATCAATCGGTGGATGCCGGCGATGGGTGCGGGCGCGGTTCTCGCCGTGGTGGTACTCGTCGGAGTCACGTCGTCCGACGAGTCTTCGTCGTCGCCCGAAACCACGGCGTCGACCCTGCCGCAAGTGGTGGTCGACGACACCGCACCCCCCGTGCAGAAGCTTCCTTTGTCGCAGACATTCGGACGCGGGGCCGCGGGTCCCGAGATCAAGATCATTCAAGACCGCCTGATCGAGTTGAACTTCGACCCGGGTGTGGCCGACGGTGCCTTCGGCGAGCGCACTCAGCAAGCCGTGTGGGCTTTCGAGAAATTGGTGATGGGAGTTCCGCGCGAGCAGGTGACCGGGAAGGTCACGGCCGAGATGTGGAGCCGCATGCAAGATCCCTTGGTGATCAAGTCACGTCGCCCCGACTCGACGCCCAACCACACCGAGATCTATGTGCCCGAGCAAGTGATGGTGGTCTTCCATGGCGATACTCCGGTGCTCGTCACGCACATCTCGTCGGGAGACGACCAGGAGTGGTGCGAAGAGGTCACGATCGACCCGGGTGAAACCGGAAACGAGAAAGGTCTCGAGCCGATCAAAGAAGGTTGGTGCGGACTCTCCCGGACTCCGGGTGGTGTCTACAAATACAATCGAATGGTGGCTGGTCGTCGCGAGAGCCAACTCGGCGGCATGTACAACCCGGTCTACTTCAACTACGGCATCGCCGTTCATGGTGCTCAGGAAGTTCCGAACTTCCCGGCGTCACATGGCTGTATCCGAATCCCCATGCACATCTCCGACTACTTCCAGACGTTGGTGGCCAAAGGTGATCAGGTCTTCGTGTGGGATGGCGTGAAGGAACCCGAGGAGTACGGTTCGCCGCCGCCGCGTTTCAACTGGCGCGACCCGAACTACACGACCACCACGAGTACGTCCACCACGCTCGTGCCCGCGACCACGGTCGCTCCGACGACGACGCGTCCGCCGTCGACCGTGCCTCCGACGACCGCGGTGCCGACAACACCGCCCCCCGTTCCGACGACCGTCGCTCCCTGATTGCGGCGAGTGCTCTCGTCGAGGGAACGTCAGCCGAAGCAGCCCGACGATCCGTACAACACGCCTTGTCTGAAGGCGTCGACTTTCTCGAATGCACTACCCATCACGTCGTCATCGCGTGAGCGATCGCCGAGGAGAATCGCCATCCGGATCGCTTCGTCGAGATCGCCGGGCGACAGTCCGACCCGTGGGTTCTCTTCGGTGGACGGCGCAACGGGTTCTTCGTTGAAGGGGAGGATGTCGCCGGCCCACATGCCGGCCAGGCAGTCGTTCAGGAGTTGACGGTCTTCGCCGGTGAGTTCGAGTTCAGTTGCCGTTTGTACGAGTTCACCCCAGGCGACGGCGAGCAGGTATCCGACCGCGAAGTCACCCGGAATCTCGTCGTACGCCGCCGCCGCGATCGACACGTCGATCGTCACGGTGAAGTCGTCGGTGCAAACCCAGACACCCAGGGTCGGATCGGTGGGAAGTCCGACCGAGCAGACCGGAGGCAACTCGTCGCTCTCGGCGAGAAACAGGGTCGGTTCGCGCCACGTTGGGAATTCGCTGTCGATCAAGGTGGTCCAGAACAGCGTGAGATCGGTCGACAGCGACTCGAACATCGCATCGTCGAAAGGGAAGTCGCTCGGGTTCGGCCGTGACAACTCTTCTGGGGTGAATCCGAATTGCAGAACGATGGGCTCTTCGAACTCGTAGTCGACGCAGGGGGCGACTCCACCGAGGTAGCCGTCCTGGAACGCCGACACTCGATCGAAGGCCGAGCCGTGCGCGGCCGGATCAGATGCGTCATCGCCGGGAGCGTCACCGAGTTGAATCAAGCCGAGCAATGCTCCGGTGATGTCCTCGTCGGACAAGTCGTAATCGCCGACGCCAGTGGATTGAGCATGAGCGAACCAGGCGCCCGTGAAGCAATCGGCTTGGAGTTCGAGCGTGGTGGTCGGTAGTAGATCGAGGACGTCGTTGCGTGACCGCCCCTGAATCGCGTGTCCCCATTCATGGGCCATGATCACTCCGGCCACGGCGATACCGAACTCGTCGACGAACGAGGGGAGCAGCAACTCGTCGTCGTAGACGATGAAGTCGCCTTCGTCGCAGTAGAAGGCGTTGTCTTCGACGTCGGCGTAGTCGCCCGAGAAGTCGCAACCGTCGGGCAAGGGTGCCTCGCGTTGCGGAAAGTGGGCGTGCACTCCGCCAGCAAGTGGTGTGTAGTCGCTCGCGTAATGCTCGGGGTATTGCTCGGCCCAGAAGGTTTCGATGCTGGTGATCGAGTCGGCCAAGAACTTGTCGTAGTCCCGCGCGGGCTTGTCGTCGGGGATGAGAATGTCATTCGACGACACGAGAGTCAGATCAGAGCCGACGTCTCCACACGCGGCTGCTGACGCGATGAGCAACGCGATTGCGGCCGACACCCCGATGAGGCGTCGACGCTTCATGATCCCGTGAGTTCGGCGAGGACCGCGTTCATGGCGTCGATCTCGGTGGACTGACCGTTGATCATCGACTGTGCCATGTCGGCGACATCGCGGTTCCGGCCGTTCTCGATCACGTAGTCGGCCATCGCGATGCCGGCTCGGTGATGTTCGATCATCAAGGTCGCGAACGCGATCGACGCGTCGACTCCCTCGGCGGCCGCGAACGCGTCGAGCTCTTCCTGGGAGGCCAAACCGGGCATCTGGTCGATGGGGACGGGCATGCCCATCCACCCCATGGCGGTACCGGTGTCGTTGGCTTCGGTCTCCTTGAACGCGCGCAGCAGCTCGATCATGCGTCCGACTTCCATCTGCTGCGCGTAGACGATCTCTTGTGCGAAGAGTCGAAGTCGAGGATGCGTCTCATCCCCTGACGTGAGATAGAAGAACGCCATGTCGACGGCCTGCTCGTGGTGATAGCGCATGTCTTGCAGGAATCCGACGTCGGCGCGGTTGTACGACGGCGACGCGTTGCGATCTCCGACGAAGTAGCCGATGCCGACACCGAGCATCAGGGCGGCCAGACCCAAGGCGATGAAGTTGAGCGGGTTCTGCCACCAGGGCAGGACGACCTCGTCATCGAGATCGTTGACCCGTACATCTTCCATGTCTCCAGCGTGTCACAACCAGAGTGGCGAAGCGAGATGTCGGAACGGCATCGGTCACCGCATGAGTGGTACTTTTTCTCCACGTCGTCGCGTTCGTGACGTCCGTCGCAGTGGGAGAACCGCAACATCGTGTCCGAAACCGCTTCACCCTCGAGTCGGGAGAATCTGCTCGACGTCTCCGGCGTCACGGTGACGTTCGGAGGAATCGTCGCTCTCGACGGCTTGTCGTTCGCCATCAAGCCTGGCCAGATCTGTGGTCTCATCGGTCCGAACGGTGCTGGCAAGACGACCATGTTCAACGTCGTCAGCCGCATCTACCAACCGTCGAGTGGATCGGTGACTTTCGATGGCAAAGATCTGCTGTCGGTGCCGGCCCACGAGATCGCCCACTTCGGAATCGCTCGCACGTTCCAGAACCTCGCGTTGTTCCCCACCATGTCGTTGCTGGAAAACGTGATGGTGGGTGCGCACAGTCAGGGAAAGATCGGATTCGTCCGGTCGATCCTTCGTATCGGCGCAGCTCGCGAGAACCGCGAACTTCGCGATTGGTCGGGCGACCTCCTCACGCAGTTGGGCCTCGGGCCTCTCATGTTCCGTCCGGCCATGGGTCTGCCGTTCGGAACCCTCAAGCGGCTCGAGATCGCGCGCGCTTTGGCCGCGCGGCCGCGGTTCTTGTTGATGGACGAGCCGGCAGCCGGGCTCACCCATGCCGAGATCGACGAACTCGGTGACACCGTGGTGTCCATTCGTGAGCAGTTCGACCTCACCATGTTGTTGGTCGAACACCACATGTCGATGGTCATGAAGATCTCCGACCACGTAGTGGCCATGGAATTCGGGCGCAAGATCTCCGAAGGGACACCCGCCTTCGTACAGAACGATCCCAAGGTCATCCAGGCGTACTTGGGGGTGGACGCATGAGTCTGTTGTCGATCACCGATCTCGCTGCTGGCTACGGCCCGCTCGAGGTCCTGCACGGTTTCGATCTCCAGGTGAATCAAGGCGAAATCGTCGTGATCCTCGGAGCCAATGGCGCGGGCAAGACCACCACCATGCGTGCGATCTCCGGAATGATCCCGCGTCGTGGTCGCATCGTGTTCGACGGCCAGGACATCTCGTCGTCGAGTCCCGACTCGATCGTTCGCCTCGGCATCGCCCAAGTGCCGCAGGGCCGGGGAACCTTCGCCGACCTCACGGTCGAAGACAACATGTTGGCCGGCGCATACATTCGTCGCGACGAGGTGCTCGCCGATGTCGAGCGATGGTTCGACGTTTTCCCTCGTTTGCGTGAGCGACGTTCGCAACGCGCCGGGTCGTTGTCGGGCGGCGAACAGCAGATGCTGGCCATCGCGCGAGCGCTCATGAGCCGTCCCCGACTTCTCCTCTGCGACGAGCCGAGCCTCGGTCTGGCGCCGCTCATCACCCAGGAGTTGTTCGGAGTCCTGAAGAAGCTCAACGCCGAAGAGGGTTTGTCGATTCTTCTCGTCGAGCAGAACGCCAACCTGGCTCTCAAGGTCGCTCATCGCGTCTACTTGTTGGAGACCGGCAACGTGGTGTCATCTGGATCGGCGGCCGAGCTCGCGGCCGACGACAGCATCCGAAAGGCCTACCTGGGGTCCTGACATGGAACGACTACTTCAATACGTTTTCGACGGCCTGTCCCTCGGTTCCATCTACGCGCTTCTCGCGCTCGGGTTGGTCGTTGTTTTCCGCGGAACCGGACACCTCAACTTCGCGCAGGGCGAAATGGCGATGATCTGTACGTTCTTCACCTGGCAGTTCCACGCGTGGGGCTTGCCCTTGGTGGTGTCGGTGCTTCTCGGCATGGTGGCGGGCTTCGTTCTCGGTGCTGGTGTCGAGGTCTCACTCATTCGACGAGTCGCCAAGAAGTCCGAAGCCGGAGTCTTCGTCGTCTCGATTGCGATGTTCCTCGGCTTCAACTCGTTGGCCGGAATGATCTGGGGCAACTTGCCGCCCGAAGAGATGCCGAGCCTCTTCCCGGATGAACCCGATGACTTCGTGAGGATCTTCGGCGCCGTGTGGCGTTACGAATACATCGGAATCATGATCGTGGCGCTTCTTTTGATGGGCCTGCTCTTCCTGCTGTTCGCCAAGACCAAGTTCGGTCTGGCCATGCGTGCCGTGGCCAGCAACCCCGAGTCGGCCCGTTTGGTCGGCATTCCGACCGGCGTGGTTCTGGCCGCATCGTGGGGTATCGCCGCCGCGATGGGTGCACTGTCGGGCGCGATGGTCGGTGGTCTGGCTGGTGAACTCACATCACTTCTCATGTTCACGCCGTTCATCTACGCCTCGGCGTCGGCCACCCTCGGCGGCTTCGACAGCCCGGGTGGTGCGGTCATCGCCGGTCTCTTGATCGGCGTGGGTGAGCAACTCGCGGCGGGTTACGCCCCCGGCTGGATCGGGCAGGAACTTCGCCTGGGTGTGGCGTTGGTGACGATCTTCGTGGTGCTGTTGTTCAAGCCGTCGGGTCTCTTCGGATCCACCAAGGTCGAGCGGGTGTAGGTGCAGTCATGATGAAGATCAATCACGGTTCTCCTCAGCACTGGGCTCTTCGCACTCTCGGAGTGGCTCTGATCGCTCTGATCATCGTGTGGGTTCCGACCCAGATGTCCACCTCGCGAATCGGACAGTTCTCCGATGCCTTCGTCCTCATCATCGCGGCGATGTCGCTCAATCTCGTCCTCGGTTTCACCGGGCAGATCTCCATCGGTCATTCGGCCTTCTTCGGAATCGGCGGCTACACCGCGGCGATTCTGATCAAGGACCACGGTTGGAGCCCTGGGTATACGTTCTACGCGGCGGCGGCGTTGGCCTTCGTCGTCGGATGTCTCATCGCCTTGCCGGCCTTGCGCATCAAGGGCATCTACTTGGCGCTGGTGACTCTGGCCGTGGCCGTTCTGTTCCCGACCTTGGTTAAGTGGAAGAAGCTCGCCTGGCTCACCGACGGCGCCAAGGGCATCGACAGCGTTCGTTACGACGAACTTCCGGTGTGGCCGATTCTCGGCGAATTGAAGGGTCGCGATGGCCGAGCGGTGTTCGCCTATTGGCTCGCGTTCGTGTTGCTCGTCGTCACGTATCTCGTGTGTCGCGGCCTCGTGAAGAGTCGCTTCGGCCGATCGCTCGTGGCCATTCGTGACAACGAAACGGCGGCTGCGGTGATGGGAGTCAACTTGACCGTCACCAAGGTTCTCGTGTTCGGTGTGTCGGCGGCTCTGTGTGCTCTGGCCGGGGTTCTGTCGACTCTGCGCACCGGCGTGATCACCCCGGAAGGCCAGTACGTCACACTGTTGGGCTCCATCGTTTTCTTGCTGATCATGGTCGTGGGCGGAGCCGGAACTCTGTGGGGTCCGATCGTGGGTGGCCTCGTGTACGTCTGGCTCGACAACACCACGCGTGGCTTCGGGTCGGAGAGTGATGGCGTGATCGGCTTCCTGTTCGGCTGGTCCGATCAGTCGCCGGCCACGTTGATCTTGGGTCTGGCCCTGGTGATCATCATGTTCGTGGCTCCGTACGGTTTGGTTGGTCTGATCAAGCGTTTGTGGGTCAAGGTCGTCGTCGTGGTGCCCAAGCCGGCTGGAACGTCACTCCCCACGACGGGTCAGTGAACGACGCACTTCTCTACACTCTGTGACCGCCGACATCCCGTCGGCTTTCACAGAACCGCACCATCCGGTGCACCCCTGGGGAGGAACATGAAGCGCACATCAACTCGCGTGTTCGCATTGGCCATGGCCAGCGCGCTCACCATCGCGGCGTGCGGTGGCGACGACGAGGGCTCCTCGTCGACCGAAGCCCCCGCCGCCTCCGAGGCTCCGTCAACCGAAGCCCCGTCGACGGATGCTCCGTCAACGGAAGCACCGGCCGCTGGCTGGGCCGTCAACACCGACGACTGCGTCGACCCCGATGCCGCCAACGCGCCCATCGAGGGAACCATCAAGATCGGCAGTGCTATGCCGCTGTCGGGTGGCCCCGCCGCCACTGCCTTCGCTCCGGTGAAGGACGGCTTCGAGGCGTACATCCAGTGGGCCAACGAGAACAAGATTCTCGGTGACCTCACGATCGAAGTTCAGATCGAAGACGATCAGTACAACAAGGACCTCACGCCAGGTGCCGTCGAGAAGTTGCTCGACGCCGACACGAACGTGTTCGCCGGCATCATCGGAACTCCGAACAACACCGCGGTCAAGGACCTTCTGAACGAAGAGTGCTACCCGCAGTTGAACGCCCTCACCGGTTCGCCCTCCTTCGGCAATGCCGAGGAGTATCCGTGGACCACTGGTCTCCTCATTCCTTACACGACTGAGGCCAAGGCCTACGCCGCGCTGATCGCCGACCAGTTCCCGGCCGGTGCCAAGGTCGCATTGTTCACCGTGAACAACGAGTTCGGTCAGGTGTACGCCGAGGCGTTCAAGGAGATCGCTCCGGAGTTCAACATCGAGCTCGTCGACGAGCAGACCATCGAAGCAACCGATGCCGCTCCGCCGACCGCTCAGGTGAACTCGATCGCGAGCAACGCTCCCGACGCGATTCTCGCCGTGCCGTTGGGTGCTGGTTGCGCGACTTTCCTCGGTGAAGTCGCCAACGCGAAGGCCGCCAACGCTGGTTGGAATCCGGCCATCTTCATGACGGCAACGTGCTCGTCGCCGCTGATCCTCGGATTGGCCGGTCCGGCTGCCGATGGCATCTACACCGCCAACAACTTGGTCGACATCCTTGATCCGGAAGTCGCCGCGCAGCCGGCCGTGGCCGAGTACATCGCCTTCATGGAAGGCCTCGGCAAGGGAGACATCATCACGACTGCGGCCGCCGGCTGGCACACCGCTGAGGTCACGGTCCTCACGCTGAAGGCCGCCCTCGAGTCAGAGGCCGGTTTGACCCGTGCGTCGATCATCAATGCCGCCCGCGCCTTCAACCAGGCCACGACGTTCACGCGTCCGGGCATCACGTTGAAGATGAATGGCGTGGACGACCAATACATGTCCGAGTCGTTGCAGGTCATTCAGTACAACGCGACCACCAAGTTGTTCACCGACATCGGCGAGCTCATCACCGATTTCGAGAGCTGATTTCGACGTCGTCGAAGTGAGAGAGCCCGCCCGGAAGGGCGGGCTCTTTTGCATCTGGTCCGCCCGGAAGGGCGGGCTCTTTTGCATCTGGTCCGCCCGCGAGGGCGGGCACTCGCACTCGGCAGTAAAGGACGATCAGCCGGTGACTTTGCCGTCGACCACGGTGATCTCGCGATCGCCGGTGATCTCGACGATGAACTCCCACTCGTCACCGTCGTTGTCGACGGCCGAGCACGAGAACTGGGTTCCTTCGTTCTCCGACGACGGCTGTTCGCACACCGCTTCCGAGAAGCGATACCCGGCCTCGTCGGCCAACGAATCGCTCTCGAGATACTTCTCGGTCTCCTTGCGATAGTCGGCCGGGCTGGCCGAACAGGCCGCCATCAACATCACGCCAACGGTGATGGCGAAGAGCCGTCGTTTCATGTTCAGTACAGCTCCTCGTTCGTGACGATGGGTCGGCGGGCCCGACGAATCGTGTCGATCGTCAGGGCCACGAGAGCGATCCACACGAGGGAGAAACCTACGACACGACTGGTGGTGAGGGTCTCGTCGTAGGCCAGCCAGCCGAGCAAGAAGTTGATCACCGGCACCGAGTACTGCATCGGGCCGATCACGGTCATCGGGATGCGTTGGGCCGCGTAGGCGAACATCATGAGCGGGATCGCGGTGATCACGCCGAGAAAAGCGATCAGGATCCAGTCGACCGCACCGGCCGTGCGCACCACGCTGTCGGCGTACTGCAGGTGCCAGAGGATCAGCGCGACCGCGGGGACGGTGATCACCATGGTTTCGATCGTGAGGCCTTCGATGGGTGACAACGGGATCTGCCGCTTCAGATACCCGTAGGTGGTCCAGCTCGCCGCGATCAACAGTGCGTAGACCGGAACCCGCCCGTAACTGAACGTGAGCACCACCACCGACGACAGACCGAGCAGAGCCGTCAACCGCTGCACGGGTTGCAGTTGTTCGCCGAGAACCTTGACGCCGACCAGCATGGCTCCGAGCGGAGAGATGAAGTACCCGAGCGCGGCTTCGATCACGTGGCCTTCGCTCACGACGATCACGTACGAGGTCCAGTTGAGCAACAGCACGATCGACGCCAGGGCCACCGGTTTCGTGAGTCGACGCTCGCGAATGTCGGCGATGAGGGGCGCCAGTCGCCCGCGCCACGACATGATCACCACGAGGAGTACCACCGACAACACCACGCGGTAACCGATCAGTTCGACCGGCGAGTACTCCTTGAGGGCTTTCCAATAGACGGTGAGGAAGCCCCACACCACGTACGCCGTCATTCCCGAGGCCGCACCGCGGCGATCGATCGCCGTGGTGGTTCGTGATGGCTCGGTGGCTGCGGAAGTCACTCGATCTTCCTAGCAGTCCGTCCTCGCCGGATCGGGTTCTCTCGGTGCGAGTAGCGTCGGTCGCGTGACCGAGCGCATCGAATCCACCCCCGAGTGGGCCGTGGTGCGTTCGCTCGTGAAGTCGGTCGACCTCAGCGCCGAGTTCGCGTCCGATTCGCAGCGGGCCGAGCACTTCACGTTGCGGCTGGGCGATCTCCTGATCGACACGTCGAAGAACCTCTGGACGCGCGAGATTCGGTCTGCCCTTGGTGAGGTCGCGCGGCGAGCCGATGTGGCGGGGGCGTGGCGTCGACTGCGCGGTGGCGAGATCGTCAACGAGTCGGAGGGTCGTTCGGTGGCGCACTGGGCCTTACGCGTACCGGTCGGTTCGCCCGCGGTGGTTGCCGGCCTCGACGTGGCGAGCGATGTGCACGACGTTCTCCACGCGATCACCCAGTTCGCCGACGACGTTCGTTCCGGACGGCTGGCCGGTGCGACTGGTCAGCGCTTCACCGACGTGGTCAACATCGGAATCGGCGGGAGCGATCTCGGCCCGGCCATGGCGTACGACGCCTTGCGTGCTTTCCGCAGTGGTCCGCGGTGCCACTTCGTGTCCAATGTCGACCCGGCCAACACGCGGGCCGCTCTCGACGGCCTCGACCCGGCTCGAACACTCGTGATCGTGTCGTCGAAGACGTTCACCACCACCGAGACGATGGCCAATGCGGTGGCCGTGCGCGAATGGATCGTCGAAAGTCTGGGAGCGAGCGCCGTTGCGGCGCACTTCGCCGCGGTCACCACCAACACACGAGCCACCGCCTCGTTCGGTGTCGACCCGGCGAAGGTCTTCGGCTTCTGGAACTGGGTGGGCGGACGGTATTCGCTCGGTTCGGCCATCGGTCTGTCGCTGGCCATCGCCGTCGGCCCCGTGTCGTTCGGCGAGATGTTGGCCGGAATGCACCTCGTCGACGAGCACGTGAGCCAGTCGGTCGATCAGCCGCTCGCCAACGCTCCGCTCGTCCACGCTCTGTTGGCGGTGTGGTACTCGAACTTCCTCGGTGCCGAAACCCGGGCCATCGTGCCGTACTCGCACGATCTACGGCGCTTTCCGTCGTACCTCCAACAACTCGACATGGAGTCGAACGGTAAATCGGTCGATCGGGCCGGTCGTGCTATCGCAGTGCCCACCGGACCCATCGTGTGGGGCGGACCCGGGACCGACGGCCAACACGCGTATTTCCAACTCCTGCACCAAGGCACTCATCTCGTGCCGGTCGACTTCATCGGATTCGCTCGACCAACTGACGGCGATCAAGAACGTCACGACGCGCTCATGGCCAACCTCTTCGCCCAGTCGCAAGCGCTGGCGTTCGGTCGAGCGGTCGACTCGTCGTTGCCGAGCGCCGAGCACCGCGTGTTCGCCGGTAATCGGCCGAGCACGTTGATCCTGGCCCCGGCGCTCACTCCGTCGGTGCTCGGGCAACTGATCGCGCTCTACGAACACTCGGTGTTCTTCCAGGGTGCGGTGTGGGGGATCAACAGCTTCGATCAATGGGGCGTGGAGTTGGGAAAGGACGTCGCCCACGGGATCGGACAAGAACTGGTCGACGGTCGCCACCACGTGAGCGATCCGGCCACCCGTCGCCTGATCGAGTGGTACCGCTCCCACCGTCACAGGTCCGTGGAATAATCGCTAGACCGTGCAACAACTCGAACGCGTCACCAACCTCCTGACCCTGCTCATCTCGGCGCGACGACCGGTCACGTTCGAAGAGATTCGCAACGAGTTACGAGGTCAGTATCCCGACAATTTGTCGGCGGCCCGAGCGGCGTTCGAGCGCGACAAGGCGATCTTGCGCCAAGAGGGTGTGCCCATCGAGCAGAGCACCCTGGGTGGCGATCAGGCCGGTCAGATGGCGTACCGCGTTCCGCGCAGCGCGTACGAAGCCGTCGATTTCGGGCTCGACGACGACGAGGCTCGCGCCTTGCGTCTTGCCGTCGGTGCCGTTCGACTCGGAACCACCTGGTCGCGTGACGCGTTGTGGAAGGTCGACCTGGTCGGTGATGTCGCCGGTGATGCCAGTGGTGACGGTGTTCCGGTCGCGGCGTCGATTCCGGTCGATCCGCGCCTGCCGGCTTTGCACCGGGCGCTCGCGCAGCGTTCCACCGTGTCGTTCTCGTATCGCGGCAAAGCGCGGCGACTCCAACCCCATGGTCTGTTGGCGCGCGACGGCTGGTGGTACGTGGTCGGTCACGACCTCGAGGTCGACGCGCAACGCACCTATCGAGTCGACCGCATCGAGCGTGACGTGTCCGTTGGTGATGCGGGTTCGTACTCGATTCCGGCTGACTTCCGGGTGCGCGATTCGTTTCCGTCCGACCCGAAACTCCTGCCCGACAACGTCGACGTCGGATCCGACGTCGCGGTGGTCCGGATCGATCCGTCCGATGTCGGCGTGGTGCTCGGGCAGTACGGCCGCGATGCGGTGGTGGCCGAGAACCCCGACGGGTCGTTCGACTTCAACATTCCCTGCAGCAACGTGCAGGCGTTCAACCACTGGTTGTTCGGTTTTCTCGAGCGTGCCGAAGTGGTGTCGCCGCCGGCCTTGCGGGCCCTCGTCGTCGAGTGGCTCGAAGATCTCGTGAAGGCGCCGCTGTGAGTCGTCGCGGTCCGCGTCCGGTCAACGAGCGCCTGCGCGGCCTGCTCGTGATGCTGCCGTGGTTGGCCGAGCGTCAGGTGGTGTCCACCGAGGAGATGGCCGCGCACTTCGACCTGCCGGTCGACGACCTCGTGGCCGATCTCACGCTGGCATCGATGTGCGGTATCTCGCAGGATCCCCGCCATCTCATCGACCTCTACATCGACGAGGGCATGGTCCACTTCGGTCTCACCAAGTACTTCGAGCGTCCGTTACGTCTCAGCCAAGCCGAAGCAGCGTCGCTCGTGGTGGCAGCCAAGGCGGCGTCGGCCCTGCCCAGTGCCGACGAATCCGATGCGCTGTCGCGGGCCATTCGCAAGATCGAAGCGGTGCTCGGTGCCGATGCGGTGAACACCGTCGACGTGCAGATCGACCTGCCCGAGACCGTTCCGCCGTTGCGCGACGCCGTGACCGACCGAGCGGTCGTGGTGCTCGAGTACTGGACTCCCGATTCGGGCCGAACCGCTCGGCGGGTGGTCGAACCGATCGAAGTGTTCAGCGACGGTCCGCACTGGTACCTGCGGGGTATCGATCGCGATCAGCGGGCCGAACGCACCTATCGCGTCGACCGCATCGCCGAATGGACGCGCAGCGGCGAACAGCACTCGGCTCCGTTCACGCCGCGTCGCGACTGGTTCGCCGATGCACCCGAACTGCCCGACGTCACTGTGGTGATCGAGTCGGGCTGGCGTTGGGTCATCGAGCCGTACCCGGTGCGCAGTGTCGATGAGTTGCCCGATGGGTCGCTACGAGTTCGGCTCGTGGTCACCAATCGGCGTTGGCTCGAAAGGCTCCTCGTTCGGTTGGGCACGCACGCTCGGGTGGAAACGCCGCTCGACCGGCGGGCCGTCGGTAAGGACATCGCCGAGGTGATGTTGATTCGCTACCGCATGACGTAGCGCATCAGGTCGGCCTCGGTGGTCGCCGCATGAGCACGGAGCAAGTGCGGCAAGACTCCGGCCGCCGCGCGGGCGTCGTGCAAGGCGTGGTGGGCGCGCGGAAAGGGCATGGCGAATTCCTCGCACAGCGACGTGAGCTTGTGGCTGCGTTGGGCGGTGCCGGCCCGACGGCGCGACAGCGCGAGGGTGCAGAGCGATCCGATCCACGAATACTCCACGCCGTGACGACGCGCGGCGGCGCGCAGGAAGCCCATGTCGAATGCCGCGTTGTGGGCCACGACCACACAGCCCGAGGTGAGTTCGGCCACTCGGCGGACCGCCCACTTCTCCGAGTGCGCGAACATCAACTGGCGACGGGTGATTCCGTGGATGTGGGTCGGGCCGAGCGAGTCGGTAAATCGTCGACGCGGGCGAATGTACGACGACCATTCGCGCGACGACGCAGTGGGACCATCGAGGAAGACGATGGCGACTTGAAGGATCGCGTCGTGTTCGACGTCGAGGCCGCTCGTCTCGAGATCGAGGACGGCCAGGCGAGTCACGCGGGGTGACCCGGGGGATTGACTCAGACCACGGCGCGCTGGCTACGGGCGCGCACTCCGATGGGAGCGGCCACGGTGAAGCCAGCGAGGTGACGCTCTTCTTCGGACTCGCCACCCCAGAAGCCGTACTCGCGGTTGCCGCGGGCGAAGTTCTGGCAATCGACATTCACCGGACAGGTTCGGCAGAGGAGTCGAGCCTGGGCCTCCCGACGCACGCGCGCCTGCGGTCGCTCGGCCTTGGGTGGGAAGAACAGATGAGTGCGGCCCTTGCACACCGCGTGGTCCATCCAGTTGATGGACGGGGCGATCTCCAGGAACAGGGACTCGAGTGCCGACATGGTGGCCGTCCTAACGAAGGGGAGTGGTATGGGGTGGGCGGTTGGTGTTCAGAAAGGAGCGGCGGGGGCCGGAGGGGGAGGAACCCGCCGCACGCATTTAACACTAAAACTGAAAACGGCCGCCGTCAAGAACTTCTTGAAAAATCTTGGTGCGGCCGCCGGACCGGGAAAAGACGCAGGTCAGAGCGGGTTCAGAGTGGGGTCAGCGCAGGTTCAGAGCAGTTCGGCGGCCAACGAGGCCACCTCGGAACGCTCGCACGACGTCAGCGTGACGTGCCCGAAACAGCGCTGACCGCGGAATGCACCGATCAGGACGGCCAGGGCGTTGTTGGATTCGCCCAGGTAGGGGGCATCGATCTGGCTGGTGTCGCCGGTGAACACCACTTTGGTGCCCTCGCCGATACGCGTGAGGATCGTCTTGAGCGTGGTGGGTTCGAGGTTCTGCGCTTCGTCGACCACCACGATCTGGCGGTGTAGCGAGCGGCCGCGCAAGAACGTGACCGACTCGAGAGTGAGCTGATTGCGCGCGGTCAACTCGTCGATCATCGATCGCGCTTCGCGATTCGATCGCTGATCGGAGAGCGCGACGATCGCATCGTGAATGGCCGACATCCACGGATCGAGTTTCTCGTCGAGTCCGCCCGGGAGATAGCCGACGTCGGCGCGACCCACCGGAACGAGCGGGCGATACACCGCCAACTTCTCGTACCGACGATCTTCCACGACTTGTTCGAGTCCGGCGGCGATCGCCAACACGGTCTTGCCGGTACCGGCGCGTCCGTCGAGGGCGATCACGCTCACCTCGGGGTCGAGCAGAAGTTCGAGGGCGAACCGCTGCTCTTTCGACCGGGCGCGCAGTCCCCACGCTTCGGGTGACGACGGCGCGATGAGACGTACGTCACCATCGAGACACCGAGCCAGAGCCGACTGGCTCCCGGCACGGAGGATGGCGAACGAGTTGTCGACGATCGTGCCCGGCGTCGCGATGGCGTCGGGCGAGAGCGCCTCACCGTCGTACAGCCGATCGACGAGATCGGTGGCGCAGTCGACGGTCACGTAACCGAGCGGACGCGACGACATGGCGCGACCGGCGAGTTGGTGTTCGTGCGCGGTGAGGCCGAGGTGTGCCGCCTTGAGACGCAACGCGGCGTCGTTCGACACCATGCGCGTGGGTGTGGTGAGGGCCTGACCGAGCGCCGCGCCGATGATGCGATTGTCGGGTTTGGCCGGATCGAGACCGTGCTCGACGAGGAGATGGCGCTGAATGCCATTGATCTCGATGTGCACGGTGGAGCCGTCACCCACCGGGGCCGGGGAGGCCAGAGAACCCCCTGCTTGCAGGCGAATTTCCTCGAATTGGCGCAAGGCGGCCCGGGCGGCGCGACCCACGTCATCGGGACGACTCTTGAGTCCGTCGAGCTCTTCGATCACCGTGAGCGGCACGACGATGTCGCAACCTGGATACGTGTGCAGACAGTTCGAGTCGGCAATGAGTACTGAGGTGTCGAGCACGACACGCGTGGCGTTGGGTGCTTCTGGTTTGGTGTCCGATCGGCGGCGGGGGCTCGCGCTCCGAGTTCTCTTCGTTGACTCGATCCGCACGTCTTCGGTCACCGAATCTCCCTTGTGTCGATTTATGTGGAGCTGGACAACAACGGCGCGAAGCACCCGCCCGGGCGGGGGTAACCCCGGCCTTCACAGTGTGTCGCAGAGTCGTGTTGCAGTGGTGGATAGGTCGGGAGAAAGTGGTCGCGGCGGTCGCCGGGAGCCGATGATTCCGACGCCGGCGGATCGGGTCGGCGACTGTCGTTGCAGTTGCAACAAACAGAAGGCTTGTAAATGCCCGCCGGACCGAATCGAATGTGAGGAAGTTCCACCCGAGAACTGAGCAAGGAAGCGAATGATCACCAACGAGTCGAGGAGCACAGCTGACGAAGTCACTGGTTCCCGCTCAGCAGTTTCACTGAGGGCCGCGGCCCCCATGAACTGTCAACACTGAAGCAAACCCAAACAAGAAAGGGATATCCCCATGGCAGCAAAGAAGAAGGCAGCCAAGAAGGCTCCGGCCAAGAAGAAGGCAGCCAAGAAGGCACCGGCAAAGAAGAAGGCAGCCAAGAAGGCTCCTGCGAAGAAGAAGGCAGCCAAGAAGGCTCCCGCCAAGCGCAAGGCAGCCAAGAAGGCACCGGCAAAGAAGAAGGCTCCCGCCAAGCGTCGCAAGCGCAAGGCAGCCAAGAAGTAATTCGCCCCGATCACAATCGGGACAGGAACTGGTCGAGCGGGGGAAACCCCGCTCGACTGCTTTTTCCGGCCAGGATGGGTGGGTGGCACCGCAACTCGACGATCTGCTCGCCGACCTGGCCGACGAACACCGCGACCTGGATGCGCTCGTGAGCGGATTGTCCGACTCGGATTGGCGGGCGCCCACCTTGGCCGAGGGTTGGTCGATCGCCGATCAGATCAGCCACCTCGCATTCTTCGACGAGCGGGCGGCGATGGCGATGACCGACCCCGACGGGTTCACGCGCGACTTCGAGCAGATGGTCGCGGCCGGTCGCGACGCGTCGGTCGACCGAGCCCGCTCACTGACACCCGCCACGTTGTTGGACGAGTGGCGAGTCACGCGTTCGGAACTCGTGGCCGCGGCCCGAGCCGCCGATCCGTCGGCGCGCGTTCCGTGGTACGGGCCGGCGATGTCGCTGCGCTCGTGTGTGACCGCCCGACTCATGGAGACCTGGGCCCATGGGCAAGACGTGGTGGATGCCGTGGGGATCGATCGAGCCGGCACGAGTCGCCTGCGTCATGTCGCGCACATCGCGGTCGGTGCGCGGGCCTACGCGCTGATGGTCAACCGGCTGACACCGGACGACCGCGCGGTGCACGTGGAGTTGACGTCACCCGACGGTGACACCTGGGCGTGGGGATCACCCGATGCCGAGGGCGGCTCGGTCCGGGGTGCGGCGCTCGCGTTCTGTCTGGTGGCCATTCAGCGTCGGCACCTTCGCGACACGGCTCTGCGCGTGGAGGGTGATTCCGCGACCACCTGGATGTCGGTGGTTCAGGCCTTCGCCGGCCCGGCTGGTCGGGGTCGCGAACCGCGAGCCTGACAGCACCGCTCGACTTACGGGACCGAGCGGGTCAGAGGTCGGCGATCTTCTTGAAGATCTCGGCCGCCGGTCGATCGATGCGCCGACCCAGATCGGCCAGACGGGCACGGATTCGCGTCGAGAACCGATCGAGGGTGGCTTGGTCGACGGCCTTCATGGTGCTTTCGAACTGCGACTCGTGCGCCATGAGCGCGTGCAGTTTCACGTCGACTGTCGACGAGACGTCTTCGCCGTGGTCGGGTTCGTCGGCCTCCCACAGCAGAAGTGTGGACGGGCGATGGTGGGCCAGCCCGTGCTCGCGGAAGAAGTGCGGGTCGCGCGCGGCGACGATGGCATCGCACGCGAGCAATCCGGCGTGGCGGTGATCGGGGTGCAGTCGGTAGCGCTTCCATGGATCGTGACCGAGCACCACGTCGGGCTTCAGTCGTCGGATCTGCCGCGCCACCTCGCCGCGCAGGGCGAGCGTGCTGTCGAGCTCACCGTCGATCTGATCGAGGAACACGACCTCGCCTCGTGAACCGAGTCGACGGGCCGCTTCGCGCTGCTCGTCTCGTCGAGCGGCGACGAGGGCGACTTTGTCGGCGTCGGGGCTCCAGGTGCCCTTCGATCCGTCGGTGAGCACGAGGTGGTGAATGGTGCAGCCAGCGGCCGCCCACTTGGCCAACGTTCCACCGCAACCGAACTCCACGTCGTCGGGGTGCGCGCCGATCGCCAGGGCGATCGAGGGTGTGGGGAGGTCGACACTTGTGATCGGTGCACCGACGAGTGCGGGTGGTTGACCGGGATCGTTGGCGGATTGGTTCGTGTTCATGGTCTCGTGCTCGTCTTGCCGTTCGTCATCGTGGCTCGGCCGGCTTCCAGTCGGGAAGGACGCGGGCGATGAAGTCTCGCACCGCGTGGAGGTCGTCGTGTGTGTCGATGTCGATGGCCAGTGACGCGTCGTCGATTTCGATCACCTGAAGACCGAGTCGCTTGGCTTGAGCGCGGTGGGCCTCGAGTGATCCGGGTCCGTACATGAACTCCCATCGGGCGAAGGTGGCTCGGGGGAGAGCGAGCACGTTGGTGCCGTCACGGCGCCGGTCGGTGGCGATCAACACACGGTCACCGTCGCGTGGTTGTGCGGCAATGGCGGCGCCGATCACGCCGACGATGTCGGTCGCGAGCGGGAGGTCGGCGTGCGCCACCACGACCCAGTCGGCGTCGGTCGACCGCAGAACCGAGTCGCGCGTGGCCGTGAGCGATGGATTGAGCCCGGTGGCATCGGTGATCACCACCGTGGCCGCACGTGATCGGGCCCAGTGCGCCACCGAATCGTCGTTGCACACGATGATCGTGCCGACTCCGTCGTCGACGTCGCGTGGACCTACGACGACCTCGGCCATGGCTCGGGCGAGTCGCGAGCGCTGGTCGGGTGTGAAGCGGTCGGCCAAGCGCGACTTGCCGTGCTCGAACGAGCGCACCGGAATCACGAGGGCGATGCGGTCGGGCACGAGGGTGAGCCTAGGGCCCAGGGTTACGCTGGTTGCCGGGAGGTGCCATGACGACGGACGGCAGTCGAGCCATTCGGGTAGCGGTGATCGGCGCCGGCTCGTGGGGAACCACGGTCGCCAGCATCGTGGCACCCAACACGCCGACGGTCCTGTGGGCGCGGCGCACCGATCTGGTGGACGCCATGCGCACGACGCGACGCAACCCGTCGTATCTCGCCGACTTCGAACTGCCGACCGAACTCGAGTATTCCGATTCGCTCGGCGAGTCGTTGAATCGGGCCGACGTGGTGGTGATGGCGGTTCCGTCGCACGGTTTCCGCGACGTGTTGTCGGAGGCGGCGCGCCACGTTCGCCCATGGGTGCCGGTCGTGAGTCTGTCGAAGGGTCTCGAGCGCAGTTCGCTCAAGCGCATGAGCCAGGTGGTGGCCGACGAGTTGCCGGGCCATCCGGTGGCGGTTCTCACCGGACCGAACTTGGCCAAGGAGATCATGGCCGGTCAGCCGGCGGCGGCGGTGGTGGCCATCGACGACAAGGTGATCGCCGAAGAGCTGCAGCGCATCTTCACGCGGCCGTCGCTGCGCGTGTACACGAACCCCGATGTGGTGGGTTGCGAAGTGGCGGGTGTGGCCAAGAACGTGATCGCCATCGCCTCGGGTATGGCAGCCGGCATGGGTTTCGGCGACAACACGCGCGCCACTCTCATCACGCGTGGTCTGGCCGAAATGACGCGCCTCGGTATGGCGATGGGAGGCGAAGGGCTCACGTTCGCCGGCTTGGCCGGAATGGGCGACCTCATCGCCACCTGCTCGTCGACGCAGAGTCGAAACAACCAAGTGGGTCTGCGCCTCGGTCAGGGTGAGTCGATCGACGCGATCATCGCATCGATGACGATGGTGGCCGAGGGCGTGAAGAGTTCGCCGTCTTTGCTCGACCTGGCGCGCCGTCACCACGTGGAGATGCCCATCACCGAACAAGTGGTGGCCGTGTGCCATGAGGGCCGTTCGGCTCGTGAGGCCCTCGGTCACTTGATGGGTCGTCGCCGTCGGAGCGAAATTGGCTAGGTGGTGGCGGCGCTCGTCGAGCGCGTCGATCTCGGGACGACTGACTGGCGTGCTCGGTTCGTCGTGGCGCGCCACGGTCACGCCGTGGGGTGACGTCATTGGTGCTGACGCTGCGTCGACTGTGCGCTGGTACGTGGCCGCCGACGATCGGTGGTACCACCCCGAGCGTGAAGTGGCGGTGCGTCAACGGTTGGTGGAAGGTGCGCCGGTGTTCGAAACACGCGTGCGCGTGCCGGGTGGCGACGTGGTTCAGCGTGTGTGGTCGGCGTCGGGCGAACGCGGCCGCGACTACACGTTGTTCGAGTTCGAGAACGATTCGCCCATGCCCGTCGTGGTGGCGTTGTCGAATCCGCGCCTCGTGAGCGTGCGTGCGCTCGTCGCGCAGCCGGCCCGCGGTCTCGATGCCGAGGCACCGGTGGTCGTGCCCATCGGTCATCGCACGAGTGTGCGGTTGGCGTTGCCGCACGTCGTTGGCGACTCGTCGTGGCCCGATGGTGCGGCCGATTGGCCGGCGGTGGCTCGCGGCTGGGTTGGCACGTCCGAACGTGCGTCGCGACTCTCGTTGCCTGATCAGGTGGGAGGAGTGTTGCTCACCGATGCGGTGGTGGCGGCGCGCACGCAGGCGTTGTTGGTCGACGACGCGTCGCTCGACGCGGCCACGTGGTTGCTCGTGATGCGTGAGCGCGAGGCCATGAAGTTGGCGGCTGACGATGTCGTCGGTGTCGACGATGTCGACGTGGCGGTGGTGGAACGGGCCGAGTCGGTGATCGCCGACCTGCGGCGTGGGCGTGGTGACGCGACGGCCAACCGACTCGCTCTTCTCGCGGCCGCGCGACTGTTGGCGCACGATGAGCGGGCGTCGGGTGACTTGGTCGCGGCGGCGGCGCGGGCGCGCCGCGTTCGTGCGGCTTCACTGCCCGACGTGTTCGGCCGGGTGGAGCCGACGTCGTTGCCCGAGTGGACGTCGCTCGCGTTGCCGGCATTCGTGGACGATCGCCTGGCGCGTTGGACCGGTGGTGACGACGTCACGTTGCTGCCCGACGGCCTTCCCGATTCGTGGCTGGGTTCGGCCTGTGAAGCGCATGGTGTGATGGCAACCGATCGACATCGTGTGTCGTGGGCCATTCGTTGGCACGGCGAACGGCCGGCGGTGCTGTGGGAAGTGGACGGCCCGACCGGACTTCGGTTACGGAGTGGCGTCGACGCATCGTGGTCGACGTCCGAGTTGCGCGGCGAGGCGCTGTGGAATGCACCGCGCCGCCAGCCCACGTCGCTGTCGCTCGGTACTGATTCCTTCTCCAGAACATCGCTACCAGGGTCAGACCTCGTGCACGACCGGAATTCCGATCAAGGTCGACTCGAACGGTGAATTCACCTGGTATCGCTAGACCGGGAAGAAGATCTACGTGCGCTTCGTCGTGGGTGACATCGTCTCGAACCGAGTGATCATCGCGGCCTAGTGACCTGCTCGCTCACCTCGTGAGCGCAGCGAGGCGCTGAGCGATCAACGTCTCGATCTCCGGATCGGTCGTGCTGCCGTCGGCGCTGATTCGTTCGGCACCTTTGGCGATCTGGACGACCGGTTCGGAGATCACGGTGTTGCCGAGCAGAGCGAGAATGCCCGAGAGTTGTTCGATCATGTGTGCACCTCCGGTTCCACCGGCGCTGCTCACGATGCTGATCGTCTTGCCGCGAAGCGCATGCTGACCCAATGGGCGCGTCACCCAGTCGATGGCGTTCTTCAGCACGCCGGTGGGACCGAAGTTGTATTCGGGCGCGGCCACGAAGACGGCATCGCAGGCTGACACCGCGTCGCGCCACTCGCTCACGATGGCCGGCGGGTCGGCTTCGAGGTCGTCGTTGTAGAACGGCAGCCCGCCGATTCGGGTCCAGTGGGTGATGGCGAGATCGGCGGGGGCGAGGCGCATCGCCATGCGCACCAGACCGGTGTTCGACGAATTCTGGCGCAGACTGCCGGAGATGGCGAGAACGGAACGAGGCATAGTCGTCGAGTCTGCTGGTCGACGCGTGACGCGGTCGAATCGGTCGTGCCCCCGAACCAGGGGGTGAGGCGGGCAAGATAGAGGTGTGCAAGCCCCCGTGCGCGTCGCCTACACCCTCGAACAGTGTTGGCACCGCGTCCCGGGTGGCACCGCAACCTCGGCTCTGCGCACCGCGGTGGCCCTCGACGACATTCCGGGAGTCGAGTTGATCGGCGTGGCCGGCCGTCACCGTCGACCACCCAAACCGGCCTACGTGCCGTCCATTCCCGTGACCCAACTCGGATACCGCGCGCCGTGGTTGTACGAACTGTGGTTGCGCTTGGGTTGGCCACCGGTCGAACGTGCCGCCGGCCCCGTCGACATCGTGCACTGCACCGGGCTCATTCCGCCACCGAGCCAGGCTCCGATGATCGCCACCTTGCACGACGTGGCCTGGCGTCACCGTCCCGATCAGTTCACGCGTCACGGCGTGCGCGTGTTCGAACGCAGCCTGGCCGAAATCCGACGTCGTGCCGACTTGGTGTTGTGTCCGTCGATGGCCACCATGCTCGACGCCGAACGCGCCGGCATCGGCGTCGAGCGTCTGCGCCTCGTGCCCTGGGGAGTCGAGCGCATCGCGGTCACCGAAGACGACAAGCGGGCGGTACGCGCAAAGTACTCGTTGCCGTCGGAGTTCTTGTTGTTCGTCGGCACCGTCGAGCCGCGCAAGAACTTGAAGCGTCTGGTGGAAGCGATCAGCACCATGCGTTCACCGCTCCCGTTGGTGGTGGCCGGGGCCATGGGCTGGGGCGAATCCGGAATCGAGAACGCCGACAACGTGCACTTCATCGGCTTCGTGGCCGACGGCGATCTGCCGGCGCTGTATTCGTCGGCCCGCGTGTTCTGCTACCCGAGCGAACGCGAGGGGTTCGGCATGCCCGTGCTCGAGGCCATGTCGCAGGGAACACCCGTCGTCACCAGCCAGGGCACCTCCACCGAAGAGGTCGCTGGTGGCGCGGCGGTGCTGGTCGATCCGTTCAGTGTCGACGACATCCGCCGTGGCATCGACGAAGCCCTGGCCCGTCGCAACGAACTCATCATCTGGGGTCACCGCCAAGCGGCCCGTCGGCAGTGGTCGGAAACCGCACGACTCACCGCAGCCGCCTACCGCGAGGTGCTCACGTGACCATCGCGGTCAACTTGTTGTGGTGCGTCCCCGGCGACGTGGGTGGCAGCGAGGAATACCTGTGTCGGCAGCTGGTCGGCCTGGCCGCTCACGACGTTCGCACCACGGTCTTCGCTCCGAAAGGGTTCGCCCGCGCGCACCCCGAAGTCGCGGCAGTGCACGACGTGGTGGAGGCCGCACACGACTGTCGCTCGCGCCCGCGTCGAATGCTCACCGAGTCCACCTGGTTGCGTCGAAAGACACGTGGCGCGTCACTCGTCCACCACGGTGGCGGAACCCTGCCCGGTCGTTATCGACGTCCGACGGTCCTCACCATTCACGATCTGCAGTACCGGCAGTATCCCGAGTACTTCGCGCCCAAGCGACTCACGTATTTGCGCACGGTGATGCCGCGTTCGGCCCGCGCCGCCGATCTCATCACGGTGCCGAGCGATTTCGTGAAGCGAACCGTGGTCGACGCGTATGGCGTCGATCCCGAGCGCATCGCCATCGTTCCGCACGGTGTGGACGATTCGCTGTCGCGCGACCTCACGCCGGAAGCAGAACTGCGAACCAAGTTCGATCTTGGTGTCGCGCCGCTCCTCGTGTATCCGGCGGCCACGTTCCCGCACAAGGGTCATCGCTTTCTCATCGATGTGGCCGATCGTCACTGGTCGCACCTCGGCTATCGCCTCGTCCTCATGGGGGGAGTCGGCAACGCCGACGAGGCCGTGCGCAAGCAATTGGCTGACTCTCGCGTGGCGCGGGCCGTCACCCATGTGGGTCGGGTGTCCGAGCGTGATCGAAACGGACTCATCCGCATGGCTCACGCCTTGGTGTTCCCGAGTGAATACGAGGGTTTCGGCGCACCGGTGATCGAAGCGATGCAGATCGGCATCCCGGTGGTCACCAGCAATCGAGCCTGTCTGCCCGAGGTCGTGGGTGAAGCCGGCGTCGTTCTCTCGCTGCAAGAAGATCTGTGGGCGAGCGTCCCCGATGTGGTGCGCTTGCGCCGCACCGAACTCGTGCAACGTGGTATCGAGCGCGTCGCGCAGTTCAGCACCAGTGCGTCGGGTGCCGCTCTGGCCGAGGCCTACGAACGACTCGGAGTTCGATGAGCGCGGCCAACACACGACCTCTGCGCATCGTCGTGGTGTGCCCGCACTTCGAGCCCGACACCGCACCCACCGGCGTGGTGATGACCCGCATCGTGTACGAACTGGCCGCTCTCGGACATCAGGTGCACGTGGTGTCCACGCTGCCGTGGTACGCCAAGCACCGGGTGGAAGAGTCGTGGGCGGCCACCACGTGGCGCACGCGCACACAAGTGTGCGAATGGGGGAGCATCACGCGACTCGACCCGTTCGCGGGCAGCGACAAACGAAACCTTCTGCGCCGCGCGCTCGGATTCATCGGCTTCTCCGTGACGGCGGCAGTGGCCGGGTGTCGCGTGGCCCGCCGACAGAAGATCGACGCGGTGTTCGCCATGTCGCCGCCACTCACGCTCGGAGTCACCGGCTGGGTGATCGCCGCGATGCGCCGTGCGCGCCTAGTGGTCAACATCCAAGACGTGTTCCCCGACGCCGCCGTCGAAACGGGAGCCATTCGCAGTCGCGGGGTCATCGCCGCCGCGCGACTGCTCGAGAAATGGGTGTATCGCCGGGCCGCGGCCGTCACCGTGCTGTCCGACGACCTGGCCGAGAACTTGCGGGCCAAGGTCCCGACGGCGCGTCGCGACACGATCGTCGTCATTCCGAACTTCGTCGACACCGACGCGATCGTTCCGCTCGATCGACATACCGACTATCGCCGTGAACTCGGCATCGACGATCGACCGGTGGTGATGTACGCGGGCAACGTCGGTTTCTCGCAATCACTCGAGTTGTTGCTCGCGGCGGCCCGACGCCATCCCGATGTGTGGTTCGTGGTCAACGGTGAAGGTTCGGCCCGCTACTCGCTCGAAGAGTCGGCTCGCGATCTCGCCAACGTGCGTTTCGCCGACTACCAACCCGCCGCTCGACTTCCCGAGGTCCTCGCCACCGCCGATCTCCACGTCATCCCGTTGAAGCGCGGGCTCGGTCGGGTGAGCGTGCCGTCGAAGACGTACTCGATCATGGCGGCGGGTCGTCCGGCCTTGGCCGCGATCGATCCCGACACGGAGGTTCCGAGACTGCTGGCCCGATCAGGTGGTGGAGTCAGCGTCGATCCCGACGACGAGGACGCCTTTTGTTCGGCCTTGAGTGATCTTCTCGGTCGCCCGGATCGTCTCGCCGACATGGGTCACAAGGCCCGGGCCCACGTGCTGGGCAACGTGTCGCCGCGCGCGGTGGGTGAGGCCTACGCCGCGGTGCTCATCGATCACTCCCGCGACCCGCGCACCTGATCCGATGACCCTCTGAACGAGGGTTCGCCCAGGTAGCCTCGTCTCCTCGTGGGTCCGAACGCCAAGTCATCCGGTCGCAATTCGGCGTCGCGCGTCGCGCGTCTTGCCGCCAAGGGCAAGGGAAAGAAGGTCCGCTTCAAGGGCGGCACACTCTTCCCGGCCATCGTCGTCGGCGTGGCCATTGTCGGCGCAGCCCTCATCATCTACTCGCGCGTATCCATTCCCGATCGCAATACGCCGCCCACGGTCAACGACCACTGGCACGCCTCGTACGGCTTCTACGCCTGCGACACCTGGTTGCCCGATCTGCAGGGCAACAAGGAAGAGCTCGACACCGCTGGCCAGTTGGCCAACGACAAGTTCCGTCGGACCGGCATTCACAGCCACGACGACGGCGTCGCGCACTGGCACCCCTACACCTCGGCCGCCACGGGTCGTAACGCCAAGTTGGGCGTGTTCCTCGACGTGTACGGCGTGAAGGTCTCCGACAACAAGATTCAGTTCCCTGACGATCAGGGCGGCGCGGTGTACGAAGAGGGCGAGACCAAGTGCATCGACAAGGACGGCAAGCCTGTCGACGGCGAAGTGGTGGTCTACGCATACGAGTCGTACGACAACGCCAACGATTTCTCCACGTTCATCACCAACTTCGGTGACATCCGCCTGACCCAGGACGGCATGGCCTTCACCATTGCTTTCGTCCCGGCCGGCACCGTGCCCGGTCTCCCGCCGTCGGCGGCGCAATTGCCCGAATTGGGTGCGGTCGACTCCGGCGCGGCTCCGCCCACGTCGGCTCCCGCCGCTCCCGTCGCACCGGGTGACAGTGCCGTCGACGTGACGAGCGATGTGTCCACCACCGTGGCGGGCCCGGCTGCTCCGAGCACCACCGTCGCGTCGGCGACTGCGACGACAACGGCTCCGGCCCCCACGACCACCGGCGGCTGATGCGCGCCGTGGTGTTGGTCGGCGGGTTCGGCACCCGTCTGCGGCCGCTCACGTTCACCACGCCCAAGCCCATGCTTCCGGTCGGCCATCGGCCGATCATCGAGAACCTGGTGCGCATGCTCGCGCGGGCCGGCGTCGACGAGGTCGTGTTGGCGCTCGGCTTCAAACCCGAACCGTTCATGGCCGCCTTCCCCGAAGGCACCTGTGCTGGTGTGCGCCTGCACTACGCGGTCGAACCCGAACCGCTCGACACGGGTGGCGCCATCCGCTTCGCCGCCGAGCACGCCGGAGTCACCGACACCTTCGTGGTCGTCAACGGCGACGTGCTCACCGATCTCGACGTGTCGGCTTTGCTCGCGTTTCATCGTGGTCGTGGTGCCGAGGCCACGCTGCACCTCACACCCGTCGACGATCCGTCGTCGTTCGGTGTGGTCGGCATCGATGGGTCGGGACTCGTGTCGCAATTCGTCGAGAAGCCCGCGCCCGGAACGGCTCCCAGCAACCTCATCAATGCCGGAACCTACGTGTTCGAGCCATCGGTGTTGGCGCGCATTCCGACCGGACGCAAGGTCTCCATCGAGCGTGAAACGTTTCCGCAGATCGTGGCCGACGGTCGGCTGTACGCGATGGCCACCGACGACTATTGGGTCGACACCGGTCGGCCGTCGCTCTATCGACAGGCCAATCTCGACATGCTCGACGGACGGCGTCGGCTACTCTCGTGCGTCGCGGTCGAACCTGGGGCGACGGTTGATCCTTCGGCACACGTCGAACATTCACTCGTCGCCGAGGGCGCTCGCGTCGAGGCCGATGCGAGGGTGATCGGATCGGTGATCCTCCCCGGTGCCGTGATTCGTCGAGGTGCCGACGTCGTCGACAGCATCGTCATGGGTGAGGTGGGCGAGAGCGCGTCGTTGCGTGACTCGGTCATCGGCGCCCAAGGAAACATCGCGGCGGGCGTCGCTCTGAGCGGCGCTCTCATCCCCGATCCCTCGGCGGCCTGACGTGCCGCGCAAACCGACCGTCGCCGCACCGTCGTCGGCGGTCGTGATCGGCGGAGCCGGATTCATCGGATCGCACCTCGTCGATCGGTTACTCGTCGACGACGTGACCATCGACGTGGTCGACGACTTCACCACTGGCTCACTGGCCAACTTGGCCGAGGCGCGTGCGCGGGGCGGACGGCTGTCGATTCAGCAACTCGATGCGGCCGCGCCCGAGTTGTCCACACTGCTCGAGCGGCGTGCCCCCGAAGTTCTCTATCTCGTGCGCGGGCTCGGATCCGATGCGCGTGATCCCTTGCTCGCCGTCGAGGCATTAGCGGTTCTTGTGGCCTGTCTCGAAGCGGTGCGTTCGGTGTCGCCGAAGTCGAAAGTGGTGGTGGTTCTGCCGGCCAGTCAGGTCTACGGCGAGATTCCGTTGCGCGATCTACCGGTGCGCGAAGACCACGAACGTGTGCCAACGACTGTGAGCGGAATCATCGCCAACTCGATGCTCGAGGTGTTGGCCGGATACCGCGATCGTCACGCGGTCGAGTACACGGCGCTTGTCCTGCCCACGGTGTACGGACCGCGGATGCGTCCCGACAGCAACGTGGTGGCGGCGGCGTTGGCGGCTCGCGACAACGGCGTCGAGTTCGCCATCCATGGGGACGGTCGGCAAACGCGTGATCTGCTCTGGATCGACGACGCGGTCGATGCGTTGGTTCGAGCGGCCGGAAAGGGTGGCGGACTCGCGCTCAACATCGGGACGGGCGTGCAGACCAACGTGCGCGACATCTGGCGTACGGTCGGATCGGGAGCACCCGCCGCCAACGCACCGAAACGAACGCACCACGTGTCGCGAGTTGCGCTGTCGTCGGCTCGCGCGCGCTTGCACCTCGGTTGGGCGCCGTTCACCACCGTGGACGATGGTCTGAGCCGTCTCCTCGGCTGACCTCCGGTCAGCGGAACAGGTCTTCGTTCGCCGGGCGCACGATCTCGGAGATCGACGACTCGCGGAACCACTCGGGGTCGCACCCGCGCACCACGGCCACCGGGACTCCGTTCGACTTGCCCATCACCAATTCGCCCGCCGACGCGATTTCGTCGGCCACACACACCTCGGTCACCTGCATCACGCGCCCGAGCGCATCGGGTGTTCCGCGCAGATCGACCACGGCGGCGATGCCGGCCACGCCGATGGCCACGTCGGTGAGGCCTTTGCGCCACGGGCGGCCGAATGTGTCGGACACGATCACGCCCACGTTCACGCCCACCTTGGCGCGCACGATGTCGCGGATGCGACGGGCCGAACGGTCGCTGTCGATGGGCAGCAACGCGGCCCAGCCGCGTTCGACGTTCGACAAGTCGATGCCGCTGTTGGCGCAGATGAAGCCGTGGGTGGTTTCCGTGATGATCAGGTCGCCACGTCGTCGCACGACTCGGACGCCCTCTTGTTCGACGAGAACCTTGTGCGAGAGCGGATCGGTGGGATCGATTTCCACCATGCGACCCTCGGCCTTCGACACGATCTTCTGGGTGACGACCAGTACGTCGCCGTCGGCCAGCGGACCATTCGGCTCGTCGCGACAGGCATCGACGATCACGTCGCCGAGTTGATCGCCCGGCTTGATCTCACCGATGCCAGTGACGCCCCAAGCGGCGAGTCGGAGTTGGGCCGGATCGCTCATCGGGTCCATCATGCCACCGCAGAGATGGTCGTCAGGGCGAGCGCCCGCGCGACGTCGAGTGACGACATGATCGTGTCGGCCACGACACAGCGCAGCCCCTCGGCTTCCACCCGAGCGACCGAGTCGGTGTCACGCTGGTCGATCACCAACGTGGAGCAGATCGGTGCGTAGAGGCGGGCCACGCCCACCACCGACGCTTCGTGTCCGAGTTCGATCAACATGCGATCGGCCGGGCCCTTGAGGGCCGCGCCAGCGATGATGGGCGAGATCGCAACGACCGAGTTACGCCGGGCGCTCAGTGCAGCATCCACACCCGCGAGGGCACGGATGGGGCCGATCGACACGATCGGGTTCGATGGTGCGATGACCACCGCGTCAGCCGAATCGATGTCGGGCAAGAACGTGGGTATGGCGTCGGCCGCTCCGTCGAAGTGCACGTCGCGAACCGGCACGCCGTGACGACGCTGCACGAAGTACTCCTGGAACGAGACTCGGCGTTCGGTTCCATCGGTGTCGACGATGTCGACGAGCGTGGCCACGGGTTGGTCGCACATCGGGACGATGCGTAGCGAGAGTTCCCACGCGCGGCGAATCTCGTCGGTGATCGCGCTGAGCGACGCACCTTCGCGCAGACGGGCCGTTCGATACAGGTGAGTGGCCAGGTCGCGGTCGCCCAGGTTGAACCACGTGTTGGCCGCGCTCGAGCCGTCAGGTCGAACACTCGCGTAACGACCCACCGATTCCATGACGCGCCACGACTCGTCACCGAGTCCCCAACCGCGTTCGGTGTCGATCGCACCCGACACGGTGTAGGTGACGGTGTCGAGATCGGGCGACACCCACAAGCCGTTGATCCAGCCGTCGTCGCCGGTGTTGACCACCGCGGTGATGGAGCTCGGATCGACCGCGGCCGCCAACCCGCGCAGGAAGCGGGCCGCACCCACACCGCCGGCGATCACCGTGTACTTCGACGTCACGACGCCATTCTCACGATCGAACCGCATCGGCGACGACTCGGCGGTACAGCGCGACCATGCGGGTGGCTGCGCTCGCCCAGGTGAACGCATCGACCCGACGTCGACCAGCCGAGATCAGTCGTGCGCGTTCGGTGTCGTCGTCGACGGCTCGCACGATCGCGGCCGCGAGTCGGTCGGTGTCGTTGGGGTCCGTCAACACAGCGGCGTCACCGGCCACCTCGGGAATCGACCCGGCTGTACTCGCCACGACTGGAACCCCCGCGGCGAAGGCTTCGAGAATCGGGAAACCGAAACCTTCGTCGAGTGAGGGGTACACCAACACGTGGGCGTTGTGAACGAGCCAGGACGCGTCGCTGTCGTCGACACGGCCAGTGACCACGACGTGTGAGCGGATCGCGGGGTCGAGTTCGGCCAGCGCCGCATCGAGCGCCGGCCGGTCGTTGCCGTCTCCGCCAGCGATCACGAGTGAGGCGTCGGCGATGTTCGCCGTTGCGAATGCGCGCACGAGTCGCGGGAGGTTCTTGCGGACTTCGATGGTTCCCATCGCCAGCACGAACGGCCGCGAGCCGACGAGTTCGCCGAGCCGTGTACTCGGTGCAACTGGCGGCGAGGGGAGCGGTGTCGATCCGAGATGGATCATCTCGACATCGGCATTCGGGAAATGCGCACGGAGTCGTTCGGCCGTGGCGTGCGACGAGGCATGAACCACTGCACCGGTGGCGATACTGCGACGAAGAACGCGCATGGCCAATCGAACATCGGAGTGAACGAGGTCGGGATGATCGAGTGCCCAGCAGTCGTAGACGCTCACGATGCGGGGCAGCGTCGACGGCGGAACCACGTAGTTGGTTCCGTGGACGAGATCGACGCCGTGATCGTCATCTTGTACGAATCGGTCGGCGCGGGGCCGATCGAACGTCGCCCACGCGCGCAACGCCAACGACGCCGGCAGCGCGAGACGACGGGTTCCGACGTTCACGTGGGCTCGATAACTCACCACGTAGGGAACGACGGCGATGTCGTGGTGCGCCAGCGCGTCGAGCAGTCCGGCGGTGGCACGGGCGATCCCGGTGGCCGGTCCGTGCAGGGGCCCGGTGTCGCAGGCAACGGTCAGCACGAAGCGAGTGTACGGGCGCGCCGTGGATCAGGGTCCGCGCCGCGGTCTCCGTAGACTGTCGGCACGCTCATGTCGTGGGCGCCCAAGGAGTCTCATGCGTCGCGCCCTCATCACCGGAGTCACTGGCCAGGACGGCCAACATCTGGCTCAGCTTCTGCACGAAAAGGGCTATCAAGTCTTCGGCGTCGTCAAGGGCCAGAACAATCCCAAGCTCGAGATGATGCGCGACGAGTTTCCTTTCGTCGAGATCGTTCCCGGTGACCTGGCCGACCTGCCTTCACTCGTGAAGGCCCTCGAAGTCGCTCAACCGCACGAGGTCTACAACCTGGCCGCCATCTCGTTCGTGGCGTTGTCGTGGAACCAGGCCGAACTCACGTCCAATCTCACCGGCACCGGTGTTCTGCGCATGCTCGAAGCCATTCGCATGGTCGGCGGCGCCCAGAACAACACCATTCGCTTCTATCAAGCCTCGTCATCGGAGATGTTCGGGAAGGTGCGCGAGATTCCGCAATCCGAGTTGACGCCGTTCCATCCGCGTTCGCCGTACGGCTGCGCGAAGGTGTTCGGCCATCACATCACCGTCAACTACCGCGAGAGCTATGGCCTCTACGCCTGCTCGGGCATTCTCTTCAATCACGAGGGACCGCGTCGCGGCGTCGAATTCGTCACGCGCAAGGTCACCAACGCCGCCGCGCGTATCAAACTCGGTCTTCAGGACGAAGTGGTCATGGGCAACCTCGACGCCAAGCGCGATTGGGGTTACGCCGGCGACTACGTGAAGGCGATGTGGCTCATGCTCCAAGAAGACGAGCCCGACGATTACGTGATCGCCACTGGTGAGACGCACACCATCGAGGAACTCGTCGAGCGCGCCTTCGCCGAGGTCGGAATCTCCGACTGGAAGAAGTACGTGCGGCAGGATCCCAAGTTCTTCCGTCCGGCCGAGGTCGATCTCCTGATCGGCGACGCCACCAAGGCTCGTGAGAAGTTGGGCTGGAAGCCTGAGGTGTCTTTCCCCGAACTCGTGAAGATGATGGTGGCGCACGACCTCAAGCGTGAGGCCACCCGCGCGGGTCTGCCCGTACCGTCCTGAACACGGCACCCGTAACGGCCTCAGCCGTGAGCGACCTCAGCCCTCGATGGGGTTGCCGATGAACGCCTCGAGCGCCGAGTCCCGATCGGGCTGGGCGCCTTGCTTCAGCAGATCGCGCAACGACCAGGCGAAGTAGATGAGGGCCGCAACCGAACTCGCGACCAGACCGATTTCGACCCGTAGGTACAGATCATCGGACGACAACCACGCGCACAGCAAGAACACGATCATCGACGAGAGCCAGCCGATACCCACGCGCGCGTGACCGTGGAGAGCGATCACGGCCTGGGCCGTGGCCAACGCAACCATGTACACCGCGCTACCGAGGGCGAGCAGAGTGAGTGTGCGTCGGTCGAGTCCTCCGTCATACACCACATCGAGAACGGCCGGTCCGAACGCGAACGAGGCCACGGTGCCGAACAACCCGACACTCACGACGACGAGCATCAGACGTCGGAATCCGGCGCGGAACTCCTCGAGATCGTTCTGGGCCGCGAGTCGAGCCAAACGGGGCAGGAGCGCGGCTTGTACGGCTTGGAACAAAAAGAGTGGAACACGGGCGAGTAGCACTCCGTTTCCGAAACGGGTGACCTTCTCGGCTTCGTCGTTGGCGGCCAACACGTCGATGGCGATCGGACCGGCGTTCACCAATCCGGCTCCCATCACCGAGCCGAGGAGAAGCCAGCCGAGATTGGGTGTGACTTCACTCCACGGCGCCTCGGGTCCGGGGCTCGTGACGAGTTGGCGACGCGCCCACACGATCAGAACACCCGACAAGGGTGAGAGGGCCACGAGGAGTGCGTAGGCACCCACGTTGGTGACGTCGAGTTGCCACAAGATCACACAGCCGACGACGCGCACGAAACCGTCGGCTCCCATCACGATGCCGTACGCGGCGAAGCGACCTTCACCCGAGCAGATGCCACGAGCGAGATGGGTTGGCGCATACGACATGAACGCGATGATGAGCGCGGCGGTCACGAGCCCGTAGCCCTCGAAGAACTCGCGAGTGGCGATCGAACTGAGTCCGGCGATCGCCGCGATGACGACCGCGGCCATGGCCAATCCGAGGGGGACGACGCGCATCACGATCGGACGTCCGCCTCGTCCGAGCGCGCGACGATGGGCGAGGGCCCGTCCCATTTCCTGTTCGAGTGGGAGGAAGAAGCCGGGCGCCAGGACGAAGGTGGCGAACCACAGCGCGACGATCGGTTTGAAGTCGTCCTTGCCCAGAGCCTCTTGGCCCACCTTGAAGAAGGCGTAGCTCGAGAGCCCAGCGATCAGCAGACCGATGCCGACGGCGACGGTGCCTTCGGGAAGCGGGGCGCGGGAGTCTCGTTCAGTCGTCGCCAAGGCTGATCACGCTACCCATCGCCGTCGACGCGTCGAGCGATCGCCCCAGCGTGACGGGTCTTTGTGGGTGTCATGTGCGACTCGGGCGCCCCGGTCGGCCCGACCGCAACGAGTAGCCTTCGCCCATCGTGGAGTCGCGGTCCAACCCCTCTGGCGCCCCCGGTGTCGTGGCCACGGTCGTGGTCTACCCCCCGCAGCCCCACCTGGCCGATGTGGCGGCTTCGCTGGCCGCGCAGGACTACCCCAACCTGCAGGTTCTGGTGCTGGTCGCCGCCACGCCGGGTCCGGCAGTCGACGAGGTCGCCACGGTCGTCCACCAACATCTGCCCAACGCGCACGTCCGGGCCGCTGGCGCCGATCTCGGGTTCGGGCCCACCGCCAATCAGGTGTTGGGCCTCGTCGAAGGAGACGGTGGTTTCTTCCTCCTGATGCACGACGACGTGGCGTTGATGCCCGATGCGGTGTCGCGTCTGGTCGAGGAGATCTTTCGGTCGAACGCGGCCATGGTCGGCCCGAAGATCGTCGACTGGGACGATTCACGGATTCTGCAGTCGGTGGGCTTCGCGGTCGACCGCTTCGGTGAACTCGACGACGAGCTCGAACCCCGCGAACTCGACCAAGAACAACACGACGCGATCCGCGACGTGTTCGCGCTCTCGTCGGCCTGTCTGCTGATTCGCGCCGACGTCTTTCGGCAACTGAAGGGCTTCGATCCGTCGATCCAGTTCCATGGGGAGGCACTCGATCTGTGTTGGCGCGCGCATCTTCTCGGGGGACGCGTCGTCATCGTCCCGTCGGCGGTCGCGCGGCATCACGGCCGATTCCACGAACGCCGCCCCGATCTCGTCGACGATTTCGAGATCGAGCGCCAGCGTCTGATGACCGTGGCGGCGCTGACTGGTCGTTCGTGGTTGATCGTCCCGACACTCGTGCTCGTCAACGTGGCCGCCGCGATCGCGTCGATCGTTCGAGGACGTGGAGCAATGGCACTTGCTCGCTTCGGTTCGTTGGCATCACTCGTCACGAGTGCACCGTCCATTCGCCGTCGTCGTCGCCGCATCGCTCAACTGCGGCTCGTTCCGCCGGCCGAAGTTGCGGCGATGCAGACCAGTGGGAGTGTTCGCATCGCGCGATTCACGCGCCGTCGCTCCACCGCCCGGCGCGCGCGTCGCCGGGCCAGCACCGAAAGTCGTTCGCCCGTCACCGTGGTCACGTGGTCGTTGCTGGTCGTTCTTCTGCTTTTCGGTTCGCGCCAACTCTGGACCG
>VFZC01000018.1 GCA_016871355.1 Actinomycetota bacterium
CGTGGAGGAGCCGGCCCTCATTGATCGCGGTCAGGGTCACCCGGTGGCCTGCCACTTTGCCGACTGAGCCAGTAGGCTCAAATGCCGTGCGCGACATCATCATGTACCTCATGGTCGTCATCAACGTCGTCTCGACGATCGGGATGATCGCTGGCATCCTCATGCACAGCGGTAAGGGTGGTGGCCTCTCCGACATGTTCGGAGGCGGTAGTGGTGCGGCACTCGGATCGGCGGCCGCCGAACGGAACCTCAATCGCATCACGTTCGTGCTCGCTCTGGTCTGGGCCGTTTCGGTTCTCAGCCTGGGCTTTCTCCTCGTGCGGTGATCGAGTCCCGGCTGTATCGTTCTCACTCCACGTCGAAGTGGCGGAATAGGCAGACGCGCTAGCTTGAGGGGCTAGTGATCGTAAGATCGTGGGGGTTCAAGTCCCCCCTTCGACACCAGTGACACGTTTGTCACGGGGTCTCTCACCGGTGAGCATGACGAGCGTGCCTGACTAGCGTGATCGTGTGAAGTCGGTCGTTCGCATCACACTCGTTCTGAGTTGTCTGACTGCCTCCGTGGGCTGGACCTCGAACGACGCGCTGCCGCCACCGTCGTCGTCTTCGTCGCCGTCGTCGTCGACGTCCGAATCCGAGCGCAGTGTTCAGGTGGTCGGTGGAGTGGCGGCTCCGGCGCGCTGGGGCTCGTCGGTCGTTCGGATCATCACCGACGGCGGAAGCTTGTGCTCGGGGACTCTGATCAGCGCGTCGTGGGTTCTGACCGCCGCCCATTGCGTGGAGAACCGCGCGACCATCTACACCGGCTCGACGACCGTGGCATCGTTGGTGTCGGCCGGCGGGGCGACCGGCACCGCCCACCCGTACTTCTCGACCACCAGTCTGTCGATTCGCTACGACTTCGGTCTCTACCGCCTCGACGCTCCGGTGTCGGTCGACCCTTCGGTGCTCCCCGGCCTCGCGTCGTACGACGACACCTGGGCCTGGCAGACGGGTGGGCTCGTCACGGTGATCGGCTGGGGGCGTACGGTAGCTGGCGGTGCCGCGAGTTCGAGCCTCCAGTCGGCCGACCTGAACGTGGTGGCCGATACCGACTGTGCGCGTCTCGATCTGTCGCTCGGCGTCATCTACGACCCATCCACTGCGCTGTGCGCTCGTTCGACGATCTCGTCGGCGTGCAACGGAGACTCCGGTGGGCCGGTGGTGGCCCTCGGAACCGACAACCGATTCCGCATCGTCGGAGTGACGAGTTACGGCCCGGTCTACTGCGTGGGACATTCGGTGTCGGCCTGGGTGCCGGCCGGCTTGGCCTGGGTTCGTTCGGTCACCGGACTCGAACTGGGCGGTGCGTCGGCCATCACCCGCGGCCTCGTGGTCACCCGAATCTTCGGTGCCGATCGCTACGAGACGGCGGCCGCGGTGTCGGCCTATTGGCGATCGACCGACGAGGTCTTCATCGCGACGGGAACCAAGTTTCCCGATGCCCTGGCGTCCGGCGCGGCGGCGGCCCGTTTCAACGCACCGTTCCTCTTGGTCGACGCCAACGGCGTGCCGCAATCGACGCGTCTCGAACTCGAACGCCTCCGTCCGAGCAAGGTCTACGTGGCCGGCGGAACCGCCGCGGTCTCCGACGCGGTGTATCAGCAACTGCGGGCGCTCGGATCGTTCGAACTTCTTCGCATCGGCGGCGCCGATCGCTACGACACGGCCAATCAATTCACACAAATCGCCTGGGCCGGGCAGAGGAGTTCGACCATCTGGGTGGCCAGTGGTCGCGACTTCGCCGATCCATTGATCGCGTCTACGGCGGCGGCGGTCTACGACCGGCCGTTCGTGCTCATCGACGGCATCAACCCGCTACCGACGTACACCCGACAGTTGATCCAGACCTTGGGGCCCACATCCATCCGAGTGCTCGGGCCCGACACGTCGATCTCGAGTGCCGTGCTGGCCGATCTCGCCACGTTCGCAACGGTGAGTCGCATCAACGCCCTCGACGTTTCGGAGCGCTCGTCAGCGGTGTGGGCCGACATGTCCACCTCCAAGTGGGCGGCGGTGGCCACCGCCACGAACTTCCCGGACGCCCTGGCCGCGGTGCCGTTCTCGTCGGTCGACCCGGTGGCGCCGTTGATGCTCATTCCTCCCACGTGTGTTCCGACGACGGTTCGCGACCGCATCGCTCGACTGGGTGTCGTCAAGTTGGCCATCTTCGGTGGTCCGGCCGCCGTGAGCGAACGGGTGGAGTCGCTCGGAGCCTGCTGACGAACCTCGAGACCGTGGAGCGGTCTCAGAGGTGGCTGCTGATCGCGGCCAGGAGCGTGTCGTACTCGTCGTGGGCCATGAATTGCGGGAACTCGCGGCGCACGTTGTTGGGAGCATGGAACAAGAATCCGGCGTCGGCCTCGGCGAGCATGGCGGTGTCGTTGTACGAGTCGCCGGCCGCGATCACGCGGTAGTTTAGCGCCTTCAGCGCGGCCACCGCGTGTCGCTTCTGATCGTTCATTCGTAGTTCGTAGTCGACGATGCGATCGTTCTCGACCACGAGACGATGACACAACAAAGTGGGCATGCCGAGCAGTCGCATGAGTGGTTGTCCGAACTGCTCGAAGGTGTCGGACAGGATCAGGACTTGCGTGCGGCTCCGCAGTTCGTCGAGGAAGGAGCGAGCCCCGGGCAGTGGGTCGAGGGTTCCGATCACCGAAGCGATCTTCGACATCGTCAGGTCGTGTCGATCGAGGATCTCGAGACGACCACGCATCAAGACGTCGTAGTCGGGCTCGTCGCGTGTGGTGAGACGCAACTCGGGGATGCCGGTTGTCTCGGCGACCGCGATCCAGATCTCGGGCACCAGGACGCCTTCGAGGTCGAGGGTCACCACGGTTTGAGTGCGTGACGAGGCAACGCCCATCAGCGGGCTCCGGTCGACTGACGAATGCGACCCTGGAACCACGCCAAGGCGTTCTCGTGGCGGGGACTCAGCGGTCCGGCTTCGTACACCCCGGCATCGAGATTGCGTTGCACGAGTTCGGCGATCGTCTGGTCTTCGTCGAGAGTGATGTTCGACATTTCGACCATGGACTGGATCTTCTCCTCGGAGACGTCCTGTGCGAAGTAGTCGTAGACCACAGCGGTTCGAGTCGACGACAGGGGCACGATGCGCTCGACGTTCATGCCGTCGGAGTACACGTTGATGGCGAGATTCGGATAGCGGAACACCCACACCCCGGCGGAGGCCGAACCTTCGACCTGGCCGGCCCGATGGATGCAGTAGGTGTCGTCGGGAACCTCGACCGAATACGTCTTCATGTCGACGGCCGAATTGAGGAGCGGATGCAGGAGGGGGACGTGGTAACCCTCGAGGTAGTTGTCGACGTACGTCTTCCAATTGCACTCGAGGGTGCGAACCAGACGCCGCCCGTAGGCGAAATCGGTGAAGGCATGCTGGCGAACGGCGGTGTCGAGCGAACCGAGAGTGGATGCCAACGCCGGTGCGTTCTCGTCGAGATTGACGAACACGAGTGGGCCCCAGGTTTCGACACGAATCGGTCGAAGGGAGTGGTCATCGGGTGTGGGTGAGTCGCCGAAATCGCGGGCCGACTTCAGGGAACCGTCCCAGCTGAACGCCCAACCGTGGTAGCGACACACCAGATTTCCGGTTTGGCCGCAGCCCGGCCACTGGATCACGCCGGCCCGATGTGGGCACACGTTGTGGAAGCCGCGTAACTCTCCCTGAGGATCGACCACCACCAGGAGCGGATAACCGGCGATCTCGTCAGCGACGTAGTGGCCCGGTCGTGACAACTCGGCGGTGACCCCGAACATCAGCCATTCGGAACCCCAGATGACTCGTCGTTCGTTCTGATACTGGTCGTGGTCGGAGTACCAACGAGCGGCGAGGGCACGAGGCATGTGCCCATGGTACGCGCGTTCAGTCGCGTCGCCCCAAGACCGGGTGAGCCGGAGGCAGGACGATCGGATGGCCCAACCAGATACCCACGTTGTCGCCCGAACGGCCGTCGGCTCCCTCGTCGTGAAGTTGGAGAACGACGTCGGCCACGGTGTCGGTGGGCATCCACGAGTCGATTTCCCTCTGTGAGGCGGGTCGTCCACGTCCGACGAGCACCGCTTCGCGCATCATCTCGCTGTCGGTGGCACCGAGGCAGATGTTGTTGACTCGAATTCCGTATTCGCGAAGTTGATGAGCCCAGGTCTGGGTGAGGCCGTTGAGCGCCCACTTCGAGGCGTCGTACGCATCGAACGGACCGGGGCCGAGTGGTCGCCGAGGTGCTCCGGACCAGGCACAGGATTCGGAACCTTCGTGAGTCACCACCTCGGGAAAGCCGCAGGTGTGGATGTGGTCGGTGGCGATGTTGATGATGTGCCCCGATCGCGCTTTCATCATGTGCGGAATCACGAGACGGCCAAGGACGTACGGCGCTCGGGTGTTGACTCGCCATAGTTCCTCGACGTGCGTGATGGCGGTGTCGATGGGTGCGTCGATGGGTGTGAACCGCACCTGACCGGCGTTGTTGATGAGAACGTCGAGACGTCCGAAAGTCCGAATCGTCTCGTCGACGAGTGACCGGAGAGTCGCATCGTCGGTCACATCACCACGCACGGCGAGAACGTCGACGCCCGATCGACGAAGTTCGTCGGCCGTGGTCTCGAGTTCGTCGCGAACATCGATGAGGACGAGCGAATGACCGGCCCGGCCGAACACGCGGGCGAGCCCGCGGCCGAAGCCGACCGCGGCACCGGTGATCAGCGCGACCGACATGACTTCAGAGCCCCATGTCCTTGGCGATGATGCTCTTCATCACCTCGGTGGTTCCGCCGTAGATGGTGGTGATACGGGCGTCGGCGTAGGCCCGCGCGATCGGGTACTCGCGCATGTACCCGTAGCCACCAAAGAGTTGCAGGCACTTGTCGGCCACTCGCTTCAAGAGCTCGGTGCACCAGTACTTGGCCGCGGCCGCTTCGGCGGCGGAGAGACGACCGGCGTTGAGGGCCAACACACAGGCATCCACGTAGGCCAGGGCGACGTCCACTTCGGTTCGCTGTTCGGCCAGGACGAACTTGGTGTTCTGGAACGATCCGATGGTGGTGCCGAAAGCCTTGCGTTCCTTCACGTAGTCGAGAGTCCAGTTCACGCAGGCGCGGGCCGAGGCCAGACTGGCCACGGCGATCGACAATCGCTCCTGGGCCAGATTGCCGGTCAGGTAGTGGAACGCTCGGCCTTCGTCACCGAGTCGATTCTCGACGGGAACTTCCACGTCGTTGAAGAACAATTCGGAAGTGTCGGCACTCGTTTGACCGATCTTGTCGAGGTTGCGTCCACGCTCGAACCCGGCCATGCCCCGTTCCACGACCAGCAACGACATTCCGGTGTGGCGCTGCGTCGGGTCGGTCTTGGCGGCCACGATCACCAGATCGCTGTTGATTCCGTTGGTGATGAAGGTCTTCGATCCATTCAGGATGTAGCGATCACCGTCGCGTCGCGCAGTGGTGGCGATGCTGGCGAGATCACTACCCGTACCCGGCTCGGTCATGGCGATCGCGGTGATGAGGGATCCGGTGGCGATTCCGGGCAGCCAGCGCTGCTTCTGTTCGTCGTTGCAGATATCGGTGAAGTAGGGCGTGGTGATGTCGTTGTGGAGGGTGATCCCGTTGCCGGCTCCGCCGATGCCGGCCAGGGCCAGTTCTTCACCGAGGATCGCGTTGAAGCGGAAGTCCGTGCTCCCGCCACCTCCGTACTCCTCGGGGATGGCCATGCCGATGAAGCCGCTGGCGCCGGCCTTCGAGTACAGATCGCGCGGAGCGATGCCTTCTTCTTCCCATCGGAGATAGTCGGGTGCGATCTCTTTGTCGATGAAGGCTCGGAAACTCTCGCCGAACGCGAGGTGATCGTCTTCGTACAGTGAGCGATCCATCGTGGTCTCCTCAGGCCCAGCCGCCGGCGTAGGCGACGAACTGACCGGTCGTGAAGCGACTACTGCCGTCGAGGAAGGCCATGCAGAACGACGCGAACTCGGTCATGGTGCCGAGTCGACGCATCGGGACTTGAGCTTCGATCTTGGCGCGCACTTCGGGATCGGTCGCTCCACTCGACTTCAAGAAGGCCGGGAAGTCCATGAAGTTGGTGCCGACCGCGTTCACCTGAACGCCGGTGCGAGCGACTTCGTCGGCCACGTTCTTGACGAGCATCGTGGCGCCGGCGCGGGCCGCCGAATAGAGCGGTGCACCCGGGGTGGGTCGCGCCGCCGACGCACTCGTGATGATCAGCACCTGTCCTTGGGCCGCCTCGGTCATCACGGGCACCACCGCGCGTAGGAAGTTGTACGGGGCTTCGACGCAGCCCACCAACACTCGACGCAGATCGTCGACCGTCGACTTGGTGAAACGACCGGTGACGATGTCGCCCGAAAAGGCGACGGCCGAGTCGATCCGTCCGTATTCGCGTTGGGCCGCTTCCACGAGAGCGCTCGCGCCTGACCCGGCGAGATCCGAGCCACCGGGGACCGAGACCAGGCGTCGACCGAGACCGGCGATCTCGTTGGTCAGGGCTTCGTCGGCGTCGCCCACGACGAGATCGAAGCCGCGCGCTGCGAGCTGCTTGCAGAGGTCAGGGCCGACGTAGAAGCGTCCGTCGGCGACGATGGCGACCGGTGATGGACTCATGGGTCGAAAGTAGTTCACGCCACTAAGGTCGGCCGAAGGGGGGAGTCATGTCGGCAAAGCGCATCGACGAGTACGAAGGTTTTCGAGGCCGGATCGGTCGGACCCACGGGGAGTCCGAGCCGTGGTGGCCGACGCGGGCCCATCCACGAGCGGGATCGCCCAACGTCATCGTGGTCCTGTTCGACGATCTGGGGTTCTCTCACCTGGGCTGTTACGGCTCGTCCATCGACACACCGAACATCGACCGACTGGCCGATGAAGGGCTGCGGTTCACCAACTTCCACGTGACTCCGCTCTGCTCGCCCACGCGGGCCGCTTTGCTGACGGGTCGCAATCATCACGCCGTGGGCATGAGATCGATCTCCAACTTCAACTCGGGCTATCCACACATGCGCGGCCACATCTCCAACAACGCCGCGACGATCGCCGAGGTGTTGCGTGACACCGGGTACGCGACCTTCGCGCTCGGCAAGTGGCATCTCTGTCCGATGACCGATTGCTCGGCCGCCGGTCCGTTCGATCAGTGGCCCCTTCAGCGAGGGTTCGATCGGTTCTACGGCTTCCTCGACGGTGAGACCGACCAGTTCCATCCCGAACTCGTCTACGACAATCACTGGATCGAACCACCCGGGCGCCCGGAGGACGGTTATCACCTGAGCGAAGACCTGGTCGACAAGGCCGTGGAATTCGTGCACGACTCGGTGGGCGTGCGGCCCGATCGGCCGTTCTTCATGTACTTGGCGTTCGGAGCGACTCACGCACCTCATCAGGCCCCGTCGCGATACCTCGAGAAGTACCGCGGAGTCTTCGACGAAGGTTGGGACGTCTGGCGCGAGCGGTGGTTCGCTCGGCAGAAGGAACTCGGGGTGATCCCGGCCGATACCGAGTTGGCCCCGCGCAACCCGGGTGTCGAAGCCTGGTCCGATCTGTCCGACAATCAACGTCGTCTGGCCTGCCGCCTGCAAGAGGCGTACGCGGCCTTCCTCGATCACACCGACGATCAGATCGGCCGTCTGATGCAATCGCTCGAGGCGCTCGGAATCGCCGATGACACGATGGTCGTGCTGCTCGCCGACAACGGAGCGAGCCAGGAGGGCGGCCCGTTCGGCGTGCTGCACGAGATGAAGTTCTTCAACTTCCTGATCGAGACGCCCGACGAAGCCATTTCTCGCATCGACGAGATCGGTGGTCCCCATTCGCACAGTAATTATCCGTGGGGCTGGTCGCAGGTCGGCAACACGCCGTTCAAGTGGTACAAGCAGAACACTCACGAAGGTGGCATCCACGTGCCGTGCATCGTGCGCTGGCCGAAGGGACTCGAAGCCCGCGGTGAGACGCGTGATCAGTTCCATCACGTCAACGACATCGTGCCGACGATTTACGAGGTTCTCGGCGTGACGCCGCCCGACGTGTATCGCGGGTACGAGCAGATGCCGGTGTCCGGAACGTCCATGACCTACACGTTCGGCTCTCCTGAAGCGCCGAGCCGCAAGAAGGTCCAGTACTACGAGATGCACGGCCACCGTGCGATCTACCACGACGGTTGGAAGGCCGTGACGCGCCATCAGCCCGGCGTGCCGTACGACGATGACACGTGGGAGCTGTACCACGTGGCCGTCGATCGCTCGGAGGTCAACGATCTGGCGGCGGCCGAACCCGAACGCCTGGCTGAACTCGTCGCCCTGTGGTGGACCGAAGCCGAACGTGAAGGAGTTCTTCCTCTCGACGATCGCGGGCTCGAATTGATGGGCGTTCGCTTCGCCGACAACTCTGCGCATCCGGTCGACCGAACCTATGTGTATCGACCGCCGATGGCTCCGTTGCCCGCACAGGCTGCGGCCGCCCTGGGTGGCCGCAGCTGGGATCTCGACGCACACGTCTCGTTGTCACCCGGTCAGGGTGGCGTCGTCTACGCGTCGGGAACCGAGAACTCGGGGATGAGCGTGTACGTCGAAGACGATCGGCTGGTGTTCGATTACAACATCTTCGGCGAACATCACGTGGTGCGCTCGTCCGAGCGCGTTCCGGACGGCGCGTCCGTTCTGTCGCTGGCTTTTCGTCGTGAGGGCAAGACCGGTACGGCCACGTTGGCCATCGATGGGCGGCCGGTGGGTCAATTGGCCATCCCGTTCGTGATGCGCACCATGAGCAGTGTCGGTCCGTCGGTCGGTTACGACCACGGTTCACCGGTGGCCGAGTCGTACGCATCGCGTCGTGACGGCTTCCCGCTCGAGGGACGACTCGACCGTCTCGAGATCAGGCTCGTGCGAGCAGCGAGTGAATCCGACGTGGCGGCGTCGGAAGCGCGCGCACAGATGGGCCGTCAGTGATCTGAAGCAGTCGAGCGGTTCGTCACGACGTCGGGATCGACACGTCGAGCAACGTGAGGGATCCGGACAGTTCGGCTGATTCGCCCACGGGTACGACCAAGCCAGTCGACTCGACGAGGTCGACCGGGCGAGAGCCGACCGAACCGGATCCTCGTCCGTCGAGAACGAAGAGGAAGCGGAACTCGCGGTCGACGACCGGCTCGAAGATGGCCGTGGCCTCGGCGAGGTGATGCACTTTCACGTCGGCGACTCCCGCCGTTCCGTGACGAATTCCGGTGTCGGCCGACCGCCAGCCCGCGGCGTTCGCGGTCCACGTGGCATCAGCGGCGACGAAGTGGACGAAACGTTGCCCCGACCACTCGCGATCGGAGCGGCGAACGTCGGTGGGCAACCGAGTGGACGGATCGGCGTAGGTGACGTGTTCGGCGGGATAACCGATTTCGACGACGTGCATGTCGTCGGAACTCTCGAGAACTCGGTGTCGGATCCGCGGTGGTTGGATCACGCAGTCGCCGGCTTCGAGGACGAACGGCTCTCCTTGATCTTCGTAGACCACCTTGACCCAACCCTTGTGGCAGAAGATGAGTTGGAACACGACGTCGTGGAAGTGCACGTAGTCGGGAACCGGTCCGGCGTTCGGAATGCGGATGTGAGACGCGATGACCGAGCCACCCTGTCGGTCGGGCACGAGGTCGCGGTACTGCATTCCGGCGCGCCCCACGTGCCAGCCGTCGGATGGCCCGGTGTGAACGAATTCGGAGACGAGGGGTGGAAGCACGAGGGGTTCGTGGGCGGGAAGCCATTCGATGGAGGTGCCATCGACCAGACGCTCGACCCGAGCCCGATCGATGTCGTCGCTCACGAGCCTGATGACCGAGTCGGCGTCGGCGATGCTGCTGGTTTCGAGATGAACTCGGCAGCCGTGGCCCGACAACGTGGCCGACCGGGGCGAGTCGGCCGGAAAGATCCGCTCGACCCGAAAGCCCTGGTCGAGCAGGTAGGCCATCGGAACGTCGATGTCGTTCGAGTTGACCACGATGCCAGCGGTGAGCACGCGACGACCCTATCGGAGCGATGAGTCGCGACTCCGGTGATTCGGTTCCGAGGTGACCGGATCGGCGATACTGGAAACTTCAGGGGGTGAACATGTCGATGAACGAACTGGGTTTCTACACGTTGCCCGGAGCACCGAAGTCACCACGCGACCTGATCGACGAGGTGCGCGACGGAGAACGACTCGGGCTCGGATCGTGCTTCATCTCCGAGCGCTTCAACATCAAAGAAGCAGTCACGCTCTCGGGAGCGGTCGGGGCCGTGTCCGAGACGATCGGCATCGCCACCGCAGCCACGAATCACAACACGCGACATCCGCTGGTGACCGCGTCGTACGCCACGACGATGCACCGTCTCACCGATGGCCGGTTCTGTCTCGGAATCGGCCGCGGTATCGCACCGATGTTCTCGGCGTTCGGTCTGCCCAAGATCACGACTGCTCAGATGGAGGACTTCGCGCAGGTGATGCGGCGACTCTTCGCGGGTGAAGTGATCGTGGGTCACGACGGCCCGATCGGGAAGTTCCCGGTGCTGGCGCTCGATCCGTCATTCGACGAGAAGATCCCTCTCGGTATCACGGCGTTCGGTCAGAACACTCTCGAGCTGGCCGGTCGCGCCTTCGACTGCGTGATCCTGCACACCTTTTTCACCGACGAAACCTTGGTGCGTTGCGTACGCACCGTGAAGGAGTCAGCCGAGCGCGCCGGTCGCAATCCGGCCGCAGTCCGTGTCTGGTCGTGTTTCGCCACGATCGGCGACCACATTCCCGAAGACGTTCGCCTCAAGAAGACGGTGGGACGGTTGGCGACGTATCTCCAGGCGTACGGCGACTTGATGGTCAGCACCAACGGCTGGGATCCGAAGGTGCTCGAGCGTTTCCGTCAGGACGAGTTCGTGCGCACCTTCCGCGGTGCGCTCGACGGTGTGGCCACCACCGAACAACTCGAACACGTCGCCACTCTGATCCCCGACGAATGGTTGGCCCCGGCGGCCGCCGGATCGCCGGAGAACTGCGTCCGCAAGATCAACGAGCAGTTCGATCTCGGTGCCGACGGTGTGATCCTGCATGGCGCGAGTCCGCACGACCTCGAACCGATCGTCACCGAATACGCGAGGACTCGACCGGCCGGCCGGTTCGATCACCTCGCCGCCAATCCAGGAGGTTGAAGTGGCCACCACCCGCAACGGTTCGGTCGAGATCTACTACGAAGTCTTCGGACGTGTGGACGAGCCGCTCTTGATTCTCGTCAACGGGCTCGGCAATCAGTGCATCGCGTATCGCCCCGGACTCATCGAGGAGTTTGTCGGCCGTGGCTTTCGAGTGGCCCGATTCGACAATCGCGACGTCGGTCTGTCGAGCGATGGCCCCGACGGTTACACGCTCGGCGACATGGCGTCGGATGCGGTGGCGGTGCTCGACGCCATCGGGGACGAGAAGGCTCATTTCTTCGGCGCTTCGCTGGGCGGCATGATCGTTCAGACCGTCGCGATCGAGCACGCGAACCGAGTCCTGTCGATCACGTCGGTGATGTCGACGACGGGAGATCCCGAAGTGGGCGGCCCGACCGAAGAGGCGCGAGAACTACTGCTCACTCCGGGCTCGACCGATCGCGACCGAGCCATCGAGTTGCACCTGGCCGGCCAGAGGGTGTGGGGCAGTCCCGGTCTCGTCGAGTGGGACCTTCAACGGCAGATCGCTGGCGAACTGTTCGATCGGGCCTGTCGTCCCGACGGTGTGGCCCGTCAGTATCGCGCCGCGCGAAGCGACCGCTCGCGGTCCGAACGTCTGCGTGCGATCGCGGTTCCGTTTCTGGTGTTGCACGGCACCGCCGACACGTTGATCGACATCTCGGGAGGGCGTCGTACGGCCGAGGTCGTGCCGGGCGCGACTTTCGTGGCCATCGACGGCATGGGTCACGACTGGCCCCGTCACTTCTGGCCGCGTCTGGCCGACGAAGTCGCGGGCTTCGCCCTACAGTCGTGAGCGGAGAATCCGATGACCGACACCGCGAGTACCCCCGTACGCCAGCCCGTCAGCGACTGGGCCACCGACTACGACATCTTCGACCCTGAATACGTGCGCAACCCGTTCGTTGTCTGGGACGATTTGCGTGAGCGCTGCCCGATCGCGCACACCGATCGTTGGGGCGGATCGTGGCTCCCCACCAAGTACGACGACGTCACACGAATCGCGCGCGACATTGAGCGCTTCCCGTCGGGCGGCGGTATCGCCGTGATTCCTCCGGTCGGTCTCGATGGCGCTCCCGGCGCCGGCCCCGGAGCAGGTGTACCCGTTCTGCCCTACGGCGTTCCGCCCATCAGTGCCGATCCGCCGTTGCACACCTGGACCCGTCGCTTGATCCTGCCCTGGATGAGTCCGCAGAAGACCGCCACCTACGAGCCGATGACCCGGGCGCTCTGCGACAAGTTGATCGACGGTTTCATCGCCTCGGGGCAGGCCGACGTGGCCGCCGATTACGCGCAGCAGATTCCGGTTCGCGTGATCGCCCACATTCTCGGTGTGCCGCCCGAACTGAGCGACACGTTCACTGGTTGGGTACGCGACGTTCTCGAGTTCGCGTACGACCCCGAACGACGTCGACGCGGCGTCATGGGAGTGGTCGGTTTCTTCCAGAACGCCTTGGCCGATCGGCGAATCAACCCGTCCGACGATTTGATCTCCGAACTGCTGCACACCGAAGTCGATGGAGCACCGATCGAGGACTCGGTCATCATCGGTATGTGCAGCCTGTTGCTGATCGCTGGAGTCGACACCACCTGGTCGGCCATCGGTTCGTCGCTCTGGCACTTGGCCTCACATCCCGACGATCGGCGCCGCTTGGTGGATCACCCCGAGTTGATGGACACCGCGGTCGAAGAGTTCCTGCGTGCGTATTCACCCGTCACGATGGCCCGGCGTCTGCCCGAGGACGTCGAGTACGAGGGCTGTCCGATGAAGGCGGGGGAGCGAGTTCTGATGAACTTCCCCGGCGCCAATCGCGACCCGGATGTCTTCGAGAACGCCGACGAGGTCATCATCGACCGTCAGATCAATCGGCACGTCGCGTTCGGAGCCGGTATCCATCGGTGCGCCGGATCCAACTTGGCTCGCATGGAACTCCGTGTGGCCATCGAAACGTTCATCCATCGCATTCCCGAGTTCGAATTGATCGATCCGGCCACGGTCACCTGGGCCGGCGGTCAGGTGCGCGGTCCACGCGAGGCACGCGTTCGGTTCTGATGGCATCGTCGATCGAGGCACCGATGCAAGGCACGGTGCTCTCCGTCGTTCCGGTTGGTTCGCTCGTGCGTGCCGGTGGTGCGGTGGTGATTCTCGAGTCGATGAAGATGCAGCACGACGTCATCGTCGATCATCCGTCACGAGTCGTCGAGGTGAAAGTCGCCGCCGGCGACACGGTGATGGCGGGATCGCCGCTCGTGGTGGTCGAGTCGGCCGATGTCGCGACCGCTGATACGCCCGACGGCGATGTCGCTGGCGGACCTCGGGTCGATCTGACCGAGGTGATCGACCGTCATCGCTCGGGTCTCGACGCGGCCCGCCCGGAAGCGACCGGACGTCGGCACGAAGCCGGTCGTCGAACGGCCCGCGAGAACGTGGCCGATCTCGTCGACGTCGACTCCTTCGTCGAATACGGACCACTCGTGATCGCCGCTCAACGTCGACGCCGAGGCGTCGACGATCTCATCGCCCGCACGCCGGCCGATGGACTCGTGGGTGGCATCGGACGTGTGAACGGCGAACTGTTCGCTGGTCGTGAGTCGCGGGTGGTCGTGATGTCGTACGACTACACGGTGCTGGCCGGCACCCAGGGGCAACAGAACCATCGCAAGAAGGATCGTCTCTTCGATGTGGCCGAACGGCTCCAGGTCCCCGTGGTGTTCTTCGCCGAGGGCGGAGGCGGTCGACCCGGCGACACCGATGGTTTGGGCGTGTCCGGGCTCGATTGCTGGGCGTTCCATGATTTCGCGCGACTCTCGGGACTCGTCCCGCTCGTCGGGATCACCGGTGGTTATTGCTTCGCGGGAAACGCGGCCATTCTCGGCTGCTGCGACGTGGTCATCGCTCTCGAAGGTTCGAACATCGGCATGGGTGGTCCGGCCATGATCGAAGGCGGTGGGCTCGGTGTGTTCGAGCCCACCGCGATCGGGCCGTTGTCGGTGCAACGTGTCAACGGTGTGGTCGATCTGGTGGCCCAGGACGACGCTCATGCGGTCGTCTTGGCCAAGAAGTATCTGTCGTACTTCCAGGGACCCGTCGGTTCATCCGTGACACCCGATCAGACGGGGTTGCGCGACGTCGTCCCGACGAACCGCAAGAAGGCCTACGACATGCACGACGTGTTGGACGGCTTGTTCGACATCGATTCGGTTCTCGAATTGCGGCGGGATTTCGGCATCGGCATGATCACTGCCTTGGCGCGAGTCGACGGGCGTCCGGTGGGCGTGGTGGCCAACAATCCGGTTCATCTGGCCGGAGCGATCGACAGCGACGGGGCCGACAAGGCCGCGCGGTTCATGCAGCTCTGTGATGCCTTTGATCTTCCGATCGTCACTCTGGTCGACACACCCGGAATGATGGTGGGCCCGGACGTGGAAGAAACCGCCCTGGTGCGCCACTGCAGTCGGCTCTTCGTCACCGCCGTCAACATCACGGTGCCGGTCGTGTCGGTGGTCGTACGCAAGTCGTACGGACTCGGTGCCCAGGCCATAATGGCTGGCTCCACCAAAGCGCCCTTGGCCTGCGTGGCGTGGCCCACCGGGGAGTTCGGAGGTATGGGACTCGAGGGTGCGGTTCGTCTGGGTTACCGCAACGAACTCGTGGCCATCACCGATCCGATCGAGCGCGAGGCGACCTTTCAGCAGATGGTCGACCGCATGTACGAGCACGGCAAGGCGTTGTCCGTCTCGACGCACTTCGAGATCGACGACGTGATCGATCCGGCCGACACCCGCCGTTGGATCAACGCGGTGTTCGAGTCGGCTCCACTCGCTACTCGACAGGGCAAGAAGCGACCCAACGTCGACACGTGGTGAGTGTCGTTTCGGTCAGAGACAGACGTCGTACGGCCTGATCGGAACCCGTGGAAGTTCGCGACCGGTGGCGTTGCGAATGGCGTTGGCGATCGCCGGTGTGACCGAGATGCAGGGCGGCTCGCCGACTCCCTTGGCTCCCAGCGGTGACTTCGGCTCGAATTCCTCGATGAACACGGCCTCCACAGCGGGAGCATCCAGGAAAGTCGGCAACAAATAGTCGGTGAAACTCGGATTGCGAACCTTGCCGTTGGTGACGACGATTTCTTCCATGACGGCGAGTCCGAGGCCTTGAGCGATGCCACCCTCCACTTGGCCGACGCACGAGAGGGGGTTGAGGACACGTCCGACGTCCTGGGCCGTGGCCACTTGAACGACTTTCACGAGACCGAGTTCCGGATCGACGTCGACGACCGCGCGGTGGGCCACGAAAGCGAACGCAACGTGGCAGTTTCCCTGGCCGTTCTCGTCGAGGTCTTCGGTGGGCGGGTGGTGATACTCGACGGTCTCGTCGATCTCGAGATGTGCGATCACGTCGGACACCGCAACGCGGAAATTGCCGCGGGTGTCGACGACGTCGGTTCCGTCGATCGCGAGATTCGCAACCTCGAGATCGTGATACTGCGCGACATGGGCCATCACCTTGTCACGGACCGCGACGCAGGCCGCGTTCACGGCTCCACCGCTCATCCACGTCTGGCGGCTGGCCGATGTGGAGCCAGCCGAGCCGACCTGGGTGTCGATCGTGTCGAGGAGTACCTCGTCGACACCGAGAACGGTACGAGCGATCTGTTGAGCCAGCATGACGAAGCCTTGGCCCACTTCGGCCGTGGCGAACTTGACCGTCACCACGCCGTTGGAAATGCGACACCGAGCGGTCGAGTAGTCGTCGAAGCCTTCGCTGTACATCATGTTCTTGATGCTCACGCCCCAACCGATTCCACGGCGGATGTGCGAACGGTCGGCGGTGCGGCCGGACCCGCCCGGAATGTCGCGGAAGTCGGGATCTGATTCGAGATCAGGCGGCAGGGGAATGGCGGCCGTGGCGCGAATGCATTCCTCGACGGGAGCCACGCTGTCGACCACCTGGCCGGTGATCAACCGGTCGCCTGTCTCCATCGCGTTGAGAAGGCGGATCTCCACCGGGTCGATACCGCAGGCGGCCGCCAACTTGTCCATTTGACTCTCGTGGGCGTAGCAGGCCTGCACCACACCGAAGCCGCGCATGGCACCACAGGGAGGATTGTTGGTGCGAACCGCATAGCCGTCGACCAACGCGTTGTCACACTTGTACGGACCCTGGGTGTGCGTGATGCCGTTGATGAGCACGGCCGGAGACGTGCTGCAGTACGCGCCGCCGTCGAACACCATGCGGCTCTCGATCTTGACGATGCGTCCGTCTCGGGTGGCGTGGTGTCGCATCCAGATACGGGCTGGATGACGGTGAACGTGGCCAAAGAACGATTCTTCGCGTCCGTACGCGATGCGAACGGGTCGTCCGGTACGGAGAGCCAGGAGGCAGGTGTGGACCTGAAGCGAGATGTCCTCGCGGGCACCGAATGCTCCTCCGACGCCGCCCAGAACGAGCCGGACCTTCTCTTCGGGAAGACCAAGGCAGGCCGCGATCTGTTTGCGATCCTCGTGCAGCCATTGAGTGGCGATGTAGAGCTCGACACCGTCTCCGCCGGAGTCGGGAATGGCCAGAGCCGCTTCGAGGCCGAGGAAGGCCTGATCCTGCATGCCGATCTCGTAGTCGCCTTCCACCACGACGTCACCTTCGACCGATTGATCGCCGGTCACGATGCGCTGATGACGAAAGACGTTGCCGTGCGGATGGATTTCGGGAGCACGACCGGCGATGCATTCTTCGGGATCGACGACCGGGTCGAACACTTCGTACTCGACCTTGATCGCTTCGAGTGCTCTCTTGCACGTCTCGGGATGATCGGCGGCGACGGCAGCGATGGGCTCACCGCTGTACCGAACGAGATCGCCCACCTTGGCGAAGACCGGCTGATCCTGAACGATGAGTCCGTACGCGTTGAGCCCCGGGACGTCGTCGGCGATCACGATGACTTCGACGCCGTCGATCTTCCACGCGGCCGTCACATCGATGCTGACGATGCGCGCGAAGGGATGCGGACTGCGCAGAGTCGCCCCCCACAACATGTTCTCGGCCCACGTGTCGCTCGAGAAGGCGAAACCCCCCTGAACCTTGGCCACACCATCGGGACGAGACGCGTTGGTGCCGAGAGTTCCGGATCGCGGTGGCGAAACGACCGAGACGTTCATCGGGCACCATCCTGTGTCGAGGACCGACGTGACACCGACACCTGTTTCACGGCGTCGAGGATGCGCCCGTAACCGGTGCAGCGGCAGATGTTGCCGGACAGTGCTTCTTTGATCTCGAGATCGGACGGCTCGGGATTGCCGTCGAGTAGATGGTGGACGGCAACGATGAATCCGGGAGTGCAAAAGCCGCATTGAACTCCGCCGGCATCGAGGAACGACTGCTGAACGTCGCTGAGACGGCCGTCGGGGCCGAGGCCTTCGACGGTTCGGATGGAGGCACCTTGGGCCGAAGCCGCCATCACGAGACACGAGCACACCGCTTGGTCGTCGATGATCACCGTGCAACTACCGCATTCACCTTGTTCGCAGGCTCCCTTGGCGCCGGGAAGGCCGAGGCGCTCGCGTAGGACGAAGAGCAGACTCTCGCCGATCCAGGAGCCGCGAACATGATGTTCGCGACCGTTGACACTCAACGTGTAGATCTCGGAACCGATGGCAGTCATGAGTAGGACCTCGTGAGGAGTCGTTGGGCGAGAACACCGACGGCGTGCCGGCGGTAGGCGGCCGTCGAGCGGTGGTCGTCGATCGGTCGCGATGCTTCGCGAACCATTCGGCCGAACTCGGAGAGAGTTTCGACGTTCGGAGGAGAAGACATCACGTGGTTCGCCACCAACCATCGTTCGGCTTCGGTGGCCCGAATGATCGTCGGTCCGACCGCTCCGAGTGCCACGGCCACGTGATCGATCGAACGGACGAGACACACCGATGCCGTGGCGATCACCATGGCATTGCGGGTTCCGACTTTCGCGTACCCCTGCCAACCTTCGACCAAGGGCAACGTGACCGACCGAACGAATTCGGACGGCTGGAGCGAGTTCTTCTTGACGCCCACCATGAAATCGGCGAAGCGGACTTGGCGTTGTCCGTTCGGGCCCACCACATCGATGAGAGCGTCGAGAGCCGAGAGAATAGGAAGGCCATCGCCCGCGGGCGAACACGTGCCGAGATTGCCTCCGAGAGTTCCGGCGGCGCGAATCTGCGGTGAACCAACGGTGCGGGCCGCTTCAGCCAGGGCCGGCACGAGACGCGCGAGTTCTCCCGTTTCCATCTCGGCGTACGGCACTCCCGAACCGATGGTGACGGTGCGTCGTGACGTGTCGAGCGACCAGGTTCGCAGTTCGGAAACCCGGTGCAGCGCGACCACGTCGCCGGGGCGGCGGCCGTGCAGGTTCACCTCGACCATGAGATCGGTGCCACCGGCGAGAAGAGTCGCTTCGGGATTGTGCGCGAGCAAGTCGACAACTTCGCCGACACTGGTGGGGAGAGCGACGCTCATCGTGGTGACCCGTCCCATCCGCAGAAAGCGTCGATCATCGCCTCCACGTCGCCGAGCGGGTACAGAATCGGGCAGGTGCAACCGTGCTCGATGTAGTGGGCGACCTTGGCGCGCGCCTCGGAGGGGGTGCCGCTGGCGGTCAACATCTGAACGATTTCGTCGGGGACCAACTTGCTGGCCTTCTCGACTTGTTCGTGGGTGGCCGGCCACGTGAGTACCTCGCCCACTCTGTCGAGAAGCGACTGTGGAACTCCGGACGCCTTCATGATGTGGGGCTGCTGGCCGAGGTACTGCGTGACCATGAGACGGGCCATGTCGAGCGCGGTCTGGCGATCTTCGTGGACGCTGCACACGACCAATTGAGGACGATCGATGTCGTCGAGTGATCGGCCGGCTTTGGCGGCGCCCTTCGCCAGCGCCTCGACGGCTTGGTCGTTGTAGTCGGGGGAGACCAGATAGTTGAGAACGGCACCATCGGCGATCTCGCCGGTGAGCTCCATCATCTGCATACCCGTGGCGCCGATGTAGATCGGGACATCCTTCGGTCGGCGCTCTTGGTAGACGTAGTCGAGTTCGACGCCGTCGAGATGTACGTACTCGCCGTGGAACGTGACGTTCTCGTTGTTGAGGAGAGCGCGCACCGTGGTGACGATCTCGCGCATGACGCGCAACGGCTTGGCCCGGTCGATGCCCACCTTCTGGGCCAGCGGATCCCACCAGGCGCCGATGCCGAGGATCACGCGGCCGGGAGCGAGGTCGTCGAGGGTGGAGAAGGTGGCGGCCAAGCGGGCCGGATTACGACTCCAGCAGTCGACGACTCCACTGCCCACCTTGATGGTGTTGGTCACGCTGGCGAACGCGGCCATCGGTACGGTGGCTTCGCGTACCAGGCGACTCTCGGCCTGCCAGACCGCGTCGAAACCGCGCTGTTCGGCGTACTGGGCGAACTCCATGCCCTCGCGGATGCGGTGCGCATCTTGAAGGTAGATGGCGACGGGTTGGATGGCGGTCATGGCTGAATCGTACCTTTACGTTTTGTCAAGACTGGGCGATCACGCCAGTGCGGAGTGGAGACGGGACGCCGCTTCGGCGGCCTTCCGACGGACTTGGTCGAGGTCGACTCGCGTGGGTCGACCGTCGGCCAGAAGAACCTCACCGTCGGCGCGCACCACATCGATGGCACGAATGCCCGGAGTGAATGCGACGTGCCACGGCGAGTCGACGTGGTCGTAGCTCCAGGTGACCCGATCGTCGCGACACTCGGGGAGCAGATCCCAGGACGCGGCCAGCCAAGCCCAGGCATCGTCGGGGCTGGCACTAATGTCGTCGTTGCGGGCGGCGACGTACGCGAGGCGGAACTCTTCGAGCATGTCGGCACCGATGCCATCGGTACCGAGAACGATGCGATTGGATCGAGCCGCTGGTCGCGCATAGCCGACCGAATTGTTCATGTTGCTGCGCGGATTGTGGGCAATGGTTCCGGGTAAATCTCGGTCGAGGTGGACGCAATGAACGAGTAACCAGTCTTCACGGGCCAGCGACGACAGGCGCCGACCGGCCTCGAGGTCGTCGATTCCTTCGGCCACGTGGATGTGGACTCCCACACCGAGGTCGGTGGCCAACCCGGCGGCGTCGTGGAGCAATTCGTCGCCACACGTGAAGGCGGCGTGCACTCCTATCAGGCCACGGCCGCCAGCCCGGATGAATCGCTCGTTCTCGCGGAGCCCGCGTCGCCCACCGTCGACGCCGTGGCGATCGGTGACTCCGTACGCGCACACCACGCGCACGCCGACTTCTTCACACGCTTGGGCGATCACGTCCAGGCTGCCCTCGATGGCATTTGGACTTTCGTGGTGATCGATGATGCCCGTGGTGCCCGAGCACAACGCCTCGACGGCGCCGAGTTTGGCCGACCAGTACAGCGTGTCGAGATCGAGGGCCGCGTCGAGACGCCACCAGATCTGTCGCAGCGTGCTCAAGAAATCGTGCGGGGCCGAGGGCGGGGCGGGCATGCCACGAGCCAACGACGAATACAGATGGTGGTGCGCACACACCAAGCCGGGCGTGGACGAGGCGGTCACTGTTCGTCGGTGTCGTCGTTGGCCGGACGCATGGGCAGCACGGTGCGCCAGTTCCCGTCCCACTGATGCAAGGAAGCGGCCACCGCACCGGCGGTCGGAACCAGCCCGATCTCGCCGACGCCTTTGATGCCATACGGGGCGTTGGGCTGGGGTGATTCGACCAAGATCACGTCGATGGTGGGCACGTCTTTGGCCCGCAGGATTCCGAGTGAGCGCAATGTCATGTTGGTGGGGAACCCGGTCTCGGGATCGGAAGGGAAATCCTCCGACAGCGCGTAGCCCAGACCCATGTGCACCGACCCTTCGATCTGACCTTCGCACAACGTGGGATTGACGGCTCGGCCAACATCGTGGGCGGCCACCACACGATTCACCTTGCCCGTCGCGCGATCGACACGCACCAATTGAGCGGCGTAACCGAACGTCGAGTGGATCGTCGGATTCTCGACTTCTCCGAGTTTCTGCGTCCAATCGACTCGGTATTCGCCGTAGTGGTCGACCCCGACCGAACAACCCGCTTCCTTGGCCGCGAGGCAGGCTGCGCGTACTGCTCCTGCACCCATGAGGGTGCCGCGCGAACCCGTGGTCTGGCCGAACCCCAACTCGCGCGTGGTGTCGACGATGACGCGGATGCGCTCGGGTGCGATGCCCAGCTCTTCGACCACCACCTGCAGGGCGACGGTGTTGATGCCCTGGCCCATTTCGGTCCAGCCGTGGCGAACTTCGACGACTCCGTCGGCTCGGAAATGAACGACGGCGCCCGTGACTTCCTTGAAGCCGTTGCCGAGTCCGCTGTTCTTGAGGCCGAGGCCGAGACCGACCGCATCACCCGAGGCAATCGCGGCGTCGTAGTGAGGCTTGATCTCGTCGAGGCAACGCTCGGCCCCGAGACAGCCATCGTCCATGATCTGCCCGGGTCCCCACACCTGACCCGGTCGGATGACGTTGATCTTGCGCATGGTCCAGCCGTCGATGCCCACGCTCTGGGCCAGACGATCCATCACGCCTTCCATGGCGAACTGCGCTTGGTTGGCACCGAAACCTCGGAATGCTCCGCACACCGGATTATTGGTGCGCACGGCGACGGCTTCGACATCGATCGTGGGAAGTTGGTACGGGCCCGACGCGTGGCCGGCCATGCGTTCGAGCACCTTCATGCCGACACTCGCGTAGGCCCCACTGTCGCCGATGGCGCGCACACGCAGTGCGGTGAGTCGGCCTTCGGAATCGCACCCAGCGGTGTACTCCATGCGGATGGGGTGGCGCTTGGCGTGTATGAGAAGCGACTCTTCGCGCGACAACGTGCACTTCACCGGACGATCGAGGAGCCAGGCCGCCAGAGCGGCCTGGGCCTGATTGCTCATGTCCTCCTTGCCACCGAACGCTCCACCGTTGGTGACGAGTTCGACCGTGACTTGGTCGTTTCCGATACCGAGCACCCGGGCGATGTCGTTGCGGTCGTCCCACACACCTTGGCCGCCCGAGTAGACGTGGAGGTGACGGCGGCCATCGCGAACGCTCGGGACCGCCAAGGAGCTCTCGGGCTCGAGGAACGCATGCTCGATGCGCTGTGTCTGGAAGACCTCGGAGATCACGTGGGACGAAGACGCCAGCGCTTCATCGACGTCTCCACGCCGATACGTGCTGGTGCTGAGAACATTGGAGTCGGTGCCCCACACCGAAATGTCGGACGAATCGATCGCGGCGACGGGATCGGTGATCGTCGGTAACACCGCGTACTCGATCTGCACGAGCGTGGCGGCCTGACGAGCGATCTGGCGCGTTTCGGCCACGACCACGGCCAGAACGTCACCGGCGTAACTGGTTCGACCACCGACCGGGATCATGATCGGCCAGTCCTTGTAGATGAGTCCGACTCTCAACTCGGCCGGAATGTCGGCGGCAGTGAAGACCGCGACCACACCGGGAACCGCGAGTGCGGCTGACGTGTCGATACCGACGATGTCGGCGCGAGCGTGGGCGGTGAGATGCAGTGCGGCGTGCAGCATTCCAGGGATCCGGATGTCGTCGACGTATCCACGGTCGCCCAGAGTGAGTTCCTTCGCTTCGTACTTGGTGCCACGACTTCCGATGCCGCCGGGAGGGACAGGCGTGAGCTCGATGCCCTTCGCCACGGCGTCGATGGCGTCGAGAACCTTCACGTATCCGGTGCATCGGCACAGGTGGGCACCGAGGTGCCGCGCCATGTCTTCGCGCTTGAGATCGGCGCCTTTCTTGTCGACTTGGGCCTTGGCCCGCATGACGATGCCGGGGATGCAAAAGCCGCATTGCAGACCACCACAGGCGGCGAATGCATCGGCGTAGGTGTCGCGTTCGGTCTGGGGCAGACCTTCGAGAGTGGTGATGGTCTTGCCGGCGACCTTGGCGAGGGGTTGTTGGCAACTCACGACCGGACGACCGTCGATGAGAACCGTGCAGCAACCGCATTGACCGGACGGCGAGCAGCCGTCCTTGGGCGAAGTGATGTCGAGTTCGTCGCGCAGAGCCGCCAAGAGGTGTGGGTGGTCGCCGCGCACGCTGACCTCGCGCCCGTTGACCGTGAGCGACACGGGTGTGGTGATCACGTCGGTCATGTTCAGCTCCTCGGCGGTTCGATGACGCCGCGTTGACTCGTGAGGCGGGTGTACACCTCGGGACGGCGATAGCGATCGAAGTCGAACAAGGTCTCCTTGTAGCGGCGACACCATTCGAGATCGCAATCGGCACTGATCAGTTCGTCACCGGTGGTGATCGTCTGGGCCACGATCTGCCCGGAGGGCGCCACGATGCTCGATTGGCCGAGTGAGTCGACGCCTTCTTCGACGCCTCCCTTGGCGACACCGATCACCCAGGTTCCGTTCTGATACGCGCCCGCCTGCATCACGAGCGAGTTGTGGAAGCCCTGGAGGATGTCCTGCGACGGATCGGGCACGTAATGAATCGGCGTGTTGTAGCCGCACAGAATCATCTCGACACCTTGCAGACCCATCTCGCGGTACGACTCGGGCCAGCGACGGTCGTTGCAGATCATCATTCCGACGATGCCGCCGAAGGCGCGCCACACCGGGAAGCCCTCGGGGCTCGGCTCGAAGTAGTAACGCTCGGCGTGCTGGAACGGGCGATCGGGTTCGTTGGTTTCGTGACCCGGAATGTGCACCTTGCGGTACTTGCCGACGATCGAACCGTCGCGTTCGACGAGGATCTGCGTGTTGTAGCGATGGCGGGCGCCGCTTCGATCGGGCTCGGTCAGTTCGGCGTAACCGAGACAGAAACCGATTCCGAGTCGACGGGCCTCGTCGAACAAGGGTCGAGTTGCCTCGTTCGGCATGGCGGTCTCGTACCAATGATCGGACTCGCCGATGTTGGAGATGAACCAGCGCGGGAAGAAGGTCGTGAGGGCCAATTCGGGAAAGACGACCAGTTCGACACCTCGTTCGGAGGCCCGACGGAGCAGGACGAGAAGGCGCTCGACGACGTCGGAACGTGAGTGATCGCGATTGATCGGACCGAGTTGGGCGGCCCCGACGTTCACGATCCGCTGAACGCCGATGTCGTGTGTGAAGTGAGTGGACACGGTGTCTCCTCTGGGCCTACGGCTTGCCGATGGCTGGTTCGTGAGCGTGGGCGGAGAACTCGGTGTGCGCGAGTTTCCACATCACGTCGAGCAGGATGTCGGTTCCCTCGACCAGGTCGGCTGGATCGGTGAACTCGGCCGGATTGTGGCTGATACCGAGGTGTGACTGGGTGAAGATCATCGCGCTGGGGCAGACCCGGGCGAGCATCTGCGCGTCGTGTCCGGCTCCGGACGGGAGTCGCATGTTCGAGTGGCCTCGTTCGTCGATCACCGTCTCGATGAGGTCGACGACACGATTGTCGAACACGACGGGTTCGAAGCGAGCCAGGCGCCGAGTCGAGATCGTCACTCCTTCGTCGGCCGCGACCTGAGCGAGGAAATCGGTGATCTCGGTCTCGGCCCGTCGCAGCGTCGACTCGTCGGTGTTGCGCACGTCGAGAGTGAGCGTGGCCGAGCGGGGAACCACGTTCACCAAATTGGGGACGAGGTCGATCTTGCCCACCGTGCACACCTGGTCGCCCCCGTATCGCGTCGCGAGATCGCGCAGGAAGACCACGATGCGTCCCGCGACCAGGGCGGGATCGTGTCGCAACGACATCGGCGTGGTTCCGGCGTGATTGCTCTGACCGGTGATGGCGACTTCCTGCCAGGAGATCCCTTGTACGCCCGTCACCGTTCCGAAACGCTTGTCGTCGGCCTCAAGGCGAGGACCTTGTTCGATGTGCAGCTCGACGAACGCGTGGGGCGCCGCCGAGGGGCACGGGTGAGAGCCGGCGTAACCAATGCGTTCGAGTTCGTCACCGAGGCGCGGTCCGTCGATGGCCGGTGCATCGAGTGCTTCTTCCACCGACATCCCGCCCACGTAGACGAGCGAGCCGAGCATGTCGGGTTGGAAGCGGGCGCCTTCTTCGTTGGTGAAGAACGCGACGGCGAGCGGTCGCGGGGGAGTCAGGCCGGCTTGCATCAGGGTTTCGATCACTTCGATACCGGCCAGGACTCCGAGGTTGCCGTCGTACCGTCCTCCGGTGCGCACGGTGTCGATGTGCGAACCGGTCATCACCGGCTGGCCCCGACCGACCGACCAGGTGCCCACCACGTTGCCCACGGCGTCGACCACGACGTCGAGGCCGAGGTCGCGCATCCAGGTCACGACGAGATCTCGACCATCGCGATCGGCGTCGGAGAGAGCCAAACGGCACGAGCCACCGCCGTCGATGGGTCCGATCCGGGCCAACTCGTCGAGGCGCGCCAACAGGCGCGCTCCGGACACTCGGACCCCTCCCAGTGACGTCACGGGACGAGTTTACAATTTGTCAAAGACGTCCCGACGGCCTTTGAACGGGCATAGTGGCGTGGTGGTGGGGCGATGACCGGTTCGGAGATCGCCGTCATGTTGGTGGCGGTGTTGATCGCATCCACGGCTCAGTACACCGCCGGTTTCGGCTTCTCTCTGCTGAGCGTCCCGATCATGGCGCTGGCGCTCGAGACTCACGATGCGGTGATCGTGGCGACCTGGCTGGGCCTGATCACCAGCGGCTACCAGGCGATCGAGAGTCGCCGCGCCGTCGAGTGGGGCACGGCCCGCCGACTCCTGATCGGAACCCTCCTCGGTATCCCGCTGGGCCTGGTCGTCTTCACGCAAGTCGCCGAGTCGACTCTGCGACTCGTTCTCGGTGTCAGCGTTCTGTTGGCGACGGTCGTTCTGGCTCGCGATTTTCGGCTGACTCGTCCGGGAAATGGCCCCGAGTGGATCGCGGGAACCGTGAGTGGGGCGTTGGCATCTTCGTTGTCGACGAATGGCCCTCCCTTGGTGTTCGTTCTGCAGGCGCGTCGCATGCCGATCGTGACGTTTCGCGCGACCTTGAGTCTCGTGTTCACCGTGGCCAACATCGCGTCGTTGATCGGATTCTTCGTGACCGACGAACTGGACGCCGATGTAAGTGCTCGGAGCGCACTCGGGTTGCCGTGCCTCGTGATGGGCGTGGCCGTCGGATCGTGTCTGCGGAAACGAGTCACCGAGGACAGCGCCCGCCATGTGGTGATCGGACTGCTGGCTCTGGCCGGGGTGTCGGCGGTGATCGCCGCGCTGTGATCAGTTCTTCGGGATCAGTTCTTCGGGGTCAGTTGTTTCGGCATCAGCCGCCACCGAAGATCGTGAGCCACTGCTCCTTCGATTTCGGCTTCAGGACGAAATTGTGGCTCCGTACCTCTTGCAGGGTTTCGGAAGGTGGCGGCGAGTAACGATGTCCGGGATACACGATCGTGGTCGACGGCATCGCGTCGAGACGTTGAAGGCTCTCGAACATGTCGTCCGGATTGCTGCCGGGCAGGTCGGTGCGCCCGCAGCCGTCCAGGAACAAGGTGTCACCGGAGATCAAACAGCCGTGCACGTGAAAGCATTGGCTGCCCGGTGTGTGGCCTGGAGTGTGCACGAGGTCGATATCGACCGATCCGACGCGAACACTGTCGCCGGCCGTGTGGGCGCACAGATCGGTCTCCGTCAAACCGGTCGTGCGTGTCACCCAGGGAACCTCGTTTTCGTTCACGTGAATCGGCACCTGAATGCGCTCGAGAAGGCGCGCGACACCTTCGATTCGGTAGCCCATCATCGAACCGCCCACGTGGTCGGGGTGGTAGTGGGTGGCCAAGACGCCAGTGACTCGAAGACCATCGGCCTCCACGATGTCGACGAGATCGTCGACTCCGTACGCCGGATCGACGATGACGCATTCACCAGCGCGACGGTCACCGATCAGGTAGACGAAGTTGGCCATCTGAGTGGCCAACGGATCGCCCACGGCGAAATCGTGACCCGAGAGCAGTTGGCGGAAGTAGAGGTCGTCGTCGGCCATCGGCCCTACGCTAACCCCGTGTCGATCGAGCGTCTGACCAGACTGAGAGCCGGACAACTCGTCCCGTTCGGCGGTGACCAGGTGGCCGTGGTTTCGACCGAACTCGCCGCATCCTTCGTGGCCGGTGACCGATTGGTGGTCGTCCAGGAGACGGGCGACCTGATCAGGATCCCGGCGTCGGTTTCGTCGCTCGTGGATGCGGCGGTGTCACGGGCGCGGGGAGCATTCAGCGAACTCGCGAGGGTGTCCGACCAAAGTCTCGATCGCTTCTACGACGCGATGGCAGCCGCTTTGGCGGACGATCGCGTCATGTCGTCAGTACTTCACGCCAACCGGACCGACGTCGACGATGCGCAGACGCGTGGTCGCTCGACCACTCGCCTCGAACTCAGCGACAAGATGCGTCGAGACATGATCGAGGGCGTTCGACTGTGGAGGCACATCGACGTTCGGCGCGACGCATCGGTTTCGACGATCGAGCACGCAACCTGGTCGGTCGAGGAACGTCGGGCCCCACTGGGAGTGGTCGCGTTCGTGTTCGAAGGTCGACCCAACGTCTTCGCCGACGCGACCGGCGTCCTTCGAAGCGGGAACGCGGTCGTGTTCCGCATCGGAAGTGATGCTCTACGCACGGCCCGAGCTCTCATGGACGCCGTGGTTCGACCGTCCCTCGTCGCGGCGGGACTGCCCGAAGGTGCCGTGGTCCTCGTCGAATCGGCCGAACGTTCGGCTGGTCACGCTCTGTTCTCCGACCGACGGGTCGCTCTGGCGGTCGCTCGCGGGAGCGGTGAAGCGGTGGCGCAACTCGGTGCAGTGGCTCGCCAAGCCGGAGTTCCCGTGAGTTTGCACGGGACCGGGGGAGCGTGGATGGTGATCGCATCCGACGCCGACGCGTCGGTGATCGAAGCCGTTGTCGACGCCTCACTCGACCGCAAGGTCTGCAACACGCTGAACGTCGCGTGCGTGATGCGCGATCGTCCCGAGCATCTCGCCGCCCTGTCGAGTGGTGTTCGGCGCGCGGCCGCGCGTCGCGCGGTTCGTCCGATCGTTCACGTTCGTGCCGGCACGGTGCTCGACGCGGCCGACCTCGGTGAGGCCGACGTGATCGTCCATGACGACGACGTCTTCCTCGCTCACGAATACGAATGGGACGAGCGGCCCGAGTTGGCCGTTCGATTGGTCGATTCCGTCGACGAGGCGGTCGGACTGTACAACGCGCACAGTCCTTGGTTCGTCGCCTCGCTCATCTCCGGCGACGACACCTCGTTCGAAGATTTCTACCGCAACGTCGAGGCACCCTTCGTCGGCGACGGGTTCACGCGGTGGGTCGACGGTCAGTACGCCCTGCGACGTCCTGAACTCGGTCTGTCGAACTGGCAGAGTGGACGCCTGTTCGGACGGGGCGGAATTCTGTCGGGAGACGGAGTGTTCGCCGTGCGTTACGTGGCTCGGCACAGCGATCCGACGCAGCGGCGCTGAGTCAGCTGAGGAACGAGTCGACGATTCGTCCGGCCAGCTTCGCGCCCGGCCGGCTGGTGTCGCTCCATGTGGCGAGAGTGGCCAGTGAGTTGATGCCGATCCAGCGAAGAGGTTCGGGCTCCCACCGTCGTGAACGATGGCCGACGAACGGCACCCGAGTGAGTTCGGTGTCATGGCCTGCGACGAGATCGGCCAGGATTCGGCCGACGAGATTGCTGGTGGCCACCCCATCGCCCACGTACGCGCCGCCCTTGAGCACGCCGGCGTCCGGGCCGACCGACATGGTCCAGTCGCGCGCGGCCGCCAGCGGTCCTCCCCAGTGGTGCGTGGTGGCGACGTCACGAAGCACGGGGAACATGTCGCGCAGTGTGTGTTCGAGCGCCTCCTTCGTCGGAATGTGTTGATCGAACGACGGCGAGATGCGACTTCCGTAGTGGTACGGCGCTCCGCGACCACCGAAGGCGATACGACCATCGGCGGTTCGTTGTCCGTAGATCACCAGTCGCCGCAGATCGGCGAACGTCTCTCGTTCCGATAGACCGATTGCCGACCAGGTCGAATCGTCGAGGGGCTCGGTGGCGATCATCATCGAGTAGAGGGGAACCACGCGGCGCCGCTGCGACTTCCAACGGGTGGAGTACGCCTCGGTCGCCTGAATGACGTGTCGAGCCCGAACAGGACCGCGCGAGGTGTTCACGAGTCGAGAATCCAGATCGAGCGCGGCGGTGTGTTCGGCGATGAGGACTCCCCGTTGCCGCAGCGAACGGGCCAAGCCGGTCACCAAGTGGTAGGGCTGGATCGCGGCGCAGTCGGGATGGAACAGAGCACCGAGCAGGCGAGTGGTGTTGAGGCGTTGTCGCGCCGTGTCGGCATCGAGGAGTTGCACCCGATCGCCCGCGAGTCCCCAACTGGACGCTTCACGCACCGAGTCGTGAGCGACCTGCATCTGACGTTGGTCTCGGATGGCGCCGATGTAGCCACCCTTCTTGTAGCCGCAGTCGATTCCGAGGGAAGTGGCCTGTCGGCCGACCTCGTCGACGGTCTCGTACATCAGGTGCTGGAGACGAACGGCCTCCTCGCGCGATGACATCGCGGCGACTCGATCGAGTGACATCGGAAGAATCGACGAGCACCATCCGCCATTGCGACCACTGGCGCCGAATCCGACGTGGTTGGCTTCGACGACGAGGATGCTCGTGCTCGGGGACGCGATGTTCAGGTAGTGCGCGGTCCACAGTCCGGTGTAGCCCGCACCAACGATCACCACGTCGACGTCGTTGGGCAGACGGATCGTGTCGTCGTCGGCGGTCCGACCTGGCGTCGCAACGCCGTCTTGCCACAAACAGGTCTCCACCGTGTCGACTGTAGGCGACGAGGTGCTCAACCCAGAACGACGTTGTCGATCAGTCGGACGTCACCGACCGTGGCAGCGATGAGAACGACTACTGAACCGGTGTCGTTCGTTCGTTCGGAGAGCGTCGAAGGATCGACGACCGCGACGTAGTCGACATCGAGGTCGACGAGTTCGGCGGTGACGATGGCTTCGAGTTCGCCACGGCCACGGACGCCGGATTGCCAAGCACTCGACGCGGCACGAAGCGATCGAGGTATCGCCAGCGCCTGAGTGCGGGCCAGCGGGTCGAGACGAACGTTTCTGCTCGAGAGAGCGAGGCCGTCATGATCGCGCACGGTTGGTGCGACATCGATGGTCACAGGAAGCCCGAGATCGATGGCCAGACGTTTGATCACGGCGACTTGTTGAAAATCCTTGGCGCCGAAAACCGCCACGTCGGGTCGAATGACCGAGAAGAGTTTGGTGACGACCGTGGCGACTCCATCGAAGTGTCCTGGGCGGTGCCGTCCCTCGTATGGTTCGGATACTCCGGACACGGTGACACGAGTGGCGAAGCCCGATGGGTACATGTGGTCGACTGATGGCGCCCAGACCAGATCGACGTTCGCGTCACGGCAGGCCGCGAGATCACGGTCGATATCGGATGGGTACTTCGCCAGGTCGGCCTTGTCGCCGAACTGAAGGGGATTGACGAAGATGGACACGACCACGCTCGCGCCGAGCGAGTGGGCGCGCTGAATGAGACTCACGTGTCCGTCGTGAAGAGCCCCCATCGTGGGAACCATGACGACCGGGCCATTCGGTCGGAGACGATCGGCCGCCAGCGACGCGTCGGCCGGCGAGTGAACGACTCGCACGACGTCAGTTGAACGAATGATCGAGATCGGGCCAGGTGCCATCACGAACCTCATCGACGAACGAGGCGGTGGCGTCGATGACGGCGGTGCGCAGGTCGGCGTACTTCTTGGCGAAGCGGAAATCGGCCTCACAGAGCCCGAGTACGTCGTGCATTACGAGAACTTGACCCGAGCAATGGGGACCAGCGCCGATACCGATCGTCGGAATGCTGACTTTGTCGGTGATCTCGGCCGCCAGGTCGAGCGGAACGCCTTCGATCACGACCGCGCACGCACCGGATTGTTCGACGGCATGAGCATCCTCGAGAAGCCGCTCACGGCCGCCGGGCTCGTAACCAGCGGTGCGGCCCTGGACGCGGTGGCCACCCATACGGTGATAACTCTGCGGTGTGAGGCCGATGTGTCCGACCACCGGAATGTCGGCGGCGGTGATGGCGGCGATGGCCGAAGCGACGGTGACTCCACCTTCGAGCTTGACCGCCTCGGCGCCCTCCTTCATCAGGCGAATCGAGGACTCGACAGCCTGCTGAGCACTCGCTTGATACGAGCCGAAGGGGAGATCGCCCACGACGAGCGCCTTGGTCCGGGCACGAGCCACGCAGCGCACGTGATACGCCATTTCGTCGAGATCGACGGGAATGGTGTTGCGCTCACCTTGAACCACCATGGCCAGCGAGTCGCCGACGAGGATCATGTCGACGCCCGCGAGATCGACGAGGCGCGCGAACGTGTAGTCGTACGCCGTGATCATCGAGATCCGACGGCCGCCTTCCCGCCACGCAGCGAGGTCGGGCACGGTGACTTTCTTGCGCTCGGTCATGGGGGCCTCAGGGGGCAACCTAGCGATGGGGTCCGAGAGCGCCACTACCGGAAATCGGGGGTGTTGTGATTTCCGACTCAAGTCCGGCACCTATGCCTGACCGGGATCACGACCGGGATCACGACGGTTCTCCATAGAGTCAGCCCGTGCCCGCCCCGCTGCCACCGCGCCCGATGAGTCCACTTCGGGGCCGGATCGTGCGCCTTCTTCACCCGGTCGTGCACGCCGTGTGGGATCGAGTGGTCGAGGCCGGGGCCATCGGCCCCGACTCTCGGCGCGGTCGTCTCTTCGGTCGGTTCGGATCCGGAAGCGTGATCTGCTTTCCCGTCAACACCCTCTACAACGAGAAGTACATCCGGATCGGACGAAACACGATGATCGGCCCACAGTGCACTTTGTCGGCCGGGATGATGCCCGGCCAGGAGTGTCTCACCGATCCTGTGGTCTCGATCGGCGACCGATGCTTGATCGGGAAGGGTTCGGGCATCGTCGGCCATTTCTCGATCGAGATCGGCGACGACGTGTGGACCGGTCACAACGTGTACATCACCGATCAGAACCACGGGTACGAAGACGTCGATCGGCCGATCTCGGTGCAGACGATGCCCGAGAAGCCGGTGCGAATCGGCCGGGGATCGTGGCTCGGGTACGGAACCGTCGTGCTTCCGGGTTCCGACATCGGCGAACACGTCGTGGTGGGAGCCAACAGTGTCGTCACCGGCGTCATTCCTTCGTTCTCCGTTGCCGTCGGATCACCCGCGCGTGTCGTTCGCCGTTTCGAGAACGGTGAATGGAAGAGCGTTTAGACGGCGAGATCGGCCGGAGCCGAGCAGGGCCTCATGCGATTGGCGACGGTGAAGTCGTTGATGTACTCGGAAATCGGGGACCCATCGATGACCGACTCGGGGAACGGCGGATTGTCGCCACTTCGTAACACGTCGGTGTAGTCGCGACGGTCGGACATGAGCGTGCGGTAGTACCCGATCCAGGTTTCGACGAGACGGCGATCGTCGCCGACCGCCGGCGCAGTGGCTTCGAGTTCGTCGAGCATGCTGTCGATGATGTCGGTGGCTCGATCGATGAGATCGGCTCTCTCGGCCAGGGCACCCTCTCCGACGTCTTCGATACGGCGAGTATCGGCCAGATCGTTCCGGCGAATGTTGGCGTTCTCGCAGACGACCACGGCACGTTCGGTCCAGGCGACGTCGCTCACCTTGGCCACCGACTGCTTGGGCGGAAAGAAAAGGGCCCACACCCAGAAAGCGGCGATGGCGAGGCTGATGAAGCCCAGCACGACGCGCACGATCGTTCGGCGACTGGTGTTCACGACCGAGGGCGGTAGGACGTCGTGAGAAGAAGTGCAGCGCTACCCAGACCGACGACGGTGGTGACGATGGCCCCGGTCCATCCATCGACATGGATGTCGAGGGCGTGATCGAGCGACCAACGACCCGGCCCGATGACGCCGACCGACCAGGCCATGAGAGCGATCGTCGCGCAGTACTCCCAGCCTTGATTGGGCAAGAAGACGAAGAAGCCCACTTTCGCGTGAGCGACGACGATGGCCACGATCATGATCCCGATCACTCCGGCAGCCGACAAGGACGTGAAGAGCCCGAAAGCCAGTGCGAGTCCGGCACCGATCTCGGTCGCCGCGGCCAGACGGGCCTGGAGGTGGGGCCACTTCATACCGATGGATCCGAACCAGGCCGCCGTGCCCGAGAGACCTCCGCCTCCGAAGATCTTGTTGTAACCGTGGTACGCGAGGAATCCACCGATGCACACGCGAACGACGAGGAGACCGACGTCGATCTGGTCGAGACCAGCGAGTGCGGCGCCGAGGGAACTCACCCGCACGACACTAGTAGTTGGGCCGTCGTTCGAGCCCGACTGCTACAAAGGAAACGTGACGACCGAATCGCGCTTTCGCAAGAGGGTGAAGCTCGTCACCTCTCTCGTGTCGTACCGTCGAGCCGATTTCGCGGTGGCGGTAGCGGGAGCGAGCGTCTTCGCCTTCGGCACGGTCGCGTCGTCGTGGGTCCTGCGCTGGATCATCGACAACGTGATCATCGAGCGATTCGAATCCGGCTCGATCGACGCGTCGGCTACCGCGGCCGGAATCGCGATCTTCATTCTCGTGGCGATCGTTCGAGCGGCCGGAGTCATCGTTCGTCGTACGTGGGCCGGTAAGGCGCAGTGGGGCATCGCCGAGGATCTCTCCGGAGAAGCGATCGAAGCCGTCGTGCGCCAGCCCGTTCCGTGGCAGCGTCGCCAGAGCACGGGCGATCTGATGACGCGCGTCGGCGTCGACGTCGAAGCGGCGGTTCAGGTCGTGTCGCCGCTGCCGTTCTCGACCGGGGTGGTGCTGATGCTCGTGATCGCTTCGGGTGGCCTCATCGCGGCGGATCCGTTGTTGGGTGTTCTGGCAACTCTCGTGTTTCCCGTGATCATGTCGCTCAACCTCGTGTATCAGAAGCGTGCTGATCGCTGGTACGACTTGGCTCAGGCCGAGCTCGCTACCTTGTCGTCGGCGGCTCATGAGAGTTTCGAAGCCGTCACCGTGGTGAAGGCTTTCGGCGCCGAGGCGCGCGAAGCGAGTCGTCTGTCCGACATCGCGTTTCGCGTGAGGTCTGCTCGTGTCCAGGCCATCAAGGTGCGTTCACTCTTCGAAACGCTTCTCGATGTGGTTCCGAGTTCGGCGAGTGTTCTGATCGTTCTGCTCGGCTCGTACCGTGTCGCAGACGGTGCGATGACCGTGGGCGATCTGGCGTCGTTCATCTACATCTTCACTTTGCTCGTCTTCCCTTTGCGGATCATCGGCTATGCGTTCAGTGAGATGCCGCGATCACAGGCCGGATTCGATCGGGTCAAACAGTTGGTGGCCGAGCCGGTGGAGTCGGACCCCCGTCGTGGACTTCTGATCGAGTCCGGTGGCGTCACTCTCCGTGACGTCTGCATCGAACAAGGAGACGGTCGAGAGGTCCTCACCGACATCTCGTGCACGTTTCCGGCCGGCGCTCTCACCGCGATCGTCGGGCCAACCGGTTCGGGCAAGACCTCGCTTCTGCATGCTCTGGCGGGATTGCTCGCTCCGACGAGCGGAACGATCTCGGGACCGCTCGACGACTCGGCCCTCGTGTTCCAAGAGCCTTTCCTCCTGAGCGGATCCATCCGCGACAACATCGCATTGGGACGAGTCGTGAGTGACGGCGCTCTTCACAACGCCCTCGGGGTCGCGCAAGCTGACTTCGTCTTCGACCTGCCTGGTGGACTCGATGCCGTGGTGGGAGAGCGAGGCGTGGGCCTGTCGGGAGGACAACGACAGCGAATCGCCCTCGCCCGTGCGATCGTGGCGGCGCCGCGAGTACTTCTCCTGGACGACACGACCAGCGCACTCGATCCGTCGACGGAGGCCGCCGTTCTGGAGGGTTTGCGTCGCTCTCTTGCCGACACGACGGTGATCGCCGTGTCGTCGCGGCCGAGTCTGGTCTCGAATGCCGATGTGGTCGTATTCATCGATGGTGGGCGGATCGTCGACAGTGGTCGACACGAGGAGATCGTCGGTCGTACCGAGTCGTATTCCGTGTTGATGAGTGCGTACGAGAGCGACCGAGCGTGAGGGCACTGTCGTGAACGAAGCGGAATTCTCCCACGGTCCCGTCGCGACGATCGGTGCCGGTGTGCGCGCCGCCCCCGCTCTGAAGTCCGGCCTCTCACTGACTCTGGTTCTCGCGTTGATCGGTTCGGCCGGACGCGTCGTCGGTCCAGTGGTGGTGCAGCAGGCGATCGATCGCGGTATGGACATCGAAGGTGGACTCGCGGTCGACACCTCGTTCATCAGCCGCCTCTGCCTCATCGGATTAGCGTGCTTGTTGGTGACGGGTCTGGCCCAACGAGCCGCGGTCAAGCGGCTCGGTCATCGCAGTGAAGAAGCACTCTTCGGGTTGCGTTCGCGTCTGTTCGAACACGTCCACCGTCTGAGTCTCGAAGATCACAACGACGAGCGACGCGGCGCGCTGGTGGCGCGGGTGACGTCCGACGTGGAAACCCTCTCGCAGTTCTTCTCGTGGGGCGGATTCGCCTTCATCTTGAACGGCGCTCTCACGATCGTCGTTTCCGCGGTGATGTTGTCGTACGACTGGATCCTGGCCGTCACCGCAATTGTCGTGTCGGCGCCCCTGTATCTCGTGCTCCGTCGAGTCCAGCGCCGTCTCGTCGCGGCGTACGACGCGGTACGAGCCGCCAATGGTCGGGTTCTCGGCACTGCGGGAGAAATCATCAACGGAGCCGAGACGCTGTTCGCTTACCGTTGTGGACCCGAGTTCGCCGGTCGCGTCGCCGAAGCGACAGCCGAGCGACGTCGAGCACAGACCCGCGCATCGTTGATCGGAGCGTTCCTGTTCCCGAGTGGCGAAGTGTTCGGAACCTTGGCCATCTCGGCCGTGGTGATCGTGGGTGTGTGGCGTGGAGAGGCCGGCGGTCTCACCGCGGGTGCATTGGTCGGATTCGTGTTCTTGACCTATCGCCTACTCGAGCCGATCGCCGAACTCACCGAGGTGCTCGACCAGACGCAGACAGCGATCGCCGGCTTAAGACGTGTTCTCGGCATCCTGGCGATCCCCGTCGGACCTCTGCCGCCATCCGATCCGATTCCGTTGCCACGTGGACCTCTCGACATCGTCGTCGACGACGTGAGTTTTCGTTATCGCCCACGAGGAGACGAAGCCGAAGAGGCTCCTGCACTACGCAACGTCGACGTCACGATCAAGGCCGGAACCCGTGTGGCGATCGTTGGCGAAACAGGATCCGGAAAGACGACCTTGGGGCGACTGCTGGCTCGTTTCTCCGATCCGACGGTCGGTGACGTTCGGATCGGTGGCGTCTCTCTACGTCGGATCGACAACGACGAACTGCGCCGTTCCGTGGTTGTTGTTCCGCAGGAGCCATTCCTGTTCGACGACACGATCATCGCGAACGTGGGTTTCGCTCGTCCGGGTATAGGTCGCGACGACGTGACGGCATGTGTCGACTCGCTCGGACTAACCGACTGGATCACGAGCCTGACCGATGGCCTCGACACCCAAGTGGGGAACCGTGGCTCCGCGCTGTCGGCTGGCGAACGACAGTTGGTCGCACTCATTCGTGCGGCCGTCGTCGATCCTCCGATTCTGGTGTTGGACGAGGCGACGTCGTCGGTCGATCCGGGGACCGAAGTGAGCATCGCACGGGCTCTCGACATGCTGAGTCGAAATCGCACGACCATCTCGATCGCGCACCGTCTGTCGACCGCGGCCCGAGCCGATCGCGTCATCGTCCTGGCCGATGGGCGCGTGGTTCAGGACGGACCTCACGATCGTCTCGTCGTTCAACCGGGACCGTACGCTCGGATGTACGCCGACTGGATCGAGTCGACGTCCGTGACCGAGTCGACCTCTCTGACCGAGACAGACGGCCGTGGTTGAGGCCGTGACGCGACAAGGAGATTGTTGAGATGGACATCGTTCTCGTTCGCCACGGTGAACCCGAATGGGTTCGCGACGACCTGAACGTCGACAATCCGCCGCTGACCGAGCGTGGCCACCGACAGGCGGCCGAAGTCGCTCGAGTGCTGCACGGTGAAGAGTTCGACGAAGTGTGGGTGTCGCCGTTGGTGCGAGCTCGCCAGACGGCTCGTCCGCTCCTCGACGATCGCCGGCTCGTCGAGCCGATTCAGGACTGGCTGGAGGAGATCCGTAACCCCCTGTGGCACGGCACTCCGCGTGAACGGGCCGACGCGGCCTATGCCGAAGAGCGTGGACGACCCGCCGAACAGCGTTGGGAGGGGCTCGTCGGCGGTGAGCCGGTTCGAAACTTCGTCGACCGTATTCACACCAACGCTGGTTTCTTCTTCGCCGAACGCGGGATGCGCCCCAGTGAACAAAGTCTTCCGGTCTGGGAGATCGACGATCCGAACCGCCGAATCCTGTTGGTTGCCCACGGCGGAACCAACAGTGTTCTGATCTGTCACCTGCTGGGTCTCCCGGCCACCCCGTGGGAGTGGGAGCGCTTCGTGCTCGGCCACGCGTCGATCAGTCGTCTGTCGTCACACGCGATCGGCGACGGCCACACCTTCGGTTTGACCAAGTTGAGCGATGTGGAACACTTGGCTCACGCCGACCGCACGTACTGAACGGACTGAATCGTGACAGACATCGATCCCATGGCCGTGAAACTCTTCAGTTTCCTCGTGTTCACGAAACTCGAAGGCGCGGTCACGGCTGGCATGATCCATCTCGGAGACCGCTTGGGTCTCTACCAGGCGATGGCTTCGCTCGATCGCCCGCTCACGATCGACGAGTTGTCGAGTCATTTGAGTCTCGCTCCGCGCTGGGTTCAGGAGTGGGCGCACAATCAGGCCGCGGCTAAGGTGATCGAGTTCACTCGCGACGATCGAGGTCGTGAAACGTTCTGGTTGCGCCCCGAGGCCCGAATGGTTCTCGCCGACGAGGAGAACCCGGCGTTCGGAATGGGAATGTTCCACCGTCTGCCCCAGACGATGGCGGCGCTCGAGCGGCTCCCGGAGAGTTTCCGCACCGGGATGGGTCACGACTACGACAGCCACGGACCCGAGGGTGCGGTCGGCATCGAGCGCTCGTTCGAACCGTGGTCGAACGCCTTCTTGATCCCCCTCGTCGTGCCGGCCCTCGATGGCGTGGTGTCGAAGCTCGATGGCGGTGCCCGAGTCGCCGACATCGGCTGCGGCGCCGGTGGCGCGGCCCTGCGTTTGGCGCAACGGTTCCCTCGTTCCGAGGTGGTGGGCTACGACATCTCGCGATACGCCCTCGATCGAGCCGAGACGAAACTGCGCGAATCGGGCGTCGCCAATGCTCGCTTCGTCGACCCGCGACGAGAGCCGCTTCCCGATGATGGCTCGCTCGATCTCGTCACGGCTTTCGACTGCGTACACGACATGACTCATCCGGCCGACGTGATGCGGGCCATTCGTCGGTCGCTGAAGCCTGACGGAACGTGGTTGCTCGTCGACATCAAGGCCCTCGACACGTTCGAAGAGAATGCGGCCAAGAATCCAATGGCCTCGCTGATGTACGGAATCAGCGTGATGTCGTGCATGTCGTCGGCGCTCTCCGCCCCCGGAGGGGCCGGACTCGGAACCCTCGGCCTACCCGAGTCGAAGGCCCGGGCCATGGCCGAAGAAGCGGGTTTCACCCGCTTTCGACGTCTGGACATCGATCATTCCGTCAACGCTTTCTACGAGGTGAGACCATGACAACCGTGACACTCGACGACATCAGGACCTTCTCGACCGGTCTCAGCCCGTGGGCCCATCTGGCCACGGTTGGCTCCGATGGCGAACCCGACGTGGTGCCCGTTCATCCGTGCTGGGAAGGCGACGTGATCTGGATCATGGTGGGTCGTGACTCGGTGAAGTCCAAGAACGTGGCTCACGAGCCTCGGGTGGCGCTGCACTGGCAGGTGACCGAGAACGGCGACGGAGTGGAGGTCTGGGGGCGCTCGTCGTTGCACGGTGACGTCGAGACCAAGCGTCGACTCTGGAGCGGTGTGTTCGATTACGACCTGAACGCGTTCGCTCCGGGTGGACCCGACAACAGTCCCGACACGGTCTTCATGCGGGTCGACGTCGACCGAGCGATGCTCATGCGTGCCTACGGCATGGCCGGTATCGAACGCTGGAAGCGTCGCTGACGTTCGGGTCGCCGCGCATCCGCAAGAAACACGAAAGGATCACGATCATGGCATCACTGGAAGACATCAAGACCGACAGTCGTCGGTACGGGCCATTCGCGTTCATCGCGACGACCGGGGGCGATGGTGAACCGCATCTGGCACCTGTCGCGGTGAACTGGATCGGAGATCAGATCGCCGCGTTCGTTCTGTCGAGTAGTCGCAAGGTGCGCAACGTTCGGCAGAATCCCCGAGCCACCGTTCACTTTTCGGTCGGCGAATCCACGAAGTGGGACAGTTGCATCGTGTGGGGTGATGCCCGTATCGCCGATACCACGGCCGAGCGCGTCGAGCTCTGGGACAAGATGGGTTACGACCTCAAAGCGTTCGAGCCCGGTGGACCCGAGTCCGACAATCACGTCTTCTTGCTCATCGATCCGGTGCGCGCGACGATCCTTCGTACCTACGGCATGGCCGGTCGGGACGCCTGGCGCCGTTCATGAAGCGCCTGTCATCGCTCGATCGCTCGGTGGCCGAGCGAGTCGCGATCGTGACCGGTTCCGCGAGCGGAATGGGTCGGGCGACCGCACACCTCTTCGCCGACGAGGGTGCACGCGTCGCGGTGGTCGATCTGGGCGAAGAGCGGGTCGATGCGGTCGTCAGCGAGATCGAAAGAGCCCACGGCTCCGGACGAGCTCTGGGTTTCGCGCTCGACGTGACCGACCGTGCCGCACTCGCATCCATGGTGAAGCGAGTGTGCGACGAGTGGGGACGAATCGACGCTCTGGTGAACAACGCCGGAGTGTCGCTGGTCTCGAGCCTTCTGCAGGACGACGATTCGTTCCTCGATGCGTGGCGCCGAACCATCGACGTCAACCTGTCGGCGTACGTGCACCTCGCTCGGCTGGTGGTGCCGGTCATGAAGCAGGCCGGCTTCGGTCGCATCGTGAACATCGCATCGACCGAGTCGATCGTCGCGACGGGGGGACTGGCGGCCTATTCGGCCTCGAAGTCGGGCGTAACCGGGCTCACGCGTTCAATGGCTGTCGAGTTGGGTCGGTTCGGCATCACGGTGAACTGTGTGTGTCCGGGTCCGATCAACACCGGCATGACGTCTGGCATCCCTGGCGACGCCAAGGACGTGTACGCGAAGCGGAAGGTTCCGTTGCGGCGTTATGGCGAACCTGAAGAAGTCGCCCAGATGACTTTCTCGCTCTGTCTGCCCGCGGCCAGTTTCACCAACGGGGCAACCCTCGTGGTCGACGGCGGAATGACGATCAGACACACGTAGTCGCCGACACGCGTAGTCGCCGCGCCATTGGCGATTCTCAGGCCGGGTCGAAGATTCCGGTGAGTCCGGTCGGCTGATGCTCGCCGATGATCAATTGCTCGAGGACGCCGAGACCGGTGTTCTCGCCATCGCGAACTCGACAGACGGCCTGGATGTGCACGTGGCGCGGCTCGCACGGTGTCGTGACGGGAAGGTTCCATGCTTCGGCGCCCACCGCCAACTCACCTTTCCAGTAGCCATGTCCCCACTCGGGGTTGAAGTAGCCGATCCCGGACATGTGGAACTCGTAGAGGGGTTCGAAGACGAGATGGCGCAATTCTCCGCTGGGTAGGGCGAGGTCGAGTGAGAACGACTGGGCCCAACGAGTTCCTGGGCGAAGCGACGTCGAGTAGGCGATACGTTCGGCTGACACGGCGGGTGCGTCCCCGTCGTTCAGGACGAAGCCGACCTCGTGCCAGCGAGACCCATCAGCGAACTCGTTGACGTCGAAGTGCGTGGCGTAGGTCTCGAAGTTCACCGGAGCCCACAACCAGTAGTACTGAGGTTTGTTGGTGGGTGCTCCGAGATCGGCCGGTGGTCCGATCGGGCGCACACCCCACGAACGATCGCGTGATCCGTACGAACCAGGTTCGACCTCGTGGCGCTCACCTTCGACTTCGATCCAACCCGACCAGTGGCCGAACTGTGTGAGGCGGGTGTAGTCGGTGGTGATCCGCTGACCGGCCCGGGCCAGAAAATGCGGTTCTTGAACCGGACCGCTGCGAGCGACGAACTCGAGATCGGCCTTGATCGCGTGCTCCGGCGAATCGACGATCACGCGGTGCCGTTTCATGGGTTCGACGATGCGAACTTCGATGGGCCCGACGTGGTTCGCGCGAGCCCGATCGAGTGGTGCGCGGCCCGAAGCGTGGAGGGAGATCTGCCGGGATCCGGCCACCACGACCGAGAACGATGCGTCGACGACGTGCCGGTTGGGGTAGAGACCGAGCGCGACGCCGAAGTAGAGCGACGCGTCGCGGCGATAGCCGTTGAAGAAATAGCGGTCGTAGTGATTCGGATCACTCGACGCAGTGAAAGCGATCGGTGAACTCGACGGATGAATCGGATAGTCGTCGAACGATGTGAGCACGGTCACGACCGTACTTCGCTCCGGGAAGTTCGGCCGTCAGCGGTCCGTAATAGGGTCGGGTCGTGCGGACGATCAGCCCTCGCTCGTATTCGCGGCTCGCGCTCACTGCCCTGGTCTTTTTGTGTGTGATCGTCCTCACGGGTGCGGCGGTGCGTCTCACAGGTTCGGGTCTCGGCTGCGAGGACTGGCCTCGCTGCAACGAAGAGCGTTTCGTCGACGTTTCGTCCACGCACGGCGCGATCGAGCAGGTCAATCGGCTCTTCACCGGCCTGGTGGCCCTGTCGGTGATCTTGGCCGTTCTCGGCGCCCACCGGCGGCTACCGCGACGCCCCGACCTGGTTCGCTTGGCCTGGGGTCTGGTGGCTGGGGTGGTCGGTCAAGTCGTCCTGGGCGGGATCGTCGTCCTCACCGATCTGCATCCGTTGGCCAACCAAGGTCACTTCTTGTTGTCGATGGTCCTCGTCACCAACGCGACGGTGCTGTGGGTCCGCGCATCCGACGAACAGCGTGTCCATCGAAGCGGTCAGCGGTCTCTTTCGCAACAGTTGGCGCTGGTTACGTTCGTCCTCGGCTGTGTCGCTCTGTACACCGGAACCATCGTGACCGGCTCGGGTCCGCACGCTGGTGACGAGGAAGCGCGTCGATTCGGTTTCGACATCTCCCACGTGGCGCGCCTCCACGGAATCAGCGTCATCCTCTTCCTGGTCGTCCTTCTCGCAACCATCGCCGTCATTCGCCGAGCCAGGGACGAGTGGAAGTCGATGAGTGGAGTACTCGAAGCGACGATGGCCATCGGTGTGATTCAGGCCGCGATTGGCTACACGCAGTACTTCAACGACATTCCGTCCGCCTTGGTGGCCATTCACATCGTCGGTGCGACAGCGATCATGATCGCTCTCACACGGCTGGTCACACAGTCGAACCGCGTCTCAGTCGACGTCGCGTAAACGGTCACGAACGGCTCTGAATTCGTCGACCATCGTGTGAACGATCGACTCGACCGGCTCGACCGACTCGATACGGCCCATGACCTGGCCGGTCAGTGCGATCGAGGCTTCCATGTCGCCTCCGAAGTAGAGATCGAGAGCGCGGCTCATTTCGGTGAGTGGAACGTTCTCTCGTCTCTCCAAGAGAGTGGTTCGTTCGGTTCGCAGTGCGCGCAAACCTGGGCGCGAGTGCCGGTTCAGGAACACCGTGTCGGTTTCGGCTCCGGCCACGATGGCGTTCTTCCAGTTGTCGTGTACCGGAGACTCGGCAGCCGACACCATGCGGGTGCCGAGCTGGACCCCTTCGGCGCCCAGTGCGAACGCGGCGGCCATCGACCGGCCGTCGCAGATGCCGCCGGCGGCGATGATCGGGACGTCGACCTTGCTGGCGACCAAGGGCAACAGGACCATGGTGGACACGTCGCGTGGATTCTTGAACCCTCCGCCCTCGCCACCTTCCACGACGAGACCGTCGACTCCGGCGTCGACGGCCTTCAAGGCCGCTGACAACGTCGGAACGACGTGGAACACGGTGAGACCGGCTGCTTTGAGCTTCTCCGTGTACTGACGAGGATCACCCGCCGAGGTGGTGACGAACCGAACGCCCTGGGCCACCACGAAATCGACGATCGACGGATCACGCACGAAGAGCTGTGCGATGTTGACGCCGAACGGCCGATCGGTGATCTCGCGCATGGTCGAGATCTCGTTCCGAACGGCGTCGAGTTCTCCCGAGGACGTTTCGATGATGCCGAGTGCACCTGATCGACTCACTGCTGAAGCGAGTTGCGAGCGAGCGATCCAACCCATGGGCGCTTGCACGATCGGATAGTCGACGCCGAGCAGACGCGTGAGTCGGTTGTTGATCGGGGCCGGTCGGTTCATGTGCGCACGGTAGTTCGTGCCGACAGAGCGGCCAGTGGCATCGCAGCCAGCACGAGACCGGCTCCGATCCAGCCGACGGTCGAGAGTCGTTCGTCGAGGAACGTCACCGCGAGGACGGCCGCGACGGCTGGCTCGAGCAAGGTGAGCATCACGACCGTGGTCGGAGCGAGCGTGCGCAAGCCCCAGCCGAACGCGACGTAGGCGATCGTGAGTGTCACGAGAGCGAGCCAGGCCATGACGATCAGGCCGCGGCCTTCACCGAGCCAGGCCAGATCGCGAACGAAGAGAAGTGGGCTGGCGAGGAGTCCGCCTCCGAAAAACAGCAGAGCCATGGTGCTCGTCGAGTCCGCACCCGCGCCGATCGCGGTCGAGCCCGCCTCGGTGTAGAGCGCGTAACTGGCGCCGGCCAAGACCGCGGCCACGATGCCAACGGTGTCGGTTTCGAGTCGGTCGGAACCATCACCGATGAGCAGAACCAGTCCGATGCCGATCATGACGGCAGCGAGATACCACAGGGGCGCCGGTGCCGGGCGATGACGAAACGCGCCGATCAGCCGACTGGCCAGGGGACTGACGGCGATCGTGATGACGGTGGCCATGGCCACGCCGGTTCGTTGGGTCGCGTCGAAGAATCCGAGTTGGTATACCGCGACCCCAATGGCCCCCACGCCCAGAGCAGCCCGGTGTCGACGCCACATCGACAGTCGTCGCCCCGCGATGAGGCACAGCGCCGCTCCACCCACCAAGAGCCGAACCGCACCGGCGGCCAGTGAATCGGTACCGGCCGGGGCCTTGGCCAGAGCGGTTCCGGTCGTGCCGAAGAGGGCGGCCACTCCCATGACGGCCAGGACGGATTCGGCGAACGGGCGGCTGGCCGGGGAGTTGGCCGCTGTCGGTGTGACTCTTTCGAGCGGCACGCACTCTGAACTACCATCTCGGCGTTCCGTCATCACGGATGACCAATGGTCGTCCGGGGCGTATCGGCTGAGTGTCGCCGATGTGTCGTTGCGGTGTCGGACCTGGGCGGGGGGTTCTCCCCAGGTAACTGGACGAGGAAGAGACGGTTTTCGTGGCGAATCGCTGGAGACGATTGATCGTCTTGCTGTTCGGCTTCCTCGCCGTCTTGGGCTGGGCGGCCACACCGGCCTCAGCCGACGGCGTTTCGCTTCGCGCACAGGTCAAAGAGCAGGCCCGTGGAGCCGGTGGTGAGACCGCCAACAAGCCCATTGCCGGAGTCGTCATCGTGGTCACCGACGAAGCGGGCAACGAGGTCGGTCGCGGTGAGACCGACGACAAGGGTGTGGTGGTCATCGAACTGCCGGGAAAGGCCAACTACACCGTCACCCTCGACGAGGACACCTTGCCGGACGGTCAAGCTCTGACTGGCACCTCGCCCGCCACCCAAAGGCTCACGGCCGAGAGTTTCATCACGTCGACCAAGGTGGTGAACTTCTTCACCGGCGAGTCACAGGGAGGCTCCCAGAACCTCGGCGAGAAACTGGCCCAACGTCTGGTCAATGGCATCCGGCTCGGATTGATCCTGGCCATGTGCTCGGTGGGTCTTTCGCTCATCTTCGGGACCACCGGCCTCACCAACTTCGCGCACGGCGAAATGGTGACCTTCGGAGGTCTGGCCGCCTTCATCTTCAACATCACGGGACTCACCTTCCTGGGCTTCCTCGGTTTCCTGCCCGGAGTCACCGACGACGGGAAGTTTCACATCCTCATCGCTGCGCCACTCGGCATCGCGGCCGGTGGTTTGTTCGGCTGGGCGCTCAATGCCGGAATCTTCGCTCGACTGCGTCAGCGCGGAATCGGCTTGGTCACCCAGATGGTGCTCACGGTCGGCCTGTCGATCTTGCTACGCAACGTCTATCTGTCGCGGTTCGACAGCCGCACCAGGCCCTATGGCGACTACTCGTTGCAGAAGTCATGGAAATTCGGGCCGATTCAGATCACGCCGCGCGACTTCACGTTGTCGGTGCTGTCGGTGGTCATCCTCGTGGCGGTCGCCCTCGCGCTGCGGTACACGCGTCTCGGTAAGGCGACGCGCGCGGTGTCCGACAACCCCGATTTGGCTTCGTCCACTGGTATCGACTCCGAACGGGTCGTCAAGTTGGTGTGGATCCTGGGCGGAGCATTGGCGGCCACCGGCGGCGTGTTCCGCGGACTCGACGAGCAGGTCAGCTTCGACATGGGAGCGCGTCTGCTGTTCTTGATGTTCGCCGGTATCACCTTGGGTGGCCTCGGCTCCGCCTTCGGCGCCCTCGTGGGCGGTTTCGTGGTGGGTGTTCTCGTCGAAGTGGCGAGTTTGGTGGTGCCCAGCGAATTGAAGGCCGCACCAGCCCTCCTGATCTTGATCCTCGTGCTCCTGTTCCGTCCGCAGGGCATCCTCGGTAAAGCGCAGAGAGTGGGGTAGCGATGGATTGGTCGCTCATCTTCGAGAACACCCTCAAAGGCTTCATTGGCATCAACGCGGTGTACTTCGCGCTCGCTGCTCTCGGTCTCAACGTTCAGTTTGGTTACACCGGGCTTCTCAACTTCGGCCAGGCCGGCTTCATGGCCTGCGGTGCCTATGGCCTCGGTATGACGGCTCAGTACTTCGAGATCTCCATGTGGTGGGGCATCCCTCTCGGCATCCTGTTCTCGGTCGGGCTCGGTCTGCTGATGGGTGTTCCGACACTGCGATTGCGTGCCGATTATCTCGCGATCGTCACGATCGCCGCGGCCGAGATCATCCGCTTGGTCGTGCGATCGGTCCGCTTCAAGCACTACTTCGGTGGTAGTGACGGCATCAACAACTTCTCGCGGACGTTTCGCGATCTGGGCAACAAAGTCGGTATCGACGAGGCCTCGAGATATGGTTTCTCGCCTTTCCGGTTCACCGGCCGTGAACTCTGGACTCTCATCGTCGGTTGGATTCTGGTCGCGCTCCTCGGCTTCTTCGTCTACACGTTGATGAAGAGTCCGTGGGGACGAGTGCTCAAGGCCATTCGCGAGGACGAAGACGCGGTTCGATCGCTCGGCAAGAACGTGTACTCGTACAAGATGCAGTCGCTGATCCTGGGCGGCATCCTCGGAACGATCTCCGGCATGATCTTCGCTCTCGACCGGGCAGCCGTGCAGCCCGACAACTACAGCCGCGACGTCACGTTCTACATCCTCACTGCTCTGGTGCTCGGTGGAGTCGCCCGGGTATCCGGTTCGATCATCGGTCCGATGATCTTCTGGGGAATCTTCACCTTCCTCGACAACTTCATGCGCCAGGTGGCCGACGACCCGATCCGCATCGGCAACTTCCAGGTAATGGACTCGACCGATGTCGGTCCGCTCAACTTCATCCTCATCGGTCTGACCCTCATCTTGCTGATGGTGTTCCGGCCTCAGGGTGTGTTTGGTGATCGCAAGGAGATGGCGTTCGATGGCCGCTGAGCGTTCGTATTCACCCTTGGCGCAGGCCGCCCGTTCGGCCCTGGCGGGTTGCGAGAAGGTGCCCGGATCGCGCAAACCCGATCCGATCCTGGTCGCTGATGGTGTTCGTCGTGAGTTCGGTGGCATCGTCGCCGTGGACGTCGATCACATCGATGTGCAGCGCGGCTCGATCACGGCACTGATCGGACCCAACGGAGCCGGCAAGACCACGCTGTTCAACCTTCTCTCCGGCTTCGACACTCCATCGACCGGTCAATGGTCGTTCGACGGACGAGACATGGCCAAGGTCGCACCGCACAAGACCGCCGCGCTGGGCATGGTGCGCACGTTCCAGCTCACCAAGAGCCTCACGAAGTTGTCGGTGATCGAGAACATGCGTCTCGGTGCCACCGGACAGCGGGGCGAGAAGTGGTGGAACGGCTTGTTCGCGAGCACCTGGAAGAAACAGGAGGCCGAGATCACCTCTCGGGCCGAGGGGCTGCTCGATCGCTTCACGTTGTCGCACATGCGTGACGAGTTCGCTGGCGCCCTGTCGGGTGGGCAACGCAAGTTGCTCGAGATGGCTCGTGCGCTCATGACCAACCCCAACTTGGTGATGCTCGACGAACCGATGGCGGGAGTCAACCCGGCCCTCAAGCAAAGCCTCAACGACCACATCCGCGGCCTCCGCGATGAAGGCATGACCGTGCTCTTCGTCGAACACGACATGGACATGGTTCACGACGTATCCGACTGGGTGATCGTGATGGCCGAGGGGCGAGTCATCGCCGAAGGGACACCCGACGACATCTCGAAGAATCCGGCCGTGATCGACGCCTACCTCGGCGCGCACCAGGGTCGTTCACTCCTGGAGGAGGACGCATGAGCAAGGTTCTCCACGCCACCGACCTCGTCGCCGGGTACATCCCCGAGGTCAACATCCTCAATGGTTGCAATCTGGAGGTGTCGAGCGGCGAGTTCGTGGGCATCATCGGCCCGAACGGCGCCGGCAAGTCGACCTTCCTGAAAGCAGTGCTCGGGCAGTGCAAGGTGCGTTCGGGTCAGATCTTCTTGAACGAACATGAGATCACCGGACGTAAGGCTCACGAACTCGTCGCCATGGGTGTGGGCTACGTTCCGCAGACCAAGAACGTGTTTCCGAGTCTCACGGTTCGTGAAAACCTCGAGATGGGTTGCTTCCTGAAGCCTTCGGTGTTCACCGAACGTTTCGATTACGTGGTCGACATGTTCCCGCGACTGGGTGAGCGGGCGGCTCTGCGAGCCGGCTCGTTGTCTGGTGGCGAGCGTCAGATGGTGGCGATGGGTCGCGCTCTCATGATGAAGCCGGCGATCCTGCTTCTCGACGAACCGTCGGCCGGGTTGTCACCACAGCTCCAGGACGAAGTGTTCGTCAACTGCCGGACCATCAATCAGTCGGGAGTGGCGATCTTGATGGTCGAACAGAACGCTCGCCGTTGCCTCCAGGTGGTGCACCGCGGCTACGTACTCGATCAGGGTCGTAACGCCTACACCGGTTCGGGCCGCGATCTGCTGAGCGATTCGAACGTGATCGAGTTGTATCTCGGCACGCTCGCCCGCTCGACCGGCGGCTGAGCCGTTATCACGTCCCCCGGTTTCCCGGGGGAGTCTGAGAATGAGAAAGGCCCCCCGGTTTCCCGGGGGAGTCTGAGAATGAGAAAGGCCCCCCGGTTTCCCGGGGGGCCTTTGCTTCACTCGATCAGAGCGAGTGGGTGATCACTTTCCGGCGTCGAAGTTCTCGCCGAGTGCGTTACCCATGTTGCCGTCGGTGCCGTACCAGTTCTTCACCTTCGGACCGATTCCGCTCTCGACAGCAACGCGCAGGATGCGGCTGCCTTCGTCGAACGAGATCAGAACGACTGCGTCCGGATCGGCGGCGACCACGTCGGCCACTTCAGCGTCGAACGACGCAGCAGCCGGGTCGTAGGCCTTGACTCCCTTGACTTCGACACCTGCGGCCTCGAGCACGTTCTTCACGACAGCGGCGATGCCGTTGCCGTACGCGTCGTCGAGGTTGAGGATGTAGGCCGAAGCGTTGCCGTCTTCCACGATCTGGTTGGCCACCACGGCGCCCTGCAGACCGTCCGCCGGAGCGTTACGGAAGTACAGGTTGTCGTCGGGGTAGTCGCTCAGCTTGGGGCTCGTGTTGGCCGGGCTGAACATGGTGATACCAGCAGCGGTGATCTTGTCGATGACCGTGAGGGTCACGCCAGACGAAGCGGCGCCAACGATGGCGTCCACGTTCTCGCTGATGAGACGATCGGCGGTCTGCGACGCGATGTCGGTGGAGGTGTCGCCAGAGTCGCCCTGCGAGTACAGGACTTCCTGGCCGAGAACGCCACCCGCGGCGTTGATTTCGCTGATGGCGTACTCGAGGCCGGCGTACTCCGGTGCACCGAGGAAGGCAAGGTTGCCGGTTTCGGGCAGGAGCGAACCGATCTTCAGCTGGCCGTCACCCTCACGGGTGGCGGTGGTGGTGCCGAGAGCGACGATTGCCGAATCGGGAGCCTCTGCCTGGATCAGGTTGTCGTTCGACTCTTCGGTGATGCGGTTGTCAGCACCGAACTCGAGCATGGCGTACGAACCCTGGAGGGGCTCGCCGTTGCCGTTGAACTCGTGCGGGCCGGAGATTCCGTCATAGTCGGGGTCTCCGCCAGCGGCGATGATGGCCTTGCAGTCGGCGAAGGTGGTGCACTTCTCGCCGTCCTTGGTGATGCCGACGATCTCGTCAGCATGCTTGGCGCCATCGGTGCCAGCCTTCTCGACCGCCAGAGCGATCACGACGGCAGCGTCGAACGCCTCACCGGCGTAGTTGAAGTCCTCGAGAGCAGCGTTGCCCTTCGAGACCCAGAAGTCCGAAACCTTCTGGAGCCACTCGTCGCTGACTTCAGCACCCTTGGGCGTGGTGCCCTTCATGCCCTCGAGCTCGCCACCAGCGGCCGGAGCCTCGGTTGCGGGTGCCTCGGTGGCAGGTGCTTCAGTAGCCGGAGCGGCGGTGGTGTCTGCACTCTCGTCGTCGCCACCGCAGGCTGCGCCTACGAGTGCGAGACCAAGAATGAGAGCCCCAACGCGGCGTGCGCGGGTCTTCTGCATGTTTGGTTCTCCCCCTATGGAGATGAGGGGCGGATGCCCCATTGGTTTAGGAAGGGCACAGGTTACCCCGGCTCCGGAAAAGATGACTTCTGTTATCGGTGTTACGGTCGGATCATGAGCGAAGTCCTGTACAAGGTCAACGACCACGTGGCGACCATCACCCTCAATGCTCCGGAGCGGCTCAACACCATTTCCGGGGGGATGCTGAACGACCTGTCCGATGCCCTCCTGCAGGGCGATCGTGACCGTGACGTGCGCTGCATCGTCCTGACCGGAGCCGGCAAGGCCTTCTGCGCGGGCCTCGATCTGGCGGCCCAGATGGGTCAGAAAAAGGCTCTCGGGGTCCTCGACAGCGGGGGAGACATGGGCAGTGAGTTCGACCTCCGGACCGCCCCGCCGGTCGTTCTCCACAACCTCGACACCCCGACCATCTGCGCTTTGAACGGAGGCGCGGCCGGCTACGGACTCGATCTGGCCTTCGGCTGCGACATCCGGATCGCCGCGTCGACCGCGAAGCTGAATCCTGGTTTCGCCAAGCGCGGAATACTTCCCGAGAGCGGTGGTACCTGGCTGTTGCCGCGCATCGTCGGCTACGCCAAGGCCGCGGAGATCTGTTTCACCGGTCGAACGTTGTCGGCGGCCGAGGGTCTCGACCTCGGGCTGGTGAATCACGTGGTCGAACCCGATCAACTGCACGACCGCGTTGCGGAACTCGCCGGAGAAATCGCAGCCAACGCTCCACTCGCCGTGCGGGCCATCAAGCGCATGATGCGCGCGGCCGAGACCGAGACGTTCGAGCAGAACATCCACCACGTGTTCTTGCAACTGCTTCCGCTTTTCCGAACGAACGACTTCAAAGAGGGAGTCGCCTCGTTCATGGAGAAGCGACCCGCCAACTTCACCGGTCGCTGAACCGATCATCGATGTCGTCGGAACACTCGAGCGACGAAGAGATCTCCCTTCTCGAGGGTCTGGCCACCACTCGGGCCATTCGTCGTTACACGAACGATCCGATTCCGGAGCACGACCTCAATCGAATTCTCTGGTCGGCGTCGCGCGCACCGTCGGGATCCAACCGCCAGCCGTTTCGATTCCTGGTTCTGCGTGACGGTGATCGCGCACGACGAGCCAAGGCATTGCTCGGACAGGCCTTTCGCGCGGGCTGGGACTCGAAGAGATCGACCGATGGCTACGACCGATCCGAAGATTCGGCCAGTCCGAAGGCTCGCCAGGCTCGTGCGATGCAGTACTACGTCGATCACTTCGAAGAGATTCCGGTGGTGGTTCTGGTCGGTCTGGTTCGGTACCGCAGCGCGAATCCGTACGAAGGCGCTTCGGTGTACCCAGCCTGCCAGAACTTGTTGTTGGCCGCCCGCGCGCTCGGCTACGGCGGTGCGCTCACGATGTGGCACCAAGGGGTCGAACCAGACCTGCGCGCGATCCTCGACATTCCCGAAGAGGTCGCCTTGTCGGCGTGCATCACGCTCGGTCGTCCGCAGGGGTCGCACGGTCCGGTGCGGCGTCGTCCGATTCGTGAGTTGGTGTTCGACGATCGTTGGGGTCAGGAAGCCGAGTGGGCACGCGATCCGGACGGAACGGGATTCACGGTCTGGAAGGCGCGGTGACGCGAGAAGAAGCCGAAGCGTTGCTCGGTCTCGTCGGACCGTACGACGAGAAGATTCTGCGTGGTCATTGGCGGCGCGCCGCTCGAGATCATCATCCCGATCGCGGAGGATCGAACGATCTGATGGTTCGCATCAACGAGGCGTATTCCGGGTTGATGTCGGGCTTGATATCGGACGATGAAGCGACTCCAGCCGATCCGCCCTCACGACCGACGCAACACCCTCGGCCGAACACCGATCCGATCGTTCGCTCCGTCGATCGCCCGGCTTTCGTCATCGACGCACTTCCCGTGGTCGCCTTCGAGACGCTCCTGTTGGCCGCTCGTGTTCTCGGCGACGTGGTCGATGACGATCCCCCGTACGTTCTCGAGGCCCTGATCGATCATTCCGGAGTATCGACGTGGTGTCGTCTCGACCTCGTTCCGGACGCCGGCTCCTCGACCGTTTCGATCACCACTGATGGACGAGTTTCCGCCGAGCAGCTCTGCCACGTCTGGGTCTCGACGGTCAACGAGTTGGGAGTCGTTCAGTGACTGCGGTGTGCAGCGGCCTTGAAGATTCGATCTCGAACGGCGCGACCCACGCCCACGTCATCGGGTAGCAAAACGGCGACGCGGCAAAGTGACTGCCGGTCGCAGTCGCGCAGAAGCGAGTAGAGGTCGTGGGCGAAGCGCAAGGGATCGCTCCGCCCGTCCAGAATTCGGTCGACGTCGCTCGGTGGCGAGTCGGATACGTCGACCGGCACGATCGTGCAGTCGGGGGCGTAATGACTTTCCAACATCCCGGGTGCTCGCGACGGGCCCGAGGCGCTGGCCAGCCGACCCACCACGTCGGCGATCTGTTCGGCGCTGATCGATCCGGGTCGGAGGATCTGGGGTGGATCGACCGAGCAATCGACGATGGTTGATTCGAGGCCGACCTCACATGGACCGCCATCGAGAACCATGGTGACGTCCGATCCGAGATCGGACCGAACGTGTTCGGCCGTCGTCGGGCTCACGCGACCGAAGCGGTTCGCCGATGGGGCAGCAACTGGCCGACCGAACCGCTGAAGGAGCCGCAGTGCCACTGCGTGTCGCGGAATGCGGATGGCGACGGTGTCACGTCCGCCCGTGACGACATCGAGAATCATCGGACCTCGTTCGACGATGATCGTGAGCGGTCCGGGCCAGAAGGCCTCGGTGAGAACTTCGGCGGACGACGGCCACGATCGACTGAGTTCTCGCGCAGCCGCGAGGTCGGCCACGTGCACGATCAGCGGATGATCGGCGGGGCGTCCCTTGATCGCGAAAATCTTCCGGATCGCTGACGGCGACGTGGCATCGGCACCGAGTCCGTAGACCGTTTCGGTGGGAAGGCCGATGACGTCGCCCGACTCGAGTACTCGACGTGCCTCGTCGATCTGGTCGTCAGTTGGCGAGGAAGTCGAGGACGGCATCGAAGAAACCGAAATTCTCGGTGGTGGCGAAGTGATCGCAGTTGCGCAACGTCACGAGACGCGCGTTAGGGAGAGCGGCGGCCAAGGGATCACCAGGGCCGGCGAAATCCTTGTCGCCGATCACGACGAGCGTCTCGGCGCTGACGCGTCGGAACTTTTCGGGGTCGAACGGCTGCGACGGCCTCTTCATGATCGCGGTGAGTGCGACGCGGTCGTTGCCCGTTGAGTCGGCGTACTGCACGAAGAGCCGACCGATGTTGTCGTCCGGGTCACCGCGTCCTTCGAGGGCGGCCACGAGTCGTTCGTGGGCGACTTCGTCACGGGGCTCGATCACGTTCTTCCCGATACCGGCGAGCACCAATTTGCCGAAAGACGACGGCTGTTCGATGGCGGTGCGGAGCAACGTCATGGCTCCGAGGGAAAAGCCCACGGCATCCACCGGACGATCGCCGATGGTGTCGAGGATGCGAGCCGTGAGGTCGGAGTAGTCGTTCGGATCGTGGGGCCGGGGTGCCGAACCGTGTCCGAGCAGATCGACGCCGATCACCTCACGACCGATGTCGGTGAGGAGATCGACCAGGCCCGACGAACGCCAGGTGGACTCGAAAGAACCTCCCCAACCGTGCACCAGAACGACCGGACGGTTCACCACAGGGGTCAAACTACCCCGTAGCCTGTGGCGGCCCTTCTTATGAAGTTCATCAACCACCAACCGCCCTACGACCTGACGTACAACGACGTCTTTCTCGTTCCGAGTTTGTCGTCGGTCGGATCACGTCTCGACGTCGATTTGCAGACCACTGACGGTGTGGGCACCACCATCCCGATCGTGGTCGCCAACATGACCGCGGTCGCGGGTCGTCGTATGGCCGAGACCGTGGCCCGGCGCGGTGGGTTGGTCGTGCTTCCTCAGGATATTCCGCTCGACGTGATCGATGAGACGGCCCGTTACCTGAAGTCTCGACACCACGTGTA
>VFZC01000019.1 GCA_016871355.1 Actinomycetota bacterium
GTCGCTCGCACCACGCAAGGTTCTCGGCGTGTCGAAGAGCGAGGCCGAGAACACCGCGCGCGAACTCCTCCAACGTCTCGGCTTGGGCGACCGCGCCGACGCCTACCCCGACCAGTTGTCGGGCGGTCAGCAGCAACGCGTGGCCATCGCGCGCAGCCTGGCCATGTCACCCGAGATCTTGCTGCTCGACGAGATCACCTCGGCCCTCGACCCCGAACTGGTGGGCGAAGTGCTCGACGTCGTGCGCGAGTTGAAGGGCGGCGGGATGACCATGCTCATCGTCACGCACGAGATGGCGTTCGCGCGCGAGATCGCCGACCGCGTGTGCTTCTTGCATCAGGGTCAGATCGCCGAAGTGGCACCACCCGACAAGTTCTTCTCGGCGCCCGAGAACGAGCGCACGCGCCAGTTCTTGCAGCGTGTGATCGAGTCGGGCCGGTTCTAGACCGTCGGCAACTGATAGTCGGCGAAGCGATCGCGCAGCGTCTTCTTCGAGAACTTGCCCACACTGGTCTTGGGCACTTCGTCGATGAACACGACGTCGTCGGGCAACTGCCACTTCGCGAGCGTGGGTGCGAGATAGTCGATCACTTCGGCTGGCGTCATCGTCGCGTCCTTCTCGAGAACCACGCAGGCGAGCGGTCGCTCCGACCACTTCGGATGCGACACCCCGATCACGGCCGCCTCGCGAATCTTCGGATGGGCCATCAGTTCGTTCTCGATCTCGACCGAACTGATCCACTCGCCACCCGACTTGATGAGGTCCTTGGTTCGATCGAGCAGGCGGATGCGACCGCGTTCGTCGACCGATGCGACGTCGCCGGTCCGCAGCCAACCGTCGGCCGTGAAACTCTCACCGGCTCGCTCGTCGTCGTAATACGTCGCGGCGATCCAGTTGCCACGGCACTGCAACTCACCGCTCGACTCACCATCCCACGGAACGCTGTTGGTGGTGCCCGGCTCGACCACGCGGCAATCCACACCGAACATCGCGCGACCGACCTGCGTGCGCAGATCGGCTTGCGTGTCGGCATCGAGCATCAACTGGTCGGAGTCGAGGTGGCAAACCGCCGCCAGCGGACTGGTTTCGGTCATGCCCCAGGCCTGCAGGATCGGCAGACCGGTCTGCTCGCGGTAGGCCTCCGACAGCGCGCGCGGAACCGCCGAACCGCCGCACGGAATCGCGCGTAGGCTCGACGTGTCGCGACCCTTGAGTTCGGGCAGCACACCCATCCAGATGGTGGGCACACCAGCGGCCACCGTGACCTTTTCGTTCACGATCAGATCGGCCACGGCCTTGCCCGACAGATCGGGGCCAGGCATCACCAAGTTGGCACCAGCCGCCACCGCGGCGTGCGCGAGACCCCACGCATTGGCGTGGAACATCGGCACGACGGGAAGGATCGTGTCGCGTTCGGACACGCCGAGTCCGTCGACCACCATCGTGGCCATCGTGTGCAAGAAGGTGCTGCGGTGCGAGTACACCACACCCTTCGGGTTGCCGGTGGTTCCGCTCGTGTAGCACATCGAGGCCGCGGTGTTCTCGGGAACCTCCACGAACAGCGATGGTGCGGCCGCCGCGATGAGCTTCTCGTAGTCGTGCACCTGGAAGTTGCCGAGATCGGCCGGAACATCACCCTTGCCGTCGTCCATGATCACGAGATGCTTCACGGTGGTGAACGTGGGCAGTAGCGGTGCCAACAAACCGATGAGTGAACGGTCGACGAAGATCACCTCGTCTTCGGCGTGATTGGCGATGTACGTGAGTTGTTCGGGGAACAACCGGATGTTCAGCGTGTGCAGAACTCGACCCGAACACGGAGCCGCGAAGTACAACTCGAGGTGTCGCGCGGTGTTCCAGGCGAACGTGGCCACTCGACCCGACGACGAGATTCCGAGTGTGTCGAGCACCGTGCCGACTCGACGCGTTCGATCGGCCCATTGGGCGTAGGTGGTGCGGTCGAGTCCGGTGGCCGTCGCGGTCACGATCGTCTTGTGCCCGTGGTAGCGCTCGGCTCGCTCGAAGATGTGCAGAATCCCGAGCGGAACGTCTTGCATGAGTCCCGGAAAGTTCGCGGCCATGAAATCCCCCTTGTCGCCGCCGAACCTTAGTGGTCGCGTTCGTGACACGACCAGGGCCGCGACCTGACACGGCACCGAACTTCTCGTAGATTCATCACCCATGTCCGGCCCGCCCCCCGATGCCGAGGCGGCCGAGCCGATTCACGCGTCACCGCTCGCCCGCCGCGCGATCCTCGTCAGTGCCGGCGTCCTGTTCGCCCTCGGCACCTTCGGTTCGAACATCGGCCCGGCCTGGGTCGACGAACGTCCGGCGGTGGTGTTGGCCCTGTCGGCTCGTAATCGCAACTTGTTCGGATCGGTTCCGTTCATCGATCCGCTTCCGTACGCGGTGCTCGGGTTCGTTCGACTCTTCCTGGCCGGAACGGTGCTCTTCTTCCTCGGCCGGTGGTACGGCGAGCGCGCCCTGCGTTGGACCGAAAAGCAAGTGGGCGAACTGCCGGCCATCTACCGCTGGTTCCAGACCGGCATCGACCGCGCCGGCTGGCTACTGATCATCCTCATGCCGGCCAGCAACCTCGTGTGCATGATGGCCGGCCATCGCCGCTTCGCTCCCTGGCGATTCGTGTCGTTGTTGTCGATCGGCATCGCACTCAAATTGGTGGTGCTGTGGGCCGGCGGCCAGGCCTTCGAAGACCAGATCCGGTCGTTCCTCGACTGGATCGAGGACTACCAGTGGTGGATCGTGGCCGGACTCTTCGGACTCACCTTCGTACAGAGCGCGCAGCAGGCCCGCCGATCGGCCCCCGAAGTTCTGCACGAAATCGAACACCCGACCGACACACCACCGTCGAGTGAACCCCCGTCATCGCCCGGTTTCGACTGAGCGTTCGGCGGGCCTCGGCCCTAGATTTTGCTCGTCCGTTTCCTGAAGGAGCAACCATGGCCATTTCCGTCGGCGACAAGATCCCGAACGTTCCGTTCCGCGTGCTCGGCTCGAGTGGCATGCCCGAGACCGTCAACTCGCACGACGTGCTCGGCAAGGGCAAGGTCGTGGTGTTCGCCGTTCCCGGCGCCTTCACCCCCGGCTGCTCGATGGTGCACCTGCCGGGTTACGTGCAGAATCGCGATGCGCTGAAGGCCAAGGGTGTCGAGACCATCGCGTGCGTGAGCATCAACGATCCATGGGTCATGGACGCGTGGGGCAAGGCCCAGGGCGCCGACGGCATCATGATGCTCGCCGACAGCGGTGAGTTCACGAAGTCGGTTGGCCTCGAGATGGATGGTTCGGGTTTCGGCCTCGGCACTCGCTCGCAGCGTTACTCGGCCATCCTGCAGGACGGCGTGGTCACCGAGATCAACGTCGAGCAGGGTCCCGGTGTCACCGTGAGCGCCTGCGAAATCGTTCTCGGTCACCTCTGAGCACGAACGTCCTCTGACGCCCACTCGCGTCGGCTGACTACAGTTCTCTCCGACACCTTGGGGAGGAAGACATGAAGTGCGGTCTGTGTTGGGCCGACAACCCGGACGATGCGCTGTTCTGCGTCGACTGCGGTGTGATGCTCACGGCCCAGAGTGTCGCCAACGTTCCGACGATCGATCAAGTCGACCCGGCCGCCCCCACCCGCAATCGCGGTCTCGTGGCCGTGTCTCTTCTCGCGATCGTGTCGACGCTGGCCCTGGTGGTGCTCGTCATCGTGATGGCACTCGACGACGGAGAACCCGCGGCGGCTCCGGCCACGAGTGCTCCGGCGACGACCACTGCGCCTGCCATGACCGAGACGACCGTGGCGCCGGTCGACCAACTCGACCTCGCGACCGCGGCCTGGCGGGGTTTCTCGGCCGCGTTCTTGCAGCCCCATTTCGACGAGCCGTTTGTGAGTGACGATCGCATTCTCGCCATCGCCAGCGCCGACGATCTGGCCGCTCGACCGAGCGATTCGATCGTCGGCTTGGTGCTGCTCGGTTGGGTCGACGGCCAGTGGACGTCGATCGACGGCATTGCGTTCCAGTCACCCGACACCGCCGTCACGTTCGAGGTGCTCGGCAGCCGACTGGTGGCCAATCCGGTGGTTGTCATGACCTGGTCGGGTTCACCCGACGGGAACGTGTCGTACGTGTTCCGCGCGATCGGCGGCGAACTGATCGACCTGGTGAGTGGTCGACCCATCGGCGACGAATGGACCGCGATCTCTCTCACCGATCGTTCGTTCGACTTCGTTGAGTACACCGCGTGCAAGACGGGTGAAGTTCTCACCTACCCCGACGGAACCGAATCGTTCTTCTGCGATGTGGTGGTCGACTCGCGCATCGACATTCTCGATGACGGCACCACCCGAGCCACCGAGACCGAAACGGCGCAGACCCGCCCCGAACTCGTCTTCGCGAACGATCTGGAGATCACCGCCGTGACGATGACTCAGCCCGAGTGCGATGGTTCGTACATCACCGCGGTGGGCGCATCGGTGTCGTCGAGCGAATCGCGCAATCGCGCCAACATCGCCAAACTGCTCGAGCGTTACCCGGGTTCGTCGTACCTGCGCAATGATCAGACCTGCGACTCGTTGTGGCCGAAGGCCGACGGCGCACCGATCTACATCGTGTACTTCGGTCCGTACGCCACCAAGAGCGAAGCGTGTGATGCGCGCGACCTCGGCCCCAAGGGTGCGTACGTGCGTCCGCTCGACGACGACGTGGCCTACACGACCAAGATCTACTGCTGAGTTCGCCCTCGCCCGATCAGAGACCGAGGGCAGCGTCGAGGCCGAGCGTGAGCCCGGGCAACGTGAGCACTTTCTTGCACGCCAGCACGACGCCGGGCATGAACGACACCCGGTCGTAACTGTCTTGGCGAATGGTGAGCGTCTGGCCGGCCGCTCCGAGAATCACTTCTTGGTGCGCGACCATGCCGCGCATGCGCACGGCGTGCACACGGATGTCGGCTGGGCCCTTGCCACCACGCGCACCCGGAATCACTTCGTGCTGTGTGGGGTCGGCCGCCCACTCCTGCGACGCCGCCGCCATACGACGCGCCGTGGCCACCGCGGTTCCCGACGGAGCATCGGCTTTGGCGTCGTGATGCAACTCGATGATCTCGGCGGTGTCGAACCACGGTGACGCCATCTCGGCGAACTTCATCATGAGCACCGCGCTGATGGCGAAGTTGGCCGCGATCAGGCAGTTGGACGACGTGAACGCTTTGCGGAACGACGCGTAGTCGTCGTCGGAGAAGCCGGTCGTGCCCACGACCGCGTGAACACCATGCAGAGCACACCACTGAAGATTGGTGCGTGAGGCGGCCGCGACGGTGAAGTCGACCGCTACCTGCACACCGGCATCGGCCATGGCCCGCGGGTCGGCCGAGATGGTGATTCCGTGAACGGAACGACCGACCGCCGCCGGATCGACGGCGGCGACCAGTTGCAGGTCGGCATCGGCGGCCACGGCATCACACACCGTGGCGCCCATGCGTCCACCCGCTCCGAACACACCGACCTTGATGGGCGAACCAGTCATGTCGGCGATCCTAAACCCGAGTCGTGAAGTCGCTCAGCGATGACGGCGCGGGCCGCGATCGCGACCACCACGGCCGTCGCGACCATCACGTCCACCATCACGTCCGCCATCACGTCCGCCATCACGTCCAACACGGCGATCACCACGATCGCCCCGGTCGTCGCTACCGGCTTCGCCACCGGGGCCGAGGTCACCGAGTTGACCGGCGATCTCGCTGTCGAAAGCGTCTTCGAAGCTCACCGACACGGCACCACCCGAACGAGGACGATCGCCCGACGAACCAGACGAGCCCGACGACGAGTCGCCACCGGCGGCCGGCGCGAAGTCGTCGCCCACCGGAGTGAGTGACACCTTGCCCTTGTCGTCGATGTCGTCGACGCGCACTTCGAGTTCCTGGCCGAGCGTGAGCACGTCTTCCACGTTGTTGACGCGCTTGCCGCGACCCAACTTCGAGATGTGCACGAGACCATCACGTCCGGGGAGGATGTTGACGAACGCACCGAACTTGGTGATCGACACCACGCGGCCGTTGTACACCGCACCGAGTTCGGCCTTGGGCGGATCGACGATCGCGAGGATGCGCGCCTTGGCGTCTTCCATGCGCCAGCCCTCGACGGCACCGATGGTGACGATGCCCACGACTCCGTCGTCGTCGACGCTGATGTCGGCGCCGGTCTCCTGCTGGATGGTGTTGATGACCTTGCCCTTGGGTCCGATCACTTCGCCGACCTTGTCGAGCGGAATGGTGATCGACGAGATCTTCGGCGCACTCTCGGCGACTTCCGAGCGCGGTGCGCTGATGGCGGCGTTCATGACGTCGAGGATCTTGAGGCGAGCTTCCTTGGCCTGATCGAGCGCGGCGGCCAGAACGTCGGCCGGAATGCCGTCGATCTTGGTGTCGAGCTGCAGAGCGGTGACGGCGTCAGCGGTACCAGCGACCTTGAAGTCCATGTCGCCGAACGCGTCTTCGGCACCGAGGATGTCGGTGAGGCTGGTGTACTTGCCTTCGGCGTACACGAGACCCATCGCGATTCCGGCCACCGGAGCCTTGATCGGCACACCAGCGTCCATGAGCGACAACGACGACGAGCACACCGACGCCATGGAGGTGGAGCCGTTGGACGACATCACTTCCGACACGAGACGAAGCGTGTAGGCGAAGGCTTCCTGGCTCGGCACGACCGGCAACAACGCACGCTCGGCGAGCGCACCGTGACCGATCTCGCGGCGCTTGGGCGAACCCACGCGACCGGTTTCACCGTTGGCCCACGGAGCCATGTTGTAGTGGTGCATGTAGCGCTTCTCGCTTACGGGTGTGAGCGAGTCGATCATCTGGTTCATGCGCGGCATGGCCAGAGTCGTGACGTTCATGACCTGGGTTTCGCCACGCTGGAACAAGCCCGAACCGTGCGCCGAGGGCAGAACACGAACTTCGGCCGACACCGGACGAAGATCGCGCGGACCGCGACCGTCGATACGAATGCCTTCGTCGACGATGCGCTTGCGCACGAGAGTCTTGGTGAGGCTGCGAACGGCTTCCTTCACTTCCTTGTCGCGACCGGCGAAGGGCTTGCCGTCTCCGCACAACTCGGCCACGGCCTTGGCGGTGGCGGCGTCGGTGGCGGCATTGCGATCGGACTTCTTGGCGATCTTGATGGCATCGGCGACGTCGTTGCGCACCAACGAATCGACCGCGGCGTAGACCTCGTCGGTGTAGTCGAGGACTGGCGTGAAGGCCAGCGGGGTGATGGCACCCTTGGTGGCGATCACCGAGGCGACCAACTGACGCTGCAACGCGATGGACTCCTTGATCCACTGCTTGGAGGCTTCGAGGCCACCGGCGAGAACGGTTTCGTTCACCTTGGGTGCGCCGCTCTCGTAGTACTCGAACGACTTCTCGCTGCCACCGGCCTCGACCATCATGATGGCGACGTCGCCGTTGTCGAGTTCGCGGCCTGCGACCACGAGTTCGAACGTGCTCTCGTCACCCTCTTGGTAGGTGGGGTGAGGAATCCAGGTGCCGTCCTGCGAGAACGCCACGCGCACTGCACCGATCGGACCCTCGAACGGAATGCCCGAGATCATCAGCGCGGCCGAGGCGGCGTTGATGCTCAGCACGTCGTGGGGGTTCACCTGATCGGCGCCGAGCACGGTGAGAACGACCTGCACTTCGTTGCGGAATCCGTCGGGGAACGCCGGACGCAGCGGGCGGTCGGTGAGACGGCACGTGAGGATGGCGTCCTCGGTGGGACGACCCTCACGACGGAAGAACGAACCGGGGATCTTGCCCGCGGCGTAGGCACGCTCTTCGACGTCGACCGTCAACGGGAAGAAATCGACGCCGGGGCGAACGTCCTTGGCGGCGTTCGCGGTGGCGAGCACGATGCTCTTTTCGATGGTGGCGACGACCGCACCCTGACTCTGCAGGGCGAAGCGTCCGGTTTCGAACGACAATGACTTGTCGGTGCCCCCAACGGGACCCGACACTCGGATGGCGTCAGCCATGACGAGCTCCTTTCGAACGACGGGCTTGGCCGTCGTGTTCGGAGCAGCGGGCCGGTTCCCAGTCGGCGGGGTCGCATCCTCGAATGCGGCCTCGGCGACTGACAACCGAGCCGTTCACTGCTCGGTGTTATGTGTTTGTGACCGACTCGCGCCGGCCACCGATGCGTCTTAGCGACGCAGACCCAACTCGGCCACGATTTCGCGGTACCGGCTGATGTCCCGGCCCTTGACGTAGTCGAGCAGACGACGACGGCGGCCCACCATCATCAACAGCCCACGACGGCTGTGGTGATCCTTCGGGTGATCCTTCAGGTGATCGGTGAGGTGATTGATGCGCTCGCTCAGAAGTGCGATCTGCACCTCGGGCGAGCCCGTGTCGGTGCCGTGCTTGCGATGCTTGGCGATCGTCTCGGTCTTGGGTGTTGCGGCCATGATGGCTCTGCCTTCCGTGATGTTCGTGCGGAGGTCGCCCCGGCGAAGAACCTGGGCATCACGCCGGAGCCGGAGCCCCGACGGACTCCGTCAGCCTACGGGGGCGGTCGGGCCGTTCAACCTGGTCACCCGATGGTCCGGGGCTGAACGTCACCAGCCGACGCGCACGAGGATGCGGCACGACCAGCCCTTTTCGACGCAATCTCGGTCGTAGGGCTCCTCGGCATCGTCGGGCACCTCGCTCCAATCGAGCGACTCCCAGACCGCTTCGGCCACCGATTGCGCCCACGGATGCGGATTCACGTCGAAGACCCAGACCGCTTTGCCCGAGACCGGACCGATCGGCGCCGTGGTGTCGAGTTCGGCGATGACCGTGTGCGGGTCGTCGGCGTGGACGAACTCGTAGACCGTGTCGGTGGACAAGCCACCCTCGGTGACCCGGCGAGCCAACACCGCGGGTGAGGTCACGCGCATCACAGGCATGGGTCGATTCTTGCGCCGAACACTCGGGTCGGCCCGATCGACCCACCGGTAGTTTGACCGCATGTTCACGGGAATCGTCGAAGAACTCGGCACGGTCGTGTCGTCGACCCCCGTCTCCACCGAATGGGGCCCGGGTGTTCGCCTGCGTATCGAAGCCTCGGTCGTCCTCGATGGTTCAGGCCTGGGCGCATCCATCGCGGTCAACGGGTGCTGCCTCACACTCGTCGACAGTGACTCCGCCGGCGGCCGCTCGTGGTGGGACACCGACGTGAGCGACGAAACCCTGAAGCGCACCACCACCGGCTCGTTGAAGCCCGGTGACCGTGTGAACCTCGAACGTCCGATGGCCCTTGGCGATCGTCTGGGCGGACACATGGTCCTCGGTCATGTGGACGCCGTGGGCGAGGTGATCTCCCCCGCCCCCGATCTCGTGGTGCGCGTGCCGAAGGATCTCATGCGACTGCTGGTCGAGAAGGGTTCCGTCACCGTCGACGGCATCAGCCTCACCGCGTTCGATCTCACAGCCGACACGTTCCGGGTCGCGGTGATTCCGCACACCGCGAGTGTCACCACCCTTGGTTTCCGTCCGGCCGGTTCGAAGGTGAATCTGGAAATGGATGTGCTCGCGAAGCACATCGAGCGTCTCGTCAGCCCGTACCAGAAGTAGTTCGGACAGAACACCGCTGAACTGAAGTAGTCACCCTCCGGACGTCAACTCGTCGCGAGACGTGGGCCGATCCAAACGCTTGGCGACCATTCATCAGCGGCGAGCCTTCGAAGCGATGTACAGCACCTGCGCCGTTCACGAGGGTGGCTGGACGCTCACGCTCGAGCCCGCGACCCGTCAGGTCTCATTCCACGCTCTCTCGCCCTCGTCTCCCGACTACCGTTGCGCCCGTGACCAACGACTTGTCGGCCCTGCGGGCGCGCATCGACGAACTCGACCGTGAACTCCTGCGCGTTCTGGCCGAGCGACTCGAGGTCTGCCATGAAGTCGCCCGGGTGAAGGCACGCAGCGACACGCCGGTCATCCAGCCGGCCCGCGTGCGCGATGTGGTGAACAGCCGACGACAGTGGGCCATCGACGCCGGCGTCGATCCCGACTTCGCCGAACAAGTCATGCGCGTTCTTCTGTCGGAGACACACCGCATCGAAGTCGCAGGTCGTCGACCCGATGCGGCCCCCGACAAGTCGGCCACGCCCGAGGGAACTCGTTCGGCCATCGACACCGTGGCATCGCGCATCGATCACGTGGTCGTCGCCGTGTCCGATGTGAACGCCGCGACCACGGTGTTCACCGATCGCCTCGGCTTCCACGTCGAACAGAGCCCCCAGAATGGCATCGTGGTTCTGGGTGCCGGGGGCGTCACCATCGTTCTGGTCGGCCCGGAGGCCGGAGCAGAAGTCGCGGCACACATCGCCGAACACGGCACCGGCATCCACCACATCGCCGTCGAGGTGCTGAATGCCGATTACGCCCGCGCCACCCTGAGCAGTGCGGGCGCTCCACTTCTCACCGACGTGATCGTCGACGCCGACGGCCACGAGCAGTTCTTCACCGTGCGCGACCCGGCCTCGGGTGTTCAGGTGGGTTTCGTGGCCCGCACCGGCCATCGCGTGGGCGTGGCCACGGCCAACGTCCTCGAGGCGTTCAAGAACCACTCGCCTCGCTAGTCTGACTCCAGCACGACAGGTAGGGGGCCTTCGGCTTCTCGCATCCGTTGACCCCCGTTGTGCCCTGGCAACAACTGAATCCACGAGACGATCATCTGGTCGAACACCAGGTCGTTTCTCGAGCATCGAGGTTCTTCCATGTCGCGCCAGCGCATCCCTGTCTCTGACGGTTTTCACCGTCAGCTCATCGACACTCCTCTCGACGAACTCATGGCCACCGCCCGTCGCATTCGCGACGAGCACCACGGCACCCGCGTCACCTTTTCGCCCAAGGTGTTCATCCCGCTCACCATGTTGTGTCGCGACACGTGCGGCTACTGCACGTTCGCTCAACCGCCGGCTCGACTCGAGAGTCCGTACCTGTCACCCGACGAAGTAGTCGCCATCGCGAAGCGCGGAGCCAAGCACGGTTGTCATGAAGCACTCTTCACCCTCGGCGAAGCACCCGAGGAGCGTTACACCATCGCCCGCGAATGGCTCGACGCCCACGGCTACGAATCGACCGTCGACTACCTCGCCGCCATGGCCAAGTTGGTCATCGACGAAACTGGATTGCTGCCCCACGCCAACGCCGGTGCGCTGAACCGCGACGATCTCTCGCGTCTGCGTGCCGTGAGCCCGAGCCAGGGAATGATGATCGAATCGCTGCGCGACGATCTGTCGTGCCACCGGGGCGCTCCCGACAAGACACCCGAACGTCGACTCGCCACTCTCGAACTCGCTGGCGAACTGCGCATCCCGTTCACCACCGGCATCTTGTGCGGTATCGGCGAGACCCGGGCCGATCGGATCGATGCGTTGGTGGCCATCGCCGAGTCGCACGCGCGCCACGGTCACGTTCAAGAAGTGATCGTGCAGAACTTCCTGCCCAAGCCGCGAACCGGCATGCAGAACGAAGCGCCGTGCCCGCAGGACGAGTTCTTGTGGTCGATCGCAGCGGCTCGCATCATCCTCCCGCCCGACATTCACCTGCAGGCTCCGCCGAATCTGTCGGACGACTTCGGCGTGTTGCTCGACGCCGGCATCGACGACTGGGGCGGCGTGTCTCCCGTGACCGCCGATCATGTGAATCCCGAACGCCCGTGGCCCGATCTCGACATCTTGCGGACGGTCACCGAAGCCCGCGGCATGTCGTTGGCTCCGCGACTGACGGTGTACCCCGAGTTCATCTCGGGTGAGAACTCGCTCAGTCTCGGCGACGGTCGCGATGCCGGACATTCCTGGATCGATCCGTCGTTGCGTTTCACCGTGCTCGACCGCAGTGACGCCGAAGGAATGGGTCGCGACGATCCGGGGGCGATCTGGCCCGAGAAGGTCACCGCGGCCGACGTGGTGCACGACGGCGCCGAAGTGGTGTTGGTCGGTCATCGCAGCACCCAGTGGTACAGCGGCACCAACAACAAACCGCCCGCCCTCGTTCCCGGCGCTGTTCTCGCGACTCCGGGGGCCCGTCGTTCACGAATCCACGAGATCATCGACGGTCACCGGGCCGGCCACGAGGTCGGCTTCGACGAGATCGTCGCGCTGTTCCGTGCCCGCGGTCGCGAAGTCGCCACCATCGCCGAATATGCCGACCACCTCCGGCGCGAGGCCGTGGGAGACGCGGTCACGTGGGTCCACAACCGCAACATCAACTACACCAACGTGTGCACGTTCAAGTGCAAGTTCTGCGGTTTCTCGAAGGGTCCGTTGTCGCTGAACCTTCGCGGCACGCCGTATCTCCTCACTCTCGACGACATCGCCCGTCGTGCCGAAGAGGCCTGGAACATGGGCGCCAGCGAAGTGACACTGCAGGGCGGCATCCACCCCGACTTCGACGGCGATTACTACCTGCACGTCACACAGGCCGTGAAGGACACCGTCCCGGAGATGCACGTGCACGGGTTCACCGCGCTCGAGATCACCGAGGGTGCCCGACGCAATGGAGAAGACCTCGAGTCGTATCTGCGCAAGATGAAGCAGGCCGGCCTGGCGTCGTTGCCCGGAACCGCGGCCGAGATCCTCGACACCCGGGCCCGCCAGATTCTGTGCCCCGACAAGGTGGATGCCGACGAGTGGATCGAGTGCCATCGCGTCGCGCATCGCGTGGGTCTGCACTCGAACATCACGATCATGTTCGGTTCGGTGGAGGATTCGAGCAGTTGGGCCGAGCACATGATTCGCACCCGCGATCTGCAGAAGGAGACCGGTGGCTTCACCGAGTTCATTCCCCTGCCGTTCGTGCACATGGCGTCACCCATCTACTTGCAGAAGAAGTCGCGGCGAGGCCCGACCTTCCGCGAGACGGTGCTCATGCACGCGATCGGTCGCATCGTGTACGACGGTCTCATCGACAACGTGCAGGTGAGTTGGGTCAAGATCGGCGTGGACGGCGCACGGCAACTTCTCCAGGCCGGTTGCAACGACATGGGTGGAACACTCATGGACGAGAACATCTCGCGCGCGGCGGGCGCCAATCACGGCCAGAAGATGACCGAAGACGGCTTCCGGGCGGTGACGGCTCCGTTGGGCCGCAACCTGGTTCAGCGCAACACGGCCTACAAGCATCTGCACCCGGTCGCCGGCAACTGAACACGTTCCCGAAACGCGAATTCGGGTCGAGGTCTCAGACGAGAGAACGTCGCGCGGCTTCGATGTCGAGCGCCAACTGAGCGCGCAACTCGTCGAGTCCGGAGAACTTGCGCTCACCGCGTAGCCGGGCCGCGAAACGCAACCGAGCACTCTCGCCGTAGAGGTCGAGGGGCTGATGTTCGGCCGGCCCGTTGTCGAGAACGTGCGCCTCGATGACCGACACCGGCTGGTTCTCGTAGAACGTCGGCCGCCGACCGATGTTGACCGCAGCCGGATACACCGTGCCGGCCCGCGGACCCGAGTCACGTTCGTACCACGCCGCGTACACGCCGTCGCCGGGAATGCACATGGCCGAGGAAACCTCCACGTTGGCCGTGGGGAAACCGATCGTGCGGCCACGCTTGTCGCCGTCACCGACGATGCCGCGAAGTTCGTAGGTGCGGCCCAACCACTCGTTGGCGCGCGCGATGTCACCGTCAGCGATGGCTCGTCGAATGGCGGTGGAACTGATGATCATGTCGCCCCCGGTCACCAGTTCGTGGGGCACGACCGTGAAGTCGAGTTCGGTTCCGAGCGTCCGCATGAGTGTCACGTTGCCGGCACGACCACGACCGAAGTGGAAGTCCTCCCCCACGACGATGGCGGCCACACCGAGGCTGTTCACCAATACGCGCCGCACGAAATCATCGGGTGATTCGGCGGCCTGCGCTTCGTCGAAACGAACGATGGCCACCGCATCCACCTCGGTCTCGGCCAGGAGTTCGAGTTTCTGGTGCTGATCGGTCAGCAGACGCGGGGCCGACTCGGGTCTCACGAGGCTGGCCGGATGGCGATCGAAGGTGACGATCACGCTCTTGGCCGAGCGGTCGCGGGCCACCGCCTTCACATGGTCGATCACCGTGCGATGGCCGGTGTGCAGACCGTCGTAGGCGCCAATGGTGACGACGCTGCGCTGGTCGGGCCACACCCGTCGCGCGAAGTCATCGATGGTCAGCACGGGCGAAACGCTAGTTCCCGCGCACCGAAAGCGGCCGTTTAGGCTGAGTCAGAGCGGTCACGGCTGAAACGATCAACGGGGGAAACATGACGACACTGCATCCGCGTGGGGTCAACCATCTGGCGCTGTCCACCACCAACATGAAGGAACAACTCGAGTTCTGGTGCGACGTACTCGGCTGCCCGTTGCGCGCGCTCTATTGGATGCACGGCGTCGAGGGTTGCTTCCATGGCTTCGTCGAGCTGTCGGAAGACTCGTACGTCGCCTTCGTGCAGCACCCCGAGAACCCCACCCAGATCGACGTCGGTGTCACGCACGCCGGCAACCCCGGGGGCAAGGTCACCCACGGCACCATGCAGCACCTCGCACTCCACGTCGACACCCTCGACGAGTTGTACGCCATGCGTGATCGCATCCGTAGTCGCGGCGTGCACGTTCTCGGACCCATCGATCACGGGTTCATCCAGTCGATTTACTTCGCCGGCCCGGAGGGTCTCACCCTCGAAGTGGCGGTCGGTCACGACATCGACGAGAGCGCGTGGGTCGACCCCGAAGTGGTTGGCCTGTGCGGAATCTCCGACGACGAGTTGAAGCGCATGATCACACCAGCGCGCTACGACCGACCGGCCCATACCGTTGCGCAGCCCCCGCTCGACTCGACAGGCCCGCGCATGGCCTACACGCCCGCGGCCTACCAACGCCTCATGTCGCTCGACGACCAGTTCGTGTGGGACAACATGAGCGAGACCACTCCCCCAGTCGCGTCGTGAGGCGCGACGAATACGTCCTGGGCGAGGTCTTCTCGTATCACTTCCCAGGCCCCGATGCCGACCATGCGCTGTTGATCCAGCACGGGATCGCCAGCCACGGCGGCATCTACGACAACTTCTGCGCCCACCACGCACGCCAAGGTGTCGACATCTTCTCGATGGACGCGCCCGGCCACGGTCGTTCGTGCATCTCGCAACGTCCCGGACAGTTCACCCTCGACCAGTGGGTCGACGCGGCCGTGATGTAGGGCGAGCACATCGCCGAGACCACGGGCCTGCCTGTCTTCATCACCGGTTCGTCACTCGGCTCGGCTGCCACGTACTCGGCCTACGCCAAATCGGATGTGTTCGCCGGCGCGATTCTCATGGGCTTCGCCATTCCGGGTTCGCCGCTCATTCCGCCTGACAATCCGTTCCGGAGCGAGGCCTACGAAAAGATCGAGAAGATCTGGGGTTCGCGTTTCCGACTCGACATCGATCTCTACTTCGACTTCGACGCCGACTACGGATACGTGGGAGCCAAGGAACAGAAGAAGGCCGACCCATACAGCACGTGGATGTACGACATGTCGTCGTGGGCCTCGATCATGCGGTACGACCCGGCCGTGCCGATTCAGAAGAACACCAAGCCGATCCTCTACGCCGTGGGCGAGAACGACCCGACCTTCCCCCTGCCGGTTGCGCAGCGAGTCGTCGATGCCACCACCGGGCCGGTCGACTTCTACGTGCTACCCGACGGCAAGCACCAGCTGATGCTCTTCCACACCGAGCAGTACTCGGCCAAGATGCTCGACTGGTGCCGCGGACTACTCAAGAAGTAGTCGCACCAGCGAGGCTCACGGCCGGTCGGGCCATACCCGTCCCCACCCGCTCGTTGCTGAACGACTCGTACACCGCCACCAGACGATCGTCGGCAAAGGCCGCCCACGGTTCGGGCCCGCTGAACGAACTGACCGGCAGAACCTTGCCGGTGGACGCCGCCACCGACAACGACTCGGCATCGGCCCCACTCACTCGGTACTGACTGAGGGCGCGCACCGCGTCTTCGGTGGGACGCAACGGTGCGTCGTCGATACCCACGGCCTCGGCAATGGTGAACGCACCCACCGACGTACGACGCAGATTGCGGAGATGGGCTCCGCCACCGAGCAGTCGACCGAGGTCGGCCGCCAACGTTCGAATGAACGTGCCCGACGAGCACGAGACATCGATGTCGATGGTGTAGCCGTTCACCGCCGTGACGACGAACGAGAACACCGTGACCGGGCGCGGCTCACGCTCGACCTCCACACCCTCACGCGCCAACTCGTGCAGACGCTTTCCGTCCACGCGTATGGCCGACACCATCGGCGGAATCTGCATGATGTCGCCCACGAGATGGGCGTCGACGACCGCCTGCACGTGAGCCCAGCCATCGGGCCGGCCCAAGCGAGCGATCACGTCGCCCATCTCGTGCGTGGCCGTGACCTCACCGGCGGCATCGAGTGTGGAGGTTTCGGTGCCCAGCACCACCGTGCCGGTGTACGACTTGCGACTGATCATGCACCCGTCCACAGCGACGAGATCCATAAAGCGCATGAGTCGAGTGGCGTTGCCCACACCGAGCAACAACACGCCGGTTGCGTCGGGGTCGAGCGTGCCGGCGTGACCAACTCGGCGTTCTCCGAGCCGTTTGCGCACGCGGTCGACCACGTCGTGGCTGGTGATTCCGGCTGGTTTGTCGATCACCAGCAGGCCGTGCACCTGCGGTGGTTTACGACGGGCCATCAGGCTTCGTCGTGGCGCGCCGGACTGGGATTGTCGCGCAGGATCTGATCGATGCGCTCGGCCGCGCGAATCACTTCGTCGACGCGAAACGACAGGATCGGGGTCTTCTTCGCCCGCACTTGTTTGCCCACCGAACTCTGCAACCGAATGCGGTGCTCGTCGAGAGCCTCGATGATCTCGGCGTCACCCTCTTCGCCGCTGAGCGAGTCGAAGAACACGACACCACGGTTCATCTCGGAGTCGACTTCCACCCGCGTGATGGTGACGAACGACAAACGCTCGTCGTCGATGCGGACGAGTTCGTCGGCGATCACTTCGCGCAACGACTCACCGAGGCGAACGGCGCGAGGATAGCCACGGGACGATTCACGTGATCCACTGGACTTGCGCGGCCGGGTCACGCGGTCAGACTACGAGAAATTCGGGTGGTCGCGCAGTGAACGCTTGAGTTCGGCCACACCGGGAGTGGTGGCCACGATCTCGACCGCATCCCACAGGCGAAGAGCCTCGGCACCACGCGGAATACGAGCGATCACCGGACCGAAGAACGAGCCTTCGTCGGCCGCACCAGGACGGAACGTGAGGATGGGTGTACCGACGTCACGACCAGCGCGCGACAAAGCCACTTCGGTGTCGTCGGCGATGCGAGCATCGAGCGAGCCGTTCTTCGACACCGCGGCGATGGACGAATCGAGACCGGCGATGGTGAGCATCTCGGCGAAGAACTCGTCGGTGCGCGCCATGAAGTCGTCGCGACGACCCTTGGTATGACCCTCGGTTCCGACCGCCGCGTAGAAGCGACCAACCGCAGCGTTGCCCTCGACGGCGTCGAGGTGGGCCGCGATGCGCAAGGCCTCATGACCCATGGCGTGCATGTGCTTGTACTCGGGCGAGTACCACTCGGCGATGTTGTTGGCGTTCAGGATCTTCAACGAGATGAAACGCCAGCGGACGTCGTAGTTGCGCTGCGAGCGCACCTCTTCGACCCAACGCGACGTGATCCAGGCCCACGGGCACACCGGATCGAGGAAGAACTCGAGATCGGCCATCAGGTCCTCACGATGAGTTTGTCTTCGTAAGTCTCGATCAGGTCGCCCTGCTTGAGATCCTGGAAGTCGGACAAACCGATACCGCACTCGAAGCCCTCGCGAACCTCGCGCACGTCGTCCTTGAAGCGGCGCAGCGACTGGATGCTGCCCTTCCAGATGATGACGCCGTCGCGAAGGAAGCGCACCTTCGAACCGCGAGTGATCTGACCCGTGCGGACGTAGCAACCGGCAATGGCACCGATGCGCGGCACACGGAAGATCTCGCGCACTTCGGCTTCGCCGGTGACGACTTCTTCGAACTCGGGGGCGAGCATGCCCACCATGGCCGCCTCGATGTCTTCGAGGAGCTTGTAGATGATTTCGTAGGTACGGATCTCGACCTTCTCGGCCTCGGCGAGATCGCGGGCCTTGCGGTCGGGACGCACGTTGAAACCGATGAGCGTGGCGTTGGTGGCCGCCGCGAGCGTGATGTCGTTCTCGGTGATCGCACCCACACCGCGGTGCACGAACGCCAATTTCACTTCGTCGCGTTCGAGACGGCGCAGGCTCTCGGTGACGGCTTCGAGCGAACCCTGCACGTCGGCCTTCACCACGAGATTGAGGGTGGCGACTTCGCCGGCCTGGATCTGCGTGAAGATGTCTTCGAGCTTGACGCCCTTCTGCACGCGAGCGTCACCGCGCTGCATCTTGGCGCGCAGACGCTGTTCGCGTGCTTCGCCAACGGTGCGAGCGGTCTTTTCGTCGGGAGCGGCGCGGAATTCGTCTCCGGCGTTGGGCACCGACGACAAACCGAGCACCTGGACCGGTGTGGACGGACCAGCTTCTTTCACCTGCTGGCCCTTGTCGTCGATCATCGCGCGCACGCGACCCCACGACGCCCCGGCCACGATCGGGTCGCCGACCTTGAGCGTTCCCTTGTCGACGAGGATGGTGGCCACCGGACCGCGACCCACGTCGAGGTTGGCTTCGAGCACCACACCCTTGGCGCGACCGGTCGGGTTGGCGGTGAGATCTTCGAGTTCGGCCACGACGCTCAACTGTTCGAGCAGGTCGTCGATGCCGAGACCCTGTTGAGCCGCCATCTCCACACAGATCGTGTCACCACCCCACGACTCGGGGATGAGGTTCTGTTCGGACAACTGCGACATCACGCGCTGGACGTCGGCGTTCTCCTTGTCGATCTTGTTGATGGCCACCACGATCGGAACCTCGGCGGCCCGGGCATGGTTGATGGCTTCGACCGTCTGGGGCATGACGCCGTCATCGGCGGCGACCATGAGCACGACGATGTCGGTGACCTGAGCACCACGCGCGCGCATCTTGGTGAACGCGGCGTGACCCGGGGTGTCGATGAACGTGATGCGCTTGCCGTTCTGGACCGTTTGGTACGCACCGATGTGCTGCGTGATGCCACCGGCCTCACCAGCCACCACATTGGCGTTGCGAATCTTGTCGAGCAACGTGGTCTTGCCGTGGTCGACGTGTCCCATCACGGTGATGACGGGCGGACGAGGCGCCTGAGCGGCCTCGTCGATGTCGTCGCTGTCGTCGAACAGCGCCTGGAGTTCCATCTCCTCTTGCTGGCCCGGCTCGACGAGAAGGATCTCGCCGCCGATCTCGAGCGCGAAGAGTTCCATCTGTTCGTCGGAGAGCGTCATGGTCGCGGTGACCATTTCGCCGTTCTTCATGAGGAAACGAACGACGTCGGCCGCGGTGCGGTTCAGACGCGGAGCGAACTCCTGCGACGACGCACCACGTTCGATGACGATGATGCCTTCGGGAACCGGAACACTCGACTCGGTGTACCGGATCTCGGTGGGCAGCAACTCTTCTTCGCCACGACGACGCCGACGCGACGAACGCGGGGCGCGACGCTGACCCGACGGACGAGGTCCGCCACCGGGACGACCGCCACCAGGACTACCAGGGCCGCCACCGGGACCACCGGGACCACCGGGACCACCGGGGCCACCACCCGGACGCGGACCACCAAAACCACCCGGACGCGGGCCGCCGAAACCACCGGGACGCGGACCACCAAAACCACCCGGACGCTGACCGCCGCCACCGGGGCCACCGGGGCCACCACCGGGACGCGGACCACCAAAACCACCCGGACGCTGACCGCCGCCACCGAAACCACCCGGACGCGGACCAGTCGGGCGCGGACCACCCGGAGGGGGCGGAACCGGACGACCCGATTGGCCGACGGCTCGCGAAGGCGGGGGCGGAACCGGACGACCCGACGGGCTGAGGGGTCGCGGTGGAGACGGGGGTGCGGTGCGAGCTGCCGGTGCGGCCGGGGCTCCCGGACCAGAACCAGTCGACGGACCAGTCGACGGCGCCGGCGGACGCGGGGCGGCCGGACGCGGCAGATCACGCGTGGTGTCGCGACCCGAGATCACACGACCAGTTGCTGGAGAGGGCGCAGGTGCGGGGGCAGGAGCCGGCGTATCGGCCGGAGCCGGAGCCGGTGCCGGAGTGTCGGCGACGATCGCCGGAGCCACCGGTTCGACGGGGACCGCCACTTCGGCCGCGGGTGCGGCGGGGGTTGCGACGCCCTCATCGGCAGACGCGACAGAATCGGCGTCCTTGTCCGGCGCCTTCTTGGTGGTCTTCTTGGCGGGAGCAGCCTCGTCACCCTCGGCGGCGGCCTTCTTGGTCGTCTTCTTGGCCGGCTTGTCTTCTTCGGGTGCGACTTCGCGGACGAGTCCTTGTGCGTGTGCCTTCTTCTCCAGCATCGTCACGTAGGCGTCGACGAGCGTGGTGGACGGACTCTTCACGGGAATCAAATTCGCCTTGGCGAGTTCGATCAACTCGGCATTGGTCATGCCGAGTTTCTTGGCGAGGTCGGAGACTTTGATCTTGGCTGCTGCCACTCGTCGTCAGCCCTCTCCCCGTGCGCTCTCGCGCGCCGCGTTGGCCGCTTCGACTTCGGCCACCGTCATGATGGTTCCGTCGGCGGCATGCCATTCCTGTTCACCACTGTCGGGGTTGACCACCCACGCACCATCGGCGAACTCATCGGAGTCGACGAAGATGCCGGCTTTCTCGTTGCGATCCTGGGTTTCGCTCTTGATGTCGATGCGAACACCCGACAGACGCGCGGCCAGACGGGCGTTCTGCCCTTCCTTGCCGATGGCCAGGCTCAACTGGAAGTCGGGAACGATCACGTCGGCCTGGGTCCGGTCGTCGCTGACGCGCACTTCGGTGACCTTGGCCGGCGACAGGGCCTTGGCGATGAAATCGGGCAGGTTGTCGCTGAACGGAACGATGTCGATCTTTTCTTGATTGAGCTCGTTCACGACCATGCGGACACGAGCGCCACGAGCGCCCACACAGGCGCCCACCGGATCGACGTTGTTGTCGTTCGACCACACGGCGATCTTGGTGCGATGGCCTGGTTCGCGCGCACAGGCCTTGATCTCGACGACGCCGTCGGCGATCTCGGGCACTTCGAGCTCGAAGAGACGCTTCACCAAACCGGGGTGCGTGCGGCTCACGATGATCTGCGGACCCTTCTGGGTGCGACGCACTTCGACGATGTAGGCCTTCAGACGCGTGCCCGGATTGGCACGCTCGTACGGCACCTGCTCGCTCTGCGGCATGAGGGCTTCGACCTTGCCCAAGTCGAGCAGGGCGAAACGATGATCGGTCTGCTGCACGATGCCGGTGACGATGTCGCCTTCGCGGTTCGCGTACTCCTCGAACTTGCGCTCGCGCTCGGCCTCGCGGATGCGCTGGCCCATCACCTGGCGGAAGGTCTGGGCGGCGATACGACCGAGTTCACCCTTGCTAGGCGTGTCGTCGCGCGGGTTGATCCAGTTGCCGTCCTCGTCGATGTCGTAGGCGGTGAAGGTGATCTCGAGGGTGTCGGGGTTGAGCCCGACCTCGACCTCTTCGGCCGCACCGGGCCGGCGCTTGTACGCCGTGGCCAGCGCGTCGACGAGCACCTGAAGCAGGTCGTCGACCGAGATGTTCTTTTCGTTCGCCAACAGGCGCACGGCTTCGGCCATGTCGAGATTGCTCATGAGGGCATCGTCTCCTGGTCGTCGTGATGGTTGTCGGGGTGATTGTCGGTGCTGTTCACGGTCGATGTCTTCTTCGGCGCCTTTTTCGAGGCACTTGAGTCTGCCGGGCGGTCGGCCCGCTTGCTCCCCGGCTTCTTCGCTCCCGAACCGGGTTTGCCCGGCTTGGGGGCAGCGGCCCAGACGAAGACGGTCTTGGCCCGGTCGATCTGGTCGTACGGAACCACGCGGTCGTCGCCGATGGGCGCGGCCGCGGTGCCGTCGACACGCACGGTGCAGGCCGCGTCGTCGGCCGCCACCAGAACTCCGTTGATGCGGCGGTCGGTGTTGCCGACGTCGCGGAGGCGGATCGACACGGTCTTGCCGATCTCGCGCTGGAAGTGACGCGGTGTGCGCAAGGTGCGCTCGAGACCGGGGCTCGACACCTCGAGCGTGTAGTGACCCGGGATCGGATCGGTGTGGTCGAGTTCGCGCGACACGAGACGCGTGCACTGGGCGAGCGTGTCGACATCGACGCCTCCGGGCGATCCGGGGAGGGTGTCGATCGTGACCTTCAGGACGCCGCCGGCGTAATCGAGGTCGTACAACTCGAGACCGAGATCGGTCACGATCGGTGCCACGAGTGAGTGGAGACGACGTTCGAGGGCGCTCTCTTCGCTCATGTCACCTCCTGTTGTCCGCTCGATTGTGGCCATGATCGACACGGGCCCCTAAGACTGAAAAAGACGTGGGATTTCTCCCACGCCTTCGACAATCCCGGGAGTCCGGGCAATCAAGACCCCTGCAGTGTACCGGGCCAGAAGTAACCTCTCACACGTGCTGCGGATGTCGACTCTCTTCGTCCGCACCCTGCGTGAGAACCCTTCCGACGCCGAGGTGCCGAGCCACCAGTTGCTCGTCCGGGCCGGGTACATCCGCCGCGCCGCACCGGGCGGATTCACCTGGTTGCCCCTCGGCTGGACGGTGTACCGCAACGTCGAGAACATCGTGCGCGACGAGATGAATCGGGCCGGGTTCCAGGAAGTCCACTTCCCCGCCCTGCTACCCAAGGAGCCGTACGAGGCCACCAACCGCTGGACCGAGTACGGCGACAACGTGTTCCGACTCACGGACCGGCGCGGGGTCGACTACTTGCTGGGCCCGACGCACGAGGAGATGTTCACCTTGTTGGTGAAAGACCTCTACTCGTCGTACAAGGACCTCCCGCTGTCGATCTACCAGATCCAGACGAAGTACCGCGACGAGGCGCGCCCACGCGCGGGGCTGCTGCGCGGTCGCGAGTTCGTGATGAAGGACTCGTACTCCTTCGACATCGACGACGCCGGGCTGTCTGCGTCGTACGAGGCGCATCGGGCCGCCTACATCCGCACGTTCGATCGACTCGGCTTGCCGTACGTGATCGTCTCGGCCATGTCGGGTGCGATGGGCGGATCGAAGAGTGAAGAGTTCCTCGCTCCGCTCGAGGTGGGCGAAGACACCTTCGTGCGGTGCAGATCGTGTGGCTACGCGGCCAACACCGAAGCCGTCAACGTTCCGGTGCCCGCGGCAGTCGACGCCTCGAGCGTCCCGGCTGCGCAGGTGCACGACACTCCCGACACTCCCACCATCGCCACGCTCGTCGACGTGCTGAACGCCCGACCCGAACTCGCGCGCGGCGATCGCACCTGGACGGCAGCCGACACGCTCAAGAACGTGATCGTGATGTTGCGCCATCCCGATGGCACGCGCGAACCCTTGGCGATCGGCGTACCCGGCGATCGCGACGTCGACATGAAGCGAGTCGAAGCGCAGGTCGGCCCGGCCGAACCCGAGGCGTTCACCGACGACGACTTCACGAAGTACCCGCAACTCAAGAAGGGCTACATCGGACCCGGTGCGCTCGGCGCCGCGCACGGCATTCGCTACCTCGTCGATCCGCGCGTCGTCGATGGCACGCGTTGGGTCACCGGTGCCAACGAGCCCGGACGACACGTCGTGAACTTGGTGATGGGTCGCGACTTCACCGCCGACGGAACCATCGAGGCCGCCGAGGTGCGCGCTGGTGATGGTTGCCCGCAGTGCCCCGGAACTCTCGAAATGGCTCGTGGTATCGAAATCGGCCATATCTTCCAGCTGGGCCGCAAGTACGCCGAGGCCCTCGATCTCACCGTGCTCGATCAGAACGGCAAACAAGTCGTCGTCACGATGGGTTCGTACGGAATCGGCGTGTCGCGTGCGGTCGCCGCCATCGCCGAGGCGTCGTACGACGACATCGGACTCTGCTGGCCGCGTGAAGTCGCACCGGCCGATGTGCATCTCGTGATTGCCGGCAAGGGTGGTGACGACATCGCGGCCAAGGCCGAGGAGATCGCCGCCGCACTCGAAGGTCGCGCGGTGCGCGTGCTCATCGACGATCGCTCCAACGTGTCGCCCGGCGTGAAGTTCAAGGATGCCGAATTGCTCGGTGTGCCCACCATCCTCGTGGTGGGCAAGGGGCTCGCCGACGGAGTCGTCGAAGCGCGCGACCGCAAGAGCGGTGATCGCCGAGACGTGCCGGTCGGTGACGTCGTCGACGTTCTCGTCGCTACTTGTCGAGGCTGACGTGCGGCTCGTTCGCGGCGTCGTCCAGCACTACTTGTGGGGACATGCGTCAGCCATCCCGAAGCTGCTCGGCATCGAACCCGATGGTCGACCGTGGGCCGAGTTGTGGTTCGGTACGCACTTGGGCGGACCGTCGCGCATCCTCGAGATCGACGAGTCGGTGATCGAACGGACGCATTCGGCTGTCGACGAAACGAACGGCTTGTCGTCACCGCTGGTGTCGGTGGCCGGCGAGCTGCCGTTCCTGGTGAAGTTCTTGGCCGCGGCCGAGCCGTTGTCGCTGCAGGCCCATCCATCGTTGGCACAAGCCCAGGCCGGCTACGCGCGCGAAAATCGTTTGGCCGTTCCCGTCAGCAATTCGCGGCGCATCTATCGCGATCCGTTCGCCAAACCCGAGTTGATCTGCGCGCTCGGCAAGTTCGAGGCGTTGTGCGGATTCCGCGATCCGACCGAGACCGTCGACTTCCTGCACGACATCGGAGGTGGCGCGTCCACCATCGCCACGCTGTTGGCCGATCACGATCTGGCCCACACGATTCAGTTCATCTTCACGGGCGGTGAAGAGTTCCAGCCCGTTCTGCACGACGTGATCGCGGCCTGCGAACAGCACGACTCCGCGAGTGCGCGGTGGGTGGTGAAGTTGGCTCGAGCGCATCCCGACGACCCGGCGGTGGCGGCGACGTTGTTGCTCAACCACGTGGTTCTGAAGCCTGGCGAGGCGCTGTATCTCGGACCCGGCAACTTGCACGCGTACCTGTCGGGCATGGGTGTCGAGGTGATGGGTTCGTCCGACAACGTGGTGCGGTGCGGGCTCACCAACAAGCACGTGGACGTCAACGAGTTGTTGGCGACGGTCGATCCGAAGCCGCTGGCCGACCCGGTGGTGCAGGCCGAACCGGTGGCGCGCACATCGGCCGGACGGCTGTGGCGGTATCCCACACCCGGAGCACCGTTCGAATTCTTCGTGCATCAGATCGACGGGACCGAGACCATCCGAGCCCGGGCGCGCGAGTTGACGATGTGCGGCGTCGGGGCGACCGATCGGTTGCAGCGTGGTGAGGTGTGCTTCTTGCAAAAGGGTGAGGAGTTGACCCTGACCGGCCAAGCCACCCTCTTTCGCACCACCGAACCCTGACGCACACACCGCCCTAAGTCGATGTCCATCGACGAGATCCTCGCGGTGATTTCGGCCTCCGACATTCCGACGACGTTCTTCAGTTGGAACTCGTTCGACTGATTCACGTCGATCCGAGTCACGATGACCGACGGCGAATCTCCACGATCTTCTCGGTCGCGTTGTTCGCGTCGTCGCCCTTGGCATCCAACAACGCCGACCGATCCTTGGCCGCCTCGCGCTCGGCCTTCTCCACATCGGCCCGAGCCATCGCCGCGTCGGTTCCGTGCTCGTGAATGAACTCGGCCCACTCGACCAGCGCTTCCACCATCTCCGATTCGGGAACCACCGCCACGTTGCGGCCCTTCACGAACAAGTGCCCGCGCTTGTTGCCGGCCGCGATCCCGAGATCGGCTTCACGCGCCTCACCCGGACCGTTCACCACACAACCCATCACCGCCACCTGCAGCGGAATCTTGCGATCGCCGAACGCATCCATCGCCCGTTTGGCCACGTCGATCACGTCGATCTCGGCCCGCCCACAACTCGGGCACGCGATGAGGTCGACGTTCTTGCGCTCGCGCAAGCCGAGGGCCTCGAGCAACTGACGACCCGCACGCGCTTCCTCCACCGGGTCGGCGGTGAGGCTGTAACGAATGGTGTCGCCGATTCCTTCGAGCAGAAGTGTGGCGATACCGGCGGTGGCCTTCACCAGACCGGCTGGCGGCGGCCCGGCCTCGGTCACACCCACGTGCAACGGGTGGTCGGTCACCTCGCTCAACTGCCGATAGGCCTCCACCATCAACGGAACGTTGGAGGCCTTCACCGAGATCTTGATGAGATCGAAGTCGACTTCCTGGAAGTACGCGATTTCACGCAGAGCCGACTCGACCATCGCCTCGGGCGTCACCTTGCCGCCGTACTTGTCGTAGAGCTCGGGGTCGAGGGAACCACCGTTCACGCCGATACGAATCGGGATCTTCCGGTCGCGTGCTTCGGAGGCCACCGCCTTGATGTGCTCGGGCCGGCGAATGTTGCCCGGATTCAGACGTAGGCCGTGCACACCAGCCTCCATCGCAGCCAAGGCCATCTTGTATTGATGATGGATGTCGGCGACGATCGGAATGGGCGAACGCGGAACGATCTGGGCCAAACCTTCAGCCGCTTCGATCTCGTTGCACGTGCAGCGAACGATGTCGCACCCGGCCGCGGCCAGCGCGTAGATCTGCTGCAACGTGCCTTCGACGTCGGCCGTCTTGGTGATGGTCATCGACTGCACCGTGATGGGCGCGCCACCACCAACGGGAACCTTGCCCACCACGATCTGGCGGGTGGGGCGGCGGGTATATCGGGGAGCGTTCATGGTCGGGTCGTCTCAGTGGTTCGGATCAGTGTCTCAGAAGGGTCGCGTGATGTCGAGATAGAGGCCGGTGAACGTGAGGAACAAGAGCAAGGTCACGGCCGCCACCGTGAGCGGCCACATCTTCTCGACGTCGGCGCGGTAGGCGCGACCTCGACGAGAGCGCACCCGCTCGTACGTGGCGATGGCGGCGTGGCCACCGTCGAACGGCAACAACGGCAGCAGATTGAAGATGCCGACAAACACGTTCACCGAGGCGAGAACTTCCATCACGGCGTAGAAGCCGAAACTCTCACCGATGTCGCCGGCGACCATCGTGATGCCCACCACGGTGGTGGGACGCTTGGTGGGGTCGGCGTCCTCGTTGGTGAGTTGCTCCCACTGGTTGAACGGGTTGGCCACCGTCCCGATGCCCTCGAACGTGGCCCACACACTGTCGGCCAGGTCGCCGCCCACGTAACCGAGCGCCGACGGAACGGAGAGTTGCTCGCGCGCGAAGTTGTCGGTACCCACACCGAGGAAGCCTGGCTGCACCGAGTCGTCGGAGCCCGGGGCACTACCCGAGTCGACCGCGGCCAACGTGATGTCGGCCGACTTCTCCACGCCATCGGAGGTCCACACCACGGTCACGGTGTCACCGGCCGACTGCGATCGAACGTAATTGCGCAGATCGGCCGGCTCGATCACCACGACGTCGTCGACACTCTTGATCACGTCGCCGTCACGCAGGCCGGCCGCCGCCGCGGGGGACGACGCCGCCACACCGGTCACGACGGTTTCACCCGTGGCCTGGAATCGACCGCCGACGGTGTACACGAACACCAACAGCACGATCGCGATGATGAAGTGCATGATGGAGCCGGCGGTGATGACGAGCATGCGCCAGCGGTACGGCTTCGACGTGTAGGCGAGCGACTCGTCACCGGGTTCGACGGGGTCGAGATTGTTCATGCCGACGATGCGCACGAATGCGCCGAGGGGCAAGGCCCGCACGCCGTACTCGACGCCGTCGCGCTTGAAACTCCAGAGACGCGGCCCGAAACCCATGAAGAACTGCGTTCGCTTCATGCCCGCCCAACCCGCGGTCACGAAGTGTCCGACTTCGTGCAAGAAGATCGACACCAGAAGACCCGCGACGAGCAACAAACTCCACGGATTACTGAAACCCAGCCACACGAGCAGACCCAAGATCACGACGCCCGACACCCACGCCGTACGCGTGCCACCACCGGGCTGATCGGGCTTTTCTTCGGTGGCGCCGCCGGCCATCATCTCGTCGCGGAATTGGCGATACAGAGTCATCGCGTCTCCAGGATGTGCCGCGCCGCCCGCCGTCCGGCCGCATCGGCCGCGATCACGTCGTCACTCGTGATGGTCCCACGATGTTGCTCGTGCGCATCGAGCGACCGCTCGATGACGGCGGCGATGTCGGGCCACCGGAGTCGACCGGCCAAGAACGCCTCGACGGCCACTTCGTTGGCGGCCGACAAGAACGCTGGTGCGGTTCCACCCGATCGACCGGCCACGTACGCCAAGGCGAGGCAACGGAACGTGGCGGTGTCGGGCGGCGCGAAATCGAGACGCGACAACTGCGCCCAGTCGATGCGGCCGTACGGAGTGCCGATGCGCTCGGGGTAGGCCAACGCGTAGCCGATGGGAAGGCGCATGTCGGGGAGGCTCAACTGCGCCATCGTGCAACCGTCGGTGAACTCGACCATCGAGTGCACCACCGACTGCGGATGCACCACCACCTCGATCTGGTCGTACGAGACCCCGAACAACTCGTGGGCCTCGATCACTTCGAGCCCTTTGTTCATGAGCGTCGACGAGTCGATCGTGATCTTCGGTCCCATGCTCCACGTCGGATGTGCGAGCGCCTGCTCGACCGTCACATCGGCGAGCTCGGCCGCGGTGCGCCCACGGAACGGGCCGCCACTGGCGGTGAGCACGATGCGTGACACTTCGACCCCGGGCCTGACGGTGGAACGCAAACACTGATGCACTGCGCAGTGCTCGCTGTCGACCGGAACGAGTTCGGCGCCTGGCGTCGAACGCAACGGCTGCACCACCGGACCGGCGGCGATGAGCGATTCCTTGTTGGCCAGCGCGAGTCGACGCCCCGCCGACAGCGTGCGCAACGTGACCGGAAGCCCGGCGAAACCGACCACGGCGTTGACGACCACGTCGGCGTCGTCGACCAAGTGCGACAGATCCTCGACCACGGTGGCGAAAGGAAGTGCCGCCGCCACGTCGGCTCGCTTCTTCGCGTCGGCAACCGCCACGACCTTGGGGCGGAACTCACGCGCCTGCTCGATGAGAACGTCGATCGACGAAGAAACACCCAGTCCGACGACTTCGAAACGTTCGGGTTCGGCCCGCACGACATCGAGGGTCTGCGTTCCGATCGAGCCGGACGATCCGGCGATGGCGACCTTGGTGGTGCTCACGACCCGATCATTCTCGCACCGCGGGTCGACGGATACCCCGTCGCCCGCCGTGACAACGGCACGGTCAGGAGGCGAAGGGCTCGAGGACCTGGAGCAGGTAGTACGCGGCCGGCAGAACGAACAAGAACCCGTCGAAGCGATCGAGGACTCCCCCGTGACCGCGCACGACCGTACCGAAGTCCTTGATGTCGAGGTTCCGCTTGAACATGCTCTCGACCAGATCGCCGAGCGGCGCGAGCAACGCGATCATGATCGCGAGTAGCAACGCCTCTCCCACGTCGTTCCAGGTGTCGCTCTGCAGACTGACGATCCAGACCACGACGATGGTGGCGAGTCCGCCACCCAAGAAGCCCTCGAGCGTCTTGTTGGGGCTGATCCACTGCCGCAGGGGCGTCCGACCAGCGGCCGACCCGACGAACAGCGCACCCACGTCGTTGGCGACCACACCGCAGGCGAGGATGAACAGCGTGTCGGTACCGACGTTGTCGAGACCGCGCACGTTGGAGACACCCGCCAGCAACGCGGCGTACGAACCCATGAGCCCGATCCAGACGATGCCGAGCGAGGTGATGGCCATGTTCGGCATCGGGCTGGACGAAAGTCCGTCGGCACCCACGAACGTGACACCGGACGCCATGAGCGCGAGCACGAGAACCAGCGGAAGCGCACCTTCACCGACCCAGTAGGCAGCGAGCGGTGTGCACACGGCGGCGGCGATGCCGACGATCGTCGCCGGGTGATAACCGCGTTCGGTCACCTTGTCGAAGAACTCGACCGCAGCCAGACCGCACACCAACACGACGATCGCCAACACGGCGATCGGCTTCCAGAGCAACGCACCGATGAACGCGGCGGCGATCAACAAACCGACCGCCACGGCGGTGGGCAGGTCGCGACCACCGGCACCAGTCGTGGACGGTCGAGACGACTTCGGACGCGACGATGCGCGCGGAGCACCCGCACGCGGACCGCGTTCGGAGGTGGGACGCGGGCGAGGACGGCTGGCGGACTCGTCGGCCACGCGAACCGTGCGACGAGTCTCGGACGTGTCGGCGGTACGGCGCGCGACCGGTGCCGGCGCAGTGGGGTCTTCGGCACGACGCAGCGGACCCGACGGCTCACGACGGACGCCACCGCTCGGATCGCGACGAACTCCGCCACTCGGCTCACCGAGACGAACGCGCGGACGACTGCCACTGGTGTCGCTGCTCGACGGTGCCGGACGATCGGGAATCGGACGCGGTGCCGAACCCGAGTACGAGCCCCACACGTCGACGTCGTCGTCACCCGACGAACTCGACGAACCAGGAACATCGGGACGCGGGCGCGGCGCCGAGGCGGTGCGCTCTTCTCCGAACAGACGCGGCACTTCGCCGGTGGGCGGTTGCGTCCAATGCGGAAGCGGACCGGTGTCGCTCTCGCCGAAGCGCAACGCCGGCTGCGACGGATCGTCGTCGGAGAAGCGAAGTTCGCCGAAATCGTCGCCGTCGTCGTGACCGTCGTCCCGATCGTTGTCGCCTGTCCGGCGCCACATGTCGTCGCTCATGATCCTCTCGCTCTCAGACTTCGAGCAGTTCTTGCTCTTTCTTCTTCACGGCCTGGTCGATGTGCTCGACGTGATCGTGGGTGATCTTCTCGAGTTCCTTCTCGGCGCGCTCGAGTTCGTCGGCCGAGATGTCTCCGTTCTTCTCGGCACCTTCGAGATCTTTGCGCGCGTCACGGCGCACGTTGCGCACGGCGATGCGGCCGTCCTCGGCCATGTTCTTGACGAGCTTCACGTAATCCCGACGACGCTCTTCGGTGAGTGGCGGAAAGCTCAAGCGGATGACGGTGCCGTCGTTGGAGGGCGAGATGCCGAGGTCGGAGTCGCGAATGGCGCGCTCGACCGCCGCCAGCGCCCCGCGATCGTGGGGCTTGACCACCAGCATGCGGGCCTCGGGCACCTGGAACCCGGCCAACTGCTGCAACGGCACATCGGAGCCGTAGTAATCGACCATCAGCTTTTCGACCAGGGCGGGCGTGGCCCGACCGGTGCGCACCGTCGTGAACTGGGACCGCGCGTGTTCGACGGCCCTGTCCATCTTCTCGATGGCCTCGAGGAGGATCTCGTCGGTCACCCGACCAGCGTACCTACGGGTCGACCTTCCAGAACGGATCTGATGTTGCCCGGCGTACTCACGTCGAAGACCACGATCGGAATGCGATTGTCCCGGCAGAACGCGATGGCGGTGGCGTCCATGACCCGCAATTCCTTCTCGATGACCTCTTTGTGCGAGACCCGGTCGTAGCGGGTGGCCGTGGGGTCGAGTTTGGGGTCGGCGGTGTACACGCCATCGACTCCGGAGTGCGTGCCCTTCAAGATGGCTTGCGCATCGATCTCGGCGGCCCGCAGAGCGGCGGCCGTGTCGGTGGTGAAGAACGGGTTGCCCGTGCCGCCGGCGAAGATCACGACGCGACCCTTTTCGAGATGCCGTTCGGCGCGACGACGAATGTACGGCTCGGCCACTTTGGGCATCTCGACCGCCGTCATCACACGACTGTGTTGACCCACGCGCTCGAGTGCGTCCTGCAACGCGAGACCGTTCATGACGGTGGCGATCATGCCCATGAAGTCGGCCTGGGCCTGATCCATGCCCTGACCCGTGCCCTTGAGTCCGCGCCAGAAGTTGCCGCCGCCGACCACGATGGCCACGTCGACACCCAGGGCCTCGCGCGCTTCCTTGATCTCGAGAGCGACTTGTTGCAGTACGCCGGTGTCGAGGCCGAAACCAGTGGGCTCGGCCAACGCCTCACCCGACAACTTCAGAATGACCCGCTTCCAGCGGGGACGATTCTCGCTGGCGGCGTTGCTCACGTCGAGGTCAGCCGATCTCGACCTGAGCGAAACGGACGATCGACGCCGATCCGAGGATCTGCTGCACCGACTGCTTGTCGTCCTTGGCGTACGGCTGCTCGAGCAAGCAGATGTCCTTGTAGAACCCGGCGATACGACCTTCGACGATCTTGGCGATGGCCGGCTCGGGCTTGCCTTCGTTGCGCGTGATGGTCTCGAGCGTCGCGCGCTCCTTCTCCACCACATCGGCCGGCACCTCGTCGCGCTTCAAGTGCTTCGGACGCGCGAAGGCGACGTGCACCGCGATGTCGTGCGCGAGATCGGTGTTGCCACCGCTCACTTCCACGAGCACGGCGTTCACACCACGACCACCCTGGATGTGCTGATACGAATCGAGAACGTTGCCCGCGGCCGCTTCGACGCGCACGACTTCGCCCAGTTCGATCTTCTCCTTGAGAGTGATCTTGAGGTCTTCGAGGATGTTGGCGCGCTCGGCCACCGCTGCCTCGCCCTTGGCGGCCACCAAATCGGCGAGAGCCTCGGCCTCACCCTTGAACTGATCGCTCGCGGCCACGAAGTCGGTCTCGCACTTGAGCTTCACGATGGCGCCCACGTTGCCCTTGATGACGAGAGCGACCACACCCTGGGTGTTCTCGCGATCGTCACGCTTGGCCGACGCCGCCAGACCCTTCTCACGCAACCACTGCTTGGCGGCTTCCATGTCGCCACCGGTGGACTCGAGGGCCTTCTTGCAATCCATCATGCCGGCACCGGTCGACTGGCGCAGGCTCTGAACGTCTTTGGCAGTGAACGACACTGATCAGCCCTCCGCGCCTTCGGTGGTGGCCTTGCTGGCGGCCAAACGGGCCTCGCGCTCGGCCTGAGCCGCCGTGGCCTGGGCGCGCGCATCGGCCTGAGCCGCCGCGTAGGTGGCCTGCTCTTCGGGTGAACGCTCGGCGCTGGTTCCGCCGCCCTTGCCGGCGATGAAACGGCCTTCGAGAACGGCTTCGGCGATGACCTTGCACATCAACTCGTTGGCGCGAATGGCGTCGTCGTTGCCCGGGATCGGGAACTGCACGAGATCGGGGTCAACGTTGGTGTCGACGACGGCCACGACCGGAGTGCCGAGCTTGTTGGCTTCGGTCACGCCGATGTGCTCCTTCTTGGTGTCGAGCACGAACACCGCGTCGGGGCGACGGGTCATGTGGCGGATACCCGAGAGGTTCTTCTGCAACTTGGTGAGTTCGCGGTCCTTCAGAAGGGCTTCCTTCTTCGGCATGGCATCGAATTCACCCGACGCCTTCATGCGCTCGAGTTCGAGCATCTTCTGCACGCGCTTGTGAATGGTTTCGAAGTTGGTGAGCATGCCGCCCAACCAACGCTCATTGATGTACGGCATTCCGCACTTGTCGGCGAACTGGGCCACGGGATCCTGAGCCTGCTTCTTGGTGCCGATGAACAGGATCGTTCCGCCCTTGGCGACGAGGTCACGCACGAAGGCGTAGGCGTCCTCGATCCGGGTGAGCGTCTGCTCGAGATCGATGATGTAGATGTCGTGGCGCTCGCCGAAGATGAAACGCTTCATCTTGGGGTTCCAGCGACGGGTCTGATGGCCGAAGTGAACGCCGGCCTCCAACATTTGACGCATCGTGACGATGGCCATGATTTCTGTCCTCCTGGTCTGCGGTTTCCGGCACGCCATCTCGCGCCCCCGAGGGAACGACCGCAGGATGAGCGACGTGCAGTGATGAGTGACCCGTTTCCGGGCCGTTGGCGAGACTACCGGCCCGTCGGGCAGACCAGCCGGGTCCGGGCCGGCCGGGGCCGCGTGCCATCGGTCGGGATCAGCCGGGCCCGACCGATCCGACGGGCCAAGAACGGGGCCGGGTCGAGGTATTCCTCGGTCGGCTGGCCGGCGTCGCGACGCACACTGAGGGTCACCCCACCCGTCAGGGTCCCCCGCCCGACCACCTCCCCCGCCGCCACGGTGTCTCCGGCTGTCACCACCACCGAGCCCAGGCCCCCGACCGTCACGGTGTGATCGCCCGACCGGACCGACACGAACCGGCGCCCGGCGACCTCACCCGCGAAGGTGACCCGACCCGCGATGGGCGCGACGATCGTGTTCTTTCCAGTCGTGCCGTGTGTCGTCGTGCTGGCGAAGTCGATCGTGCGATGCCCCGGGCAATACGAACAGGCCGGCGCCACGAAGGGTTCGACCACCGGAGCGACGACCGGCGGAACCAGGCACAGCGAAGCGACGAGAACCGTGACGAGCACGGCCGAGTGTGCGCGGGGTCAGGGGATTCCGGCGGCGGTGAGCCGTGAACGCAGCATGATCACGGCCTTCGAGTGGATCTGCGACACGCGACTCTCGGTCACGCCGAGCACCGATCCGATTTCGGCCAGGGTCATGCCTTCGTCGTAATACAGCGCCACGACGGTTCGCTCGCGATCGGGCAGTTGGCGAATCTCGGCGCGCATCACCGAGCGCATCTCACGGTCTTCGAGCACGTGATCGGGTCCGGCATCGTTGGAGGGAGGCAACTGACGGGGCTCGCCGTCGGTCACCACATGATCGAGCGGACCCACGTTGGCCACTGCCACGGCGCTCAACCAGTCGTGCAGTTCGTCTTCGCTGATGTCCAGACGCGCCGCGATCTCTTCGTCGGATGGCGCGCGCTTCAACTCGTTGTTGAGTTCGGACACCGCCTGTTCGATCTGGCGAGAGCGCTGACGCACCGTGCGCGGCACCCAATCGATGGCGCGCAGACCGTCGAGGATCGCGCCTTTGATGCGTGGAACCGCGAAGGTCTCGAACTTGAAACCGCGCGACGGATCGAAACGATCGACCGCGTCCATGAGTCCGAAGATGCCGGTGCCGATCAATTCGCCGGTGTCGACGCCAGCCGGAAGACCAGCCGCCACACGACCGGCCACGAACTTGACGAGCGGTGAGTAGTGAACGATCAGAACGTCACGCGACGCCGGATCCTTCTCGTCGACCCAACGTTGCCAGGCCCGGTGTATCGCTGGAGTGTCTCGCGATGGTGTCTCGGGGTCGGGTGGGGTCATCTCAGGCGCGTGGGTGGGTCGATGTGTACACCGACCGTAGACGCTCCTTGCTCACGTGCGTGTATCGCTGCGTGGTGGAGACGTCGCTGTGACCCAGCAATTCCTGAACGATGCGTAAATCGGCGCCGCCGTCGAGCAGATGAGTGGCGAAGGTGTGGCGCAACGCGTGCGGGTGCGTGGGCGACGAACTCCGCTCGTCGATCACCCGGCGAACGTCGCGCGGCCCGAGGCGAGTGCCGCGGGAGTTGAGGAACAAGGCGGCACCCGATCGGTCGCCCACGACCTCTTTGCGAACGCGAATCCACGCCTTCACGGCGTCGGCGGCGGCCTGCGACATGGGCACCCGACGCTCCTTGCCGCCTTTGCCCCACACCATGACGACCGAACGACGCTGATCGCAACCGTCGAGATCGAGTCCGCACACTTCACTCACGCGCAATCCGCTGCCGTACAGCAATTCGAGCACCGCATCGTCGCGCAGGCGCCGCCAGTGCGGTGTGTCGTCGGGAAGCGCCTCGGGCTCGAGCAGGTCGCGTAGTTCGCGACCGTCGAGTACGCGCGGTAACCGACCTTCACCCGATGGCGCGCGCAATCCGAGTGACGGATCGGCGGTCACCACACCGTGCCGACGAGCCCAGGCGAAGTAGCGGCGCAATGCCGAGGCTTTGCGCGCGATCGACCTTTTGGCGAACCCTTCGGCCCTGAGATGAGCGAGATACCGACGCAACACGATGCGATCGACACCGGCCGGGCTATCGATGCCAGCTGCCGTATTGCCCGCCACCGTGTCGCCACACCATTCGACGAAGTCGCGCAGGTCGGTGCGATACGCGATCACCGTGTTGGCCGAGGCACGCGTGAGCGACATGACGAAGTCGTCGAGTTGCCAGGCGTCGCGGTGCGTCACCGACTTGGTCGTTCGCGCCGCTTTTGCCACGTGGTCAGGGTACCGAGTGGTTCGACGACGGGTTGGCCAGTTCGAACCAGCCATCGGTGCACACGACCCAACCGTTGGCTTCGAGCCGGCCGAGAGCCAACGCCACCGCTCCGAGGGAGTGGGGCGCACTGGCCCGCACCACGTCGTCGAGTGCCATCGGATCGGCGGTCATCACCGTGAGAACCTCGCGATCGACACCCATCGGCACCGGCCGCAGATCGCGCACGACGTCGTGACGAGTTGGCGTGAGGCCGAGCACGGTCAGCACATCGTCGGGTGACGCCGCAACCAGTGCGCCGTCGCGCAACAACAAGTTGGTCCCCTCACTCGCCAAGGATCGAGTGGCACCCGGAACCGACATCACCGGAACGTCTCGTTGCAACGCTTCGTTGACGGTGAGCATCGAGCCTCCCGTGGCGCGCGACTCGACCACGACGAGCACCTCGGCCAACGCAGCGATGATCCGATTACGAAGCGGAAAGCGAAATCGATCGGGTTCGGTCCCCGGCGGCGACTCCGACACCAACACACCGCACTCGGCCACGTCCGACCACAAACGAGAGTTGATGCGCGGATACACGACATCGAGTCCGGATGCGACCACTCCGATGGGTGGGGCCGTGACCAGTGTCGACTGGGTCGAATTCGAGGCGAGCGCACCGCGATGAGCCGCCGCGTCGATACCGAGCGCCAGACCCGACACCACCGCCACACCGTGAGAAGCCAGCGCGCGACCGAAGTCGTGGGCGGCCCCGCGCCCGTACTCGGTGGCCCGGCGAGTTCCGACCAGAGCCACGCGGCGACACCGATCGATCACGGTGATGTCGCCCCGCCAGAACAAGGCGGCGGGCGCGGCTGGGTCGAGGGCCAGCGACTCGGGATAGTCGGGGTCGCCCATCACCGTCACGTGCATGGTGGCCAGACGTGACTCGATCTCGCCATCGGACGGAGCGGTGCCGAGAGCCTTCGTCCAGGCCTCGTGCAACTCGGATGAATCGTTCGAGACACGTCGACCCCGACGCAGGTCGTGTTCGACATCGACTGGTCGTCGACCGCGTAGCAGGGATCGCACTCGTCGCGGGCCGAGCGCTGGCAAACCGAGCAGACGCGTGACCGCGATGTGATCGCTCGAGTGATGGTTCACGGTCGCGGCCGAACCCCGATGTGCGAACGCAATGCCAACGCGGCCGCGATGTGATGATCGGTCAACTCGCCGTCGTGCGCGGCGAGATCGGCCAACGACCGGGCCACCCGGCGCACACGCAACAGACCGCGACCCGAGAGTCGCCCGCGTTCGACGTTGTCGCGCAACAGTCGACGTGCGACTTCGGACAACGTCGCGTGTTCGTCGATCGATGACGCGTCGAGAGTCGCGTTGAGCCGGCCCTGTCGTTCGATCGCGCGCTCGCGCGCGGCCTGCACACGCACCGAGACCTCGGCGGTCGACTCCCCCGCGAACTGGCCGAGCAGTTCGTCGGCCTCCGGTGACTGCACCACCACACGAAGATCGAAGCGATCGAGCAACGGACCCGAGAATCGTCGGCGATAACGCGCCAAGGCACTGTCGTCGCACGAACACGAACCCGGCGGACCACCACCGCACGGACACGGATTGGTGGCGCCGACGAGAGTGAAGCGGGCCGGCAACGTGGCGGTGGCATTGGCTCGCGACAATCGGACCACACCTTCTTCGAGCGGTTGTCGCAGAGCGTCGAGCGTCGACGGTGCGAACTCGCCGAGTTCGTCGAGGAACAGAACACCTCCGTGGGCCAGGCTGATCTCGCCCGGCCGCAACACACCCGAACCGCCACCGACCATCGCGATGTGACTGAGCGAGTGATGCGGCATGCGAATGGGTGGCACGGTGACGAGACCACCCGGTGGGAGCGATTCGCCGGCCGCCGAACGAATCATCGTCGCGGCCAACGCGGTGTCGTCATCGAGGCGCGGCAGCAGGCCGGGCAATCGTTGCGCGAGCATCGTCTTTCCCGAACCCGGCGGCCCGATGAGCAAGAGATGATGCCCGCCGCTCGCCGCCAACTCGAGACCGAGTCGGGCCGTCGCCTGACCGCGCACATCGGCCAGGTCGGGAACCACCACGGCGACGGAGTCGCGAGACCGAGCACCCTCGGGGCACGTCCACTCGCGTAGACCGTTCAAACACTCGACGACTTCCAGCAGAGATGACGCGACTCGCACCGACCGCGGCCGCACGATGGATGCCTCGGCCCAATTGTCGGTTGGCACCACCACGTCGACGTCGCGACGGGCGGCGATCATGGGTGCGGCACCGACCACGGCGCGCAAGCGTCCGTCGAGTCCGAGTTCACCCACGAATGCCGTATTGGCCACCGAGGCCAACGGCACCTTCCCGTTGGCGACTAGCACCGCGATCGCGATCGCCAAGTCGAGTGACGAGCCGACCTTGCGCACATCGGATGGTGCGAGGTTCATGGTGATGCGACGGGCCGGCCAGTCGAGACCACTCGACACGAAAGCCGCGCGCACGCGATCGCGCGCTTCGCGACACACTTCGTCGGGTCGACCGAGAATCGTGAGGCCAGGCAGACCCTGGCCGATGTGAACCTCGACGGCTACGGGTTGACCGTGAACACCGAGGACGGTGGCGGAGAGAACGTTCGACAACATGCCGTGATGTGGGAAAACGGTGTGACGTCACGGTGACCGAACCTTCCGAGTCGCACCTGCGAGACTGTCGACCGGCCATGAAAGCGTTCCGACACCTTCCGAGACCCGGACTCGCGTTCGGCATCGTGGCGGTTGCCGCTACTGGTCTGGCCGGTTGCAGCGATACCGACCGCAGCGCCGAACGATTCTGTGGCGAGATCGCCCAGCAAGTTCCGTTTCTCGAGGGCCCGTTCGTCGAACCCGGCGACATCGACGATCTGGTCGACCGCTACGAGAAGCTCGACCGCATCACTCCGCTGGCCATCGAAGACGAGTGGCGCACCATCACCGAGTTGATGAAGATGGCATCCGACGTCGACCCGAGCGATCCGCGTTCGCGCCAGGACGTGGCCGACGCGGCCTACAAAGCCGAGCGGTCGGCGCGCGACGTGGCGATCTGGGTGGAGACCACGTGTGGTGTGGCGATGCCCGATGTGGTGGGCGTGGAGGGAAGCGTGCCGGTCACGACTCAGCCGGTCACAACTCAGCCGGCCGCACCCGCGCCGTGATCAGACGATCTCGCCGCGCTTCACGATGACTTTGTCGACCAGTCCGTAGGCCTTGGCCTCGTCGGCGGTGAACCAACGATCGCGCTCGGCATCGGCCTGGATCTTCTCGAGCGGCTGACCCGAATGGAACGCCGTGAGTTCGGCCATGCGGCGCTTGGTGTAGGTGAACTGCTCGACCTGGATGGCGATGTCGGCGGCCTGGCCGCGCAGGCCGGCGAGCGGCTGGTGCATCATGATGCGCGCATTGGGCAACGTGTAACGCTTGCCCGCGGCTCCAGCGGTGAGAAGGAATTGGCCCATGCTCGCGGCCAGACCCATGCACACCGTGGCCACGTCACAGGAAACGAACTGCATGGTGTCGTAGATGGCCATACCCGCGGTCACCGAGCCTCCCGGACTGTTGACATACAGCCAGATGTCGGCGTCGGCGTCTTCGCCCTCGAGGTACAGCAACTGAGCGCAGATCTGGTTGGCGATGTCGTCGTTGACATCGGTTCCGAGCATGACGACTCGGTTCTTCAGCAGACGGGTGAAGATGTCGGCGCGACCGGCGTCGCCGGCCTCAAGGTTGAAGATCGGTGTCGTCATGGTTCGCAGACTAGCCCTCCAACCGCCATAATCAGGAGGTGAACAGCGACGCATCGTTCCGGCCCAACGCCGATGAATTGCTCGCCAACAACCGGGCTTTCGCCGAGGATTTCCCCGATGCCGGCCTGGCCCATACACCTCGCCGTCAACTCGCCGTGGTGGCCTGCATGGACAGCCGCATGGACATGTTCCAGATCCTCGGCCTCGACCACGGTGACGCGCACATCATCCGCAACGCTGGTGGTGTTGTGACGGATGACGTCATCCGTTCACTCGTTCTGTCGCAGCGGTTCCTCAACACCCGCGAGATCATCCTCATCCACCACACCAATTGTGGTCTTCAGCAAGTGAACGAAGACGATTTTAGGCACGAAATCGAAGCCGAAGTCGGCGTGAAGCCGTGGTGGTCGGTCGAATCGTTCCGCGATCCGTACACCGATGTCGGCCAGAGCATGGTTCGTCTACGCCTGAATCCGTTCATCCAACACAAGGACTTCATTCGCGGATTCGTGTACGACGTCGAAACCGGAATACTCGAAGAAGTCAGCGCCTGACGCCGGACAGAACCACCATCACGTCACCACGAACGAGTCCGCCGCGAGCTTCGGTGATGAGTCCGGCCACACCCGCGGTACCCGTGGGGCTGGCCGCGATCCCGGAAGCCTGCGGTGCCAGAGTCGCCGCGAGCACCACATCGTCTTCGGGCGCGACCACCACTCGCCCGCCACTCGCTTCGAGCTGCGCGAAGTCGGCGACCCAGTCGTAGGTCTCGTCGTCGAGGATGCCGTCGGCCAACGACGTGGGTTCGTGTTCCCATGGCCACATGAAGCGAGTCCAGTCGGTGGCCCAGGCCTGAGTGGAGTCGTGCGCGATCTCCCACGCGCGCGCCAAAGGTGCGCAGCCCGCGGTCTGCACCGCAACCAACGGTGCGCGCACGCCACCCTCGGAGAGGCCGCGCGACAACGATGCCGCGAAGGCTCCACCACCCACCTGCGCGTACACCGCGCTCAGTGACGTCACACCGAGTTCGTGCAATTGCTCGGCTGATTCCCAACCGATGGTGCGACCGCCGTCGAGACACAACGAGTTCTCGGGACCCTGCACGCTGAACGGAATCGCACCGTGAGCCACTGCTTCACGGAATCGGTGCACGGTCGGATCACCGGGCGGATCGTCGGAGCGGCGCGGGCAGCGATTCACGCGCGCGCCGAGCGCATCGAGGGTGTCGACCACCACGCCACCGGCCCATTCGGGAATGAACACGTCGATGGGCCACTGCGCCGCCGCAGCGAGAGTGGATGCGGCGATGGCCGCGTTGCCGCACGATGAGATCGCCAACGCCGGACGATCGTCGCGTCGAGTCCACGGGGTGAGCCCCAACTCTTCGGCGGCCACGAGGTGCAGGAGGATCGAGAAGAGATGACGGGCCTTGTGCGAACCGGCCACGTTGCCGGTTTCGTTCTTCACGAACACGCGCCCGCCGAGTCCGACGGCTTCGGACAGCGGTGGCGACACCGTGAGCGGCGTGATTCGAAAACCCGTTCCGGCCACGGCGGCGACCCGGTCGTCGAGACGACGGATCGCATCGATCGACTGCTCGTCGTTCCAACCGTGCGCGTGCACGAAGTCCCACCAAGCTAAGCGCGGAGCGAAGCGAACGAATGGATTCGTGTCGGTCGCGATGGCCGACCTGGTCGCCGTACTGACCGTCGGTTCGTCGCGGTGAATGAGCAAGATGTGATGACGGTCGCCCGTTTCGCCGGGACACCGCCACGGAAGCGGCTGGTCCGCGTCCAGCGAGCGCGAACAGGCCGCGCAGCGCAGCATGTTCAGCCAGCGGCGACGCGCGCGTTGAAGTCGCGGATCATCTCGTCCCACACCGGAACGTAACGCTGCAGCCCTCGCCAGAAGCCGAGATCGCGTCGGGCCTCGAACAATTCGAACGGAGTGCCCTGCTGTTCGACCCAGGTGTAGTAGCCGAGGTTGAAGATGCGATTGCGATCACGCTGCGTACAGTCGATCATGTCTTCGGTGGTGATGTGGCCCAAGTGGCGCCCGTACACCTCGGCCGCGTCGGTGGCGGTCATCTCGCCGGCGAACCGAGTGGCGATGGTCGTCTTGCGTGAGCTCGGGTAGAGCGCCGCACCGTCGGTGGCCACCGTGATGACCGCGTCATCCGGTCCGAGATCGAGGAGCTTCGACGTCTTGATGGCGGCCAGCGTGTTGCAGATGGCCGAGAAACCGAAATGCTCGAGCGCGTCGATGACCTGCGCCGAGAGACCCTTCCTGCTCGCGAGATACTCGCGGCCGGCCTTGGTGTTGAAGAGCACGTCGAGTTCGTCGGTGGCGTGGTCGGAGATCGCGCACACTACATCGGTGTTCATCACGTTGTGAATGAGCGGAATGTGCTTGTCGCCGATGCCCTGGATGTTGTGCTCGCCGAAACCGTTCTCGAGCATGGTGGGGCACTCGAGCGCTTCCACGGCCACGATGCGGGTTCCGAAGTCGTGCTTCAGGCGATCGCCCGCCGCGATGGTGCCGGCCGAACCAGTGGCCGACGTGAACGCGGCCAGGTTGATGTCGCGACCCGACTTCTTCATCTGCGCGCGAACGGTCTCGAAAACGTGACCGAGCGCCCGACCGGTGACCTCGTAGTGGCCGAGGTGATTGCCGAACTCGCAGAACTGGTTGAAGATGAAGTTGTCGGGGTTCTTGTCGAGTTCGTTGCACGCGTCGTAGATCTCCTTGACGTTGCTCTCGGTACCGACGGTGCGGATGACGTCTTCTTTCGGATTGGCGCACCAGCGGTCGAGCCAGTCGAAACGCTCCTGGCTCATTCCGGCCGGAAGAATGGCGACGCCGCGGCAGCCCATGATGCGACTGATGGCCACTCCGCCACGCGCGTAGTTGCCGGTGGACGGCCAGATCGCACGGTGACGAGTGGGATCGAATTGGCCGGTGACGACGCGCGGGGCCAGACACGAATACGCGGCCAGCACCTTGTGCGCGGTGATCATCGGGAAGCGATCACCGAACACCACGATGATGGGGTTCGGAACGCCGGTGAGTTCGGACGGCAGCACCACGTGCTCGGGAACCAAGACCCGACCGCCCGCGAGATCGTTGTACCAATGCACGCGCCACAAGTTGCGCGCATCGGGACCCTGCGGATCGGCGTCCCCCACCAGCGCCGGATCGACCGTGGACGGATCGGCCAACTGGGCGAACGTGGGCAACACGATGCCCTGCTGACGGAAGCGGGCCACGCTGTTGGCCAGGGCCTGTGCGTCCACCACCCGATCGGCCAGACCGAACTGGTTCTCGAGGGCGTCCTGGATGGTCTGATGGGTGTCGATGACGGTCACGCTTAACAGTTTGTCAAACGAAACACCGACCCGCACCGACCTATCGGGGGTCTCTTGGGCGAGGAGACGGAAAACCTCAGTGGGCGACGACTTCGGCCACCTGCATCACGGGCGTGATGTTGGTGTAGTTGGCCACATCGGCCATCACCTCGCCGGTGAGCGGTGAACTCACCCCGGCTTGGAACGCTTCCATCGAATCGAACGTCATGTGCACGGCGGCGACGTACGGACCGTCGATTCCTTTGTCGACGGTCGTGCTGGTGGGATTCCAGGCCTTGGCGGCCAACGGCACGTGCGTGGTTCGGTAGTAGTCGTGGTCGAAAGTCGAACCTTCACCAGATGGGTAATAGACGCTCACTCGGATCATGCGGACGGACCGTAGCATTCGAGACCTGGGGCAACCCGGACGCGGGCGTGGCGAAACTGGCAGACGCGCAGGATTTAGGTTCCTGTCCCGAAAGGGGTGTGGGTTCAAGTCCCTCCGCCCGCACCATGCCCACCTCCCTACGCCCGATTCGAGCCGACGACCTGCCCGAACTCGTGGCCGTCGTCAACCGTCGCTATCAAGCGGCCGGAATTCGCATCAACATGCAAGCCGACGAACTCGGCGAGGAGATCGACTCGTCGCTCACCAACCGCGGACGTGACACGCGCGTCGCCGTCGACGAGTCGGGTCGCATCGTCGGCTACACCTGGACCATTCACCTGCCGAGCGACGTGTCCGAGGAGCGGTGTTACGTGGAAGGCGGTGTCGACACCGATCGACGCGGTCTCGGTATCGGCCATCAACTCCTCACGTGGTCGCTCGCGCACGCCCGCGAGCGACTCGACACCAGTTCGAACTCCATTCCGCGCTACGTACGAATCGACCACCACGTCGATGACGAGGCCACGCGCGAACTCGTCGCGTCGTTCGGTTTCACACCGGTGCGATGGTTCGACGATCTCGTGCGACCGCTCACCGATCTCGACGACCTTCCGACGGCCGATTCGATCGGAGGTTCCCCGGTGACGATCGAACCCTGGCCCCTCGACGACCCGTTGGATGACGAGATCCGAATCGTCAAGAACACCTCGTTCACCGATCACTGGGGCTCGACACCCACGTCTGTCGAGGGGTGGACCGAAATGACCACCGGCTTCGGGAGTCGTCTCGATCTGTCTTTGATCGCGCGTGACACGGCGAGCGGACGCATCGTCGCGTTCCTCCTGTCGAAGCGGTACCCGGCCGATGACGAACTCTTGGGTTACTCGCAGGCCTGGGTCGACAAACTCGGAACGCTGCCCGAATGGCGCGGACGCGGACTCGCGTCGGCCCTCATCGGCGAAGCCTTGCGTCAATACGCAGCCGACGGCTCGACCCACGCGGCCATCGGAGTCGACGCCGACAATCCCAGTGGTGCGTCCCGCCTCTATCGAGCGCTCGGATTCACGACGCACACCCAGATCGTCACGAGTCAGATCGATCACTCTGCGAGACTCACGTCGTGACGCAATCAGCACGACGAGTCGGTGATCTACCGACGCCGACCCTCGTGGTCGACAGTGGCGCGTTCGAACGCAATCTGTCCACCATGGCCGCGGTTCGCCCCGGTACGACGTTGCGACCGCACGTGAAAGCCCACAAGAGCACGTCGCTCGCCGCTCATCAGGCGGCCCGAGGCCACGCCACGTTCACCTGCGCCACACCGCGCGAAGTGGTGGGTATGGCCGAGGCCGGTGTGGGCACCGATCTCCTCCTGGCCAACGAGACCGTCGACCCGGTTCGTCTGGCCGCCATGGCGCACGCCGAGAGCGCCACCGGCGCCATGGTGACCGTGGCGATCGACTCGGTCGAGACGCTCGACGCGGCCCGCGTCGCCGGCATTCGTCATGTTCTGGTCGATGTGAACGTCGGTCTCCCGCGCTGTGGCATCGCACCCGATCGCACCGCCGATCTGGCCGCTCGAGCAGCCGACGCCGGGCTCGTGGTGCGCGGAGTCATGGGATACGAAGGCCATCTCATGGCGGTGAAGGACCGAAACGACCAACGGGCCAAGGTCCTCGCGTCGATGACCACGTTGGTCGACTGTGCCCATGCCGTTCGTCGAGTCGTGGGCGACGATGCGTCGATCGTGTCGGCCGGCGGAACCGGAACGTTCGATCTCTACGACCCCGTCCATTCGATCCTCGGACAGATCAACGAGGTGCAGGCCGGGAGCTACGCCCTCATGGACACGCACTACGGAGCGTTGTCACTTCCGTTCGAACAAGCGCTGTTCGTGGTCGGAACGGTGATTTCTCGCACGATCGGATCGAGTGAAGGTTCGCCGTCGTGGGCGGTCGTCGACATCGGACTCAAGTCGCTCGGCATGGACCACGGCAATCCGACGATCGACGGCGCATCCGTCTGGTTCTGCAGCGACGAACACACCACGTTCTCACCCGACGACGGCGCACCGGTTCCCCATGTCGGTGATCGCGTGTTCGTACGTCCGGCTCATGTCGATCCGACCGTGGCCATGCACACCGCGATGCACGTGGTCGACGACGCTCGCGCCGGCTCCGATGCACGAGTGATCGAGGTCTGGCCAGTCGACTTGCGCGGCTGGTGATCAGCGCAACGCCGTCACCAAGTTGACGAACGCGCGACCGCGGTGCGACAGCGCGTTCTTCTCGTCGTCGGACATCTCGGCGAACGTACGGCCGTCACCATCGGTCGGAACGAACAGCGGATCGAAACCGAAACCGCGCCGCCCACGCTCGCCGCTCGCAATGACTCCATCGCACCGACCCTCGGCGACGAGTTCGCGACCGTCGGGCCACACCACCATCACGACGGTGAGGAAGTGCGCGCGACGTTCCGATTCGGCGTGAGCCCCGACCGCGCCGAGCCGTTCGAGAATCTTGCGTCGATTGGCTCCGTACGGATCGGTGGCGTGCTCGGGTCGATCGCTCGCATAGCGAGCGGTGTGCACACCGAGTTCTCCGGGCAAGGCGTCCACGAACAGGCCGGTGTCGTCGGCGACCGCGGCGCAACCGGTGGCCGCGCAGATCGCCTCCGCTTTGAGACGAGCGTTGCCGATGAGCGTGTCGGCATTCTCGTCCACGTCGGGGACGTCGGCCGGTCGTGCGACCAACTCGACGGAACCGGCCAACAGGCGTTCGATCTCGGCCACCTTGTCGGGATTGGCCGACGCGCAGACGAGACGCAGAGTCACGGACGACCTTCCTCGTCGGTCAGGAGCGGCGCGGCGGAGCGACCGAAATCATCTCGGTCTGCAACTCGAACACTTCGGCCAGCCCGTTCTCGGCCAGTTCGAGCAGTGTGTCGAGTTCGCCGCGCGTGAAGGCCATGCCCTCGGCGGTACCTTGCACTTCGACGAATCGACTCACGTCGGCGTGTTTGGTGCCGGGCTTGCCGCGCAGCATCACGACGTTCATGTCGACCTCGGCTCCACTGTCCTCCACATAGGGAAGATCGATGACCGGCGCGCCGTTCACGATGCCCACACTCACCGCCGCACACAAGGAGTGCAGGGGATGTTCGGCGATGAGGCGGCTCTGAACGAGACGGGCGAGTGCGTCGTGCAGAGCCAGGAAGCCACCGCAGATGCTGGCGGTGCGCGTTCCGCCGTCGGCCTGCAACACGTCGCAGTCGACCACCACTTGGCGTTCGCCCAACAGGGTCATGTCGCACGCGGCGCGCAGACTGCGCCCGATCAAACGCTGGATCTCCACGGTGCGGCCGCTCTGCTTGCCCTTGGCGGCTTCGCGGTCGACGCGCTCGGGCGACGACCCGGGAAGCATCGAGTACTCGGCGGTGACCCAGCCCTTGCCACTCCCCTTCATCCAGCGCGGAACGTCTTCGTCGATACTCGCCGTGCACAGCACGCGCGTGCGACCGAAGGAGACGAGAACTGACCCCGAGGCCATCTCGGTGAAATCACGTTCGAACGAAATGGGGCGCAGTTCGTTGGCTTGGCGTCCGTCGTGGCGTGCGGTCATGAGATCTCCCGGGTCGGTCCGTTCCAGAGTTCGACTGCTTCGAGTTCGGGGCCGAGCAGACGGCGACCCAATGTCTCGAACCAATTCACGTCGCCGCTCGACAAGAAGCGCGTGCTTCCGGTTCGTTCGTCCGACCGCAGCAATCCGCGTTCGAGGAGCAACTCGCGCAGAGCGAAGGCGGTTTCGTCGGCTGACGACACGAGCATCACGTCGTCGCCGAGCACTTCGGAAATGGTGCGCGCCAAGAACGGGTAGTGGGTGCAGCCGAGCAACAGCGCATCGACCTTGGCGTCGCGAATCGGTGCGAGCAGACGCTCGGCGAGCAACGTGACTTCCGGGCCGGTGGTGCGGCCGCGCTCGACGAACTCGACGAAACCCGGACAGGCCGCACTCGTGAGTTGAACGGTGGCGCCGTACGCCGCTCGCGACACGGCACGGTCGTACGCGCCGGTGTTGATGGTGCCGATGGTTCCGATCACGCCGATCGATCCGGTGCGGGTGGCGCGTACGAGAGCGTGCGCACCGGGCTCGATGACTCCGATCACCGGGATCGAATGACCAGCCGCGGCCAATTCGGCTTCGAGCTCGTGAATGGGCAAGGCGGCCGCCGCGGTGTTGCACGCCACGACCACGGCCTTGCAGTTGTGATCGACCACCAGGCTCCAGGCCAGTTCGCGCGCATAGCGGCGCACGTCGTCGATGGGCTTGTCGCCGAACGGGTAGCGGCCCGTGTCGCCGATGTAGACGACGTCCTCACCAGGGAGAAGGTCGATCACGGCGCGGGCCACGGTGAGGCCCCCGAAACCCGAGTCGAAGAGTCCGATCGGCCGCTGCACCCCCGTCACGCTACGGCAATCCCGTGGACCCGTTGGCCCGGCCTCGGCTCGGACCGATAGGGTTTTCTCCTGGTCCGCTGGGCATCCGTGGCCCATCAAGAACCGTCTCCCCGGCTAGAAGGTGGGCAATTGGGCCGACGAGATCCTCACCTGGGAACGCGCCGCGCTTCCGTGATCACGTGCTGTTAGCAACCCTGCTCGCGCTGGGCGCGGCCGTACTGCACGCCGGCTGGAATTACGCGATCAAGACGTCGGGTGATCGGTGGCTCGCACTGTGGGGCCAGATGACCGCGGCCGCCGTGGTCGGACTTCCCCTCGCGCTGTGGTCGACGTTCGACGGTTCGCTGAACGCGGCCGCGTGGGGCTGGGCCGCGCTGTCGGGCCTCATTCACACCGTGTACATCGCACGGTTGGCGCGCACGTACGACATCGCCGACTTCTCGGTCACCTATCCGATCGCGCGTGGTGGCGGTGCTCTCGCGGCCGCAATCGGCGGTGTGGTGTTGCTCGGCGACCACCTGTCGTTCGCATCAGGCTTGGGCATCGTGATCGTGGTGGTGGGCCTGGCTCTCATCGCCGGTCACGTCGACTGGACACACGCCCGTTCGGCCCTGTTCGTCGCGCTGATGATCGGTGCGTACACCGTGGCCGACAGTCGCGGTAGTCGCGGTTCGGGCAGTTCGGTGTACGCGTGGGGCATCTTCATTCCCACGTCACTCGGCGTCACGACGCATGGACTGGTGCGTGGTCGCGGGCGCGAGATGGCGGCGTCGGTGCGCACCTCGTGGCGTACGTATCTCGTCACCGGCCTGGCCTCGGCCATCACCTACTGGATGGTGCTGATCGCGGTGAAGCGGGCGCCGGTGGGTTACGTGACCGCGTTGCGCGAATCGAGCGTGGTGCTGGCCACGTTCATCGGCTGGCGCTACCTGAAGGAGTCGTCCGGACGTCGACGCATCATCGCGTCGTTCATCGTGCTGGCCGGGCTGGTGACCCTCGTCGTCGGACGCTGAGAGTTCAAGAAATCTCTAGAAATAAATGATTTGTTCGGCGTTCTTCTCGGCCTCGTCGAGGTCGAGGGTGTAGGCGCCGGTCGACAGGTACTTCCAGCCACCGTCGCACACGATGAAGACGATGGTGCCTTCCTCGATTTCGCTGGCCACCTTGGCTGCGCCGGCAAGAGCCGCACCCGACGAGATGCCGGCGAAGATGCCACACTCGCTCACCAAACGACGCGTCCACTCGATCGACTCACGCGGGCGGACCACGCGCTTGCGATCGAGCACGTCGAAACCGTGCCACTTGTCGAAAACCGGCGGGACGTAGCCCTCGTCGAGATTGCGCAACCCTTCTACGCGCTCACCGAGCGGCGGTTCGACAGCAACGATCTTGACGTCGGGCTTGTGCTCCTTCAGGAAGCGACCGGTGCCCATGAGAGTTCCACTGGTGCCGAGACCGGCGACGAAGTGGGTGATCTCCGGAACGTCGCGAAGAATCTCGGGGCCGGTCCCCTCGTAGTGCGCCCGCGGATTGGCGTCGTTGGCGTACTGATACAAGAAGCAGTACTCGGGATGCTGCGCGGCCATCTCGACCGCACGCTTCACCGCACCGTTCGAACCTTCTTCGCCCGGCGTGAGGATCACTTCGGCGCCGAAGATCTCGAGCATCTGACGACGTTCGATCGACACGCTGGTGGGCATGAGGATCTTGATGGGGTAACCCTTGATGCGCGCGATGGCGGCCAACGCGATGCCAGTGTTACCCGACGACGGTTCGAGGATCGTTTGACCGGGCAGCAGGCGACCCGACTCTTCGGCCTCTTCGATCATCGCTTTGGCGATGCGGTCCTTCACCGAGCCGAACGGGTTCTGCATCTCGAGCTTGGCGAGGATGCGCACGTTCGGGTTGGGCGACAGGCGGCTCACGTCGACCACGGGAGTGTTGCCGATGAGGTCGAGAACGCTCTCGTGCCAGTTGGCGAAGGCGTGCGAGTGAGCGTGACCCGAGAGGCCTTGACCGGAGTACATGCTCATCGTGTTCACCTCGCTCGTGACTCGCGGGCTCGGACGTTGCCCTGGACCTAAAACCTACAAACCCAGTCGGGTTTATCGGGGATCCTATGGGCGTGACGGTTGAAACGCCCGTGGCCTCAGCCGGGGACGACCTGGACCGAGACCTCGGAGATGGGCTGGTCGGGTGAGGTTTGAACGATCCGGAAGCTCCGGACCTCGGGCTTCTCGCGCTTGAGGGTGACGATCAGGTAGTGCCAGGCCGGGTCGGGTGCCGCGGCCACGTCGGTGGCGCTCGGGTAGGCCTCGCTGTGGGTGTGGCTGTGCATCACGCCCAGGATCTCGAGGCCGGCGTCTTCGGCGGCGCGTTCGGCCCGCAAATGATCCTTGGGATCGAGTGTGTAGATGCGCGCCGACTTCTCGAGATTGCGACACGGGAAGAAGCGGGTGACGCGCGCGCGGCCGGGCTCCCCCGCCATGAGTCCGCAGGCTTCGAGTGGATACTCGGCCAACGCGAGTGCGCACATCTGATCACGCACGTCGGGCGTGATCTCGAGAATGTCGTTCACACCAGTCACATCGCCCACCAGGCAAAGGCTATGACCTCCGTAGCCTGACGTCACCATGCCCGGCCCCGGCACCAAGATCATCGCCAGCAATCGCAAGGCGCGTCACGACTTCTCGATCCTCGACGTGTTCGAAGCGGGCATCATGCTGCAGGGCAGCGAGGTGAAGAGCCTGCGCGAGGGCCAGGTTCAGTTGGCCGACGCCTACGCGCGGATCAACGACGGTGAGGTGTGGCTGGAGGGTGTCCACATCGCGCCGTACCAGTTCGCCCACGGTGTGGGGGCGCACGACCCCAATCGTTCGCGCAAGTTGCTGCTGCATCGCGACGAGATCACTCGCTTGAACGCGCGTATGGGGCAGGAACGTCTCGCCCTCGTGCCACTGTCGCTGTATTTCAAGGACGGCCGGGCCAAGGTGGAGCTCGCTCTGGCCAAGGGCCGCACCAAGGGCGACAAGCGTCAGGCGATCGCCAAGAAGGACGCGGCTCGCGAGATCGCCCGCGAACTCGGACGAGATCGCAAAGCCGGCTACTAAGAGTTACGCCGCGGGGAAGAGTGCGTAGATCGCGTCGCGTACTGCCTCGGCCTTCGTCATCATCGCCTCCGAGGATGGGAGGCTGTCGAACTTGGTCGTGACCACCATCACCATCTTCTTGTTCGGCGAAATCACGATGAGTTGGCCACCCAGACCGCGCGCCATGAATCCACCGTCCTTGTAGATCCAGAAGTGCCCGCCGTACTCAGGATTCGCGGGCGATGGCGTCTTGACGAAGTCGACCCATGCCTCGGAAACGACCCTCTTGCCGCCCCACACACCCCGATTGAGATACAGCAAGCCGAAGCGCGCCATGTCGCGCGATGTCATGTCGGCACCGACGTAGCCCAAGTACCGGCCGGAAGCATCGCGGGACGGTGTGTACGACTTGATGCCGATCGGGTCGAGGAGGCGCGCCTTGATATACGTGTCTCCGGCGGCGACCGAGCCCGCCGCCGTGTAAATGAGACTCCCGAGAAGAGCAGACGTTCCCGAGCTGTACTCCCATTCGGTGTTCGGTTGCTTTTCGAGGGGTTGGGAAGCGACGTAGGAAGCAGGATCGGGTGACGCGATCAGACGATTGAGGTCGTTCGCGCAGTTGCGACACAGTTCGTCCCACTTGAGCCCGGACGACATGTTGAGCAAGTGGCGAAGCGTGACCACACGTCGAGGATCGGCCGGGTCGGACCAGGCAGCGACCGGTGGCGTGACGTCGAGACTCAGGAGACCGTCATCGACGAGCGACCCGATGATGCTCGACGTAAAGCTCTTTGACACCGAGAACAGGCCCATGATCGACGTCTTCTTCTCGCGCGGGTGGTAGCGCTCGTAGACGATCTTGTCGCCGACAACGACGATCACGCTGGCGACCCGATTCGGGTTGGTTCTCGAGCCCATCGCGGGAGACACAACCGCGTCGATCTTCGCCTTGGTGACGCCGCGCGGAAGTTTGCCGGTCTGCCAGTCCTTGCCGTACTGAACACCGGTCTTCGGTGTTGCCTCGACTGACGCACCGGGTAGCGAAGAGACCCCAAGTGCCGTAGCGACAGCGATCGCCGCCACCGCCAGCCACCGACGACGCCGACTGGGCGACAAATCATTCACCTGACGCACGCTCATGATGGCCCTCCCCCACGAATTGCCCTCATTCTAGCAATCGATCGAGACATCCCGAGTCAAGGGGTCGAGTGTGATGTGGTGTGGTTCGCAGTGAGCGAACTTCACGGTGCAGTTGGGGAACGCACAAGTGGGGTGAACCGCAGCCTCCATCGCGTTGGTTGTCGGACCGCGCCGCGTTCGGCCCGTCGACAGCATCGGGCCCGAGGTGTCGAGCCGCGGACGAGTGGTGGGCCGTCTGCAATCGTCTCCGTTCCGAACCGGCGCTGTCCGTCAACCGCGTGTCGTCAAGCGGGACGGGTGGCTCGGCGTGAGACAATTGCAGAGCGCCGTGCAACGACGTTGTTGTGGCCATGATCGGTGGCGCGATGCTGTCGAGCGACGAGAGCACGCCGTGCCGCGCTGACGACGATGGGGCCAGGGCGCGGCGATGGTCATTCGGTTCGATCCCGGGCATCACCTCGACCGGGGTGTCAGTGTCACCGGAATGGAACAGGGCTTCGACGCGGGCGTCGAGACGAGCCGCCAACGCGGTGCCACGTTCGGGGTCGAACGCGCCTCGGAGATGAACCATGCCGTCGGCGTCGTTCCAAATCTTCAGGTAGGTGGATCGGCGTTGCCGTTGGAACCGGCTCACACCACCATCGGACTACATGCGAGCCGCTTCGATCCGAACATGTTTGGCGAAGTCGTCGACCGAGAGCCGTTGCGCGTTGGCCAACAAGCTGTGGCCACGGTCGACGAGGCGGACCTGGTCGGCTGGTGACAACTTCGCCAAACCCGACGCCAGCGCATCGACATGTCCAGCCGTGATCGCACCATCAGCCAACGCCGCATCGAACCCGGGCATCACATCCAACGTGGCCGCTCGAGCGATCACCCGTTTCGCGTCACCATGTGACAACCCGGCAGTGCGAACCAGTTCGGCGTCAGCGACCACGAAATCAGGATGATCAGAGTCACGCATGATCGCGTCCATGTCCCGCACGATCGACGCCTCCTCGGCGTCGAGGCGGGCTCGTTCACGACGAACATCAGCCAAACGGACCCGTAAATCCGCCAACCGCGGACGAACAACCAACACCTCCCCGGACAACAGGAAAAGAACACAAAGACACGATGAGGAGCCGACACCGCGAACCACGCGACACCAACCCGATCGGGAAGTCAGGCCACCATAAACAAGGGATGTTGTAGAGTTTCCCGTGTTGCGAAGAATTCTCGAAAATCTTTGTGGTCGGGCCGCGCACAGATCGGGGTCAGCCGGCCGTTATCCTCACTGCAACACGACAGATCTGGGGCTGACAGGTTTCGACAGCAGTTCCGGTGGCCGTCCGTGCGACCCGAGTTGCTCAGACTCGCTAAACGGGGCAACCCAAAGAATTGCCAACCAGCAGTTCGCTCT
>VFZC01000020.1 GCA_016871355.1 Actinomycetota bacterium
GTCGTTGTTGTTGTTGATGTCTTGGGTGGCGATGTGGTCGTTGTTGTCTTGGGTGGCGATGTGGTCGTCGTGGTCTTGGCCGGGGTGGTGGTGGCCGGTGACGGTGCAGGCCCCGACGGTTGTGTCGTGGCGGGTTGCGCAACTGACGTGGTGGTGACGGTCGAACCGGCTGGGGCGAGCGGCGTGTTCGAATCGGTGGGCGCGGCGGGCGGTCCACCGGCACCGGTGTTGCTACCAGAGCCACCCGCGCCACCCGACGGCGGTGGCGGTGTGGGAACCAGCGATGACACCACACCGGCTGTCGTGTTGTCGATCGTGTCGTCGATCGAGTTGTCGACGACAGCAACACTCGAGTCGACAGCAGTGTCGCTGGATGCCACTACCTCGACCGTGCCGCTCGTCGTGTCGCTCGCTCGTCCGGCATCGCTTTGTTGTGCCACCAGAACACCACCGACCACGGCGACCACGGCAACCGACGAACCGATGAGCGCGAAGAGAGCACGACGACCCAGACGCGCGGCACGCGGAAATCCGGTGCGTGAATCGAAACGAAGTCTCGATGTCGAATTCGTCGACGAGCCACTCGAGCCTGACGTTCCCGAGCCGGAACTCGCTCCCGGTCCGACGTTGGCGGTGGCGGCCAGAACCCGATCGCGCAAGCCGAAGGGCAGAACGAACGCGGGGGCGGCGCCGAACAGTGCCAGCGGGGCGAGGGTCTTGCGACTCCGATCGCACGTCGCGCACACCTCGATGTGTCGATTGACGCGCTTGCGAATCAGAATGGTGAATTCGCCGTCCCACGCCGCGAGCAGTCGATCGAGATCGGGGCAGTCGCGCCGTCCGGCTTTGGCCACGGCGTAGGCCCCGAGACTCTTCTCCACGCGCTCGCGCATGCGATGAACGAGCGAGTAGCTCTGCTCGGCCGTGACGCCGAGCGCATCGGCCAAGTCGGAACCACTCAACCCTTGGCGCACCGACAACTCGAGGACGAGTCGATCGCGTTCGTCGAGACCGGCCGAGGCCGAGCGCAGCATCGACGCCAACTCTTCGTACGCGACGGCTTCTCCCGCCTCGCGCGGGTCGTAGGAGGCCGGCACGTCAGGAACCGTCTCGCTCTGAAAGTCGGTGGGAACCGCGCGCTTGCGTTTCTTGGTACGTCGATAGACCTCGTTGCGCAACACGGCGTAGAGCCACGGTTTGAGACGATCGGGTTCGCGCAACTGATCGAGACGCTCGGCCGCGATGACGAAGACGTCCTGAACCATGTCGGATGCATCGTGACGATCGGAGAGCATCGATCGTGCCGTGTCGTACAGACCCGGCGCGTAACGGTCGTAGATCGTCGCCAAGGCCGTTCGATCGCCGCTCAGGTAGGCGGAGACGAGTTGGGCGTCGGTCGTGGTGGTCATGGTTCGTCGTCTCCACGTCGGTCAAGAGACGTGGCGGGCGGTGTCCTCGCAGAAAGTCTGCCCGACGATCGCGCCGTTAGCAGGACGTTCGTCATGCTCGGGGTGGGTGAGGGGCCCACGTGATCGTGAACCGATGGGTGAGGGTCTCGGTTGGCGTCACCACCGCTGGCGCCTGGTTGAACGCGTTGGGAGGGCCGGATTGCGGTTCCACGCAGGTCGCATGCGGTGGTTCGTCGTACACGACCCAGTGGCGGCACGTGCTCGTGAGCTCGAGATGGAACGTGTCGTATCCGAGCGTCAAGATCTCTTGAGGATCGACGAAACAATCGTCGGTCGTGCCGGGAACGAAATCGGGGATGGGCGACTCGAGACTTTCCGCGATGCCATCGTGATCGCGTCGGTGCGTCGCCCGGAAGATCAACTGTGTCGTGAGAGGTTTCACGAACCACGGGTGCCAGCCGACTTGTGCGGGCATCGGCTCGTCGGCCGACACCGTGAGTTCGTGGTCGATGCCGCTGTCGTTCAGCGTCACGGTGTGTTCGACACGACCGCGAAACGGCCACTGGTCTCCCAGGTTGCAACGAAGTCGACACATCGTGTGATCGGCGTCGACGACATCCCAACGTGATTCGAACACCGTGCCGTGAATCGCGTGCGGAGGCATGTTGAGTGGCATCGAGAAGTTGCGGCCGTCGAATCGGAACTTCCCGTGCCGGATTCGTCCAGCGAACGGAACCATGGGATACGAACCCCAGCCGAGCGGACTGGCGGCCGAGGTGACCAGAACCTCGTGGCCAGCGAAACACAGTGACGCGACACGGCCTCCGCGCTCGTCATCGACCCGCGCGGTATGAGGGCCAGCGGAGAGCTCGATCACTCGATCATCTTGGCAGGATCAGCCGTGTGGCACGATCGCGGTGTGCGGGCAGTCGTTCAGCGAGTCGAATCGGCGTGGGTCGACTCGACGGTCGATGGCGTGACCGATCGAGTCGGTTCGATCGGTACCGGTCTCATGGTTCTCGTGGGGGTCACGCACTCCGACGACGAACGCACCGCGGCCAAGATGGCCGAGAAGATCTGGAATCTGCGCGTCATGGACGACGAACAGGGTGTGATGAATCGGTCGATCGCCGACACCACGCGAGCGGTTCTGGTGGTCAGCCAGTTCACGCTCTACGGAGACACGAGCGCGGGTCGTCGACCGAGTTGGATCGCGGCGGCTCGACCCGAAGTAGCCGAACCGCTGGTTCAGCGCGTGGTGAGCGAACTCGAGCGACTCGGTGCATCGGTGGCGATCGGTCGGTTCCGCACCGACATGAAAGTTGCGCTCGTGAACGACGGTCCGGTCACCGTCGTGATCGAACTCTGACGCGACGGCCCAGGGCCAACAAGAACACGGCACCCACCGCGCCGATCCACGGACCATCTCCGATCGACGTGTAGAGCGTCTCGCCCGTGCGCAAGGGAATCTCTCGATCGATCACCGCTCGTTCGCTCACCGCGGTGCGGTCGTACACGTGGCCACTCGGCGACACGAATGCGCTGAAGCCGGTGGGTGCCACTTGTACGACCCAACGGCCGGTTTCGATCGCCCGAAGTCGTGACGACGCGATCTGTTGGGTCTGCAGAACGGTCCAGGTGTAACTCGAACCGTTGGTGGGATTGATGATCAGTTCGCCACCGTTCTTCACGCCCTCGCGGGCGCGACCACCGAAGAACACTTCCCACGAGATGATGACAGCCGCCCGAAGGTCGTCGCCTCCCACGTTCGGTGCCGTGAGGATCGCCGGTCCGGTGCCGGCCACGGCGTCGCGGGGTACGAGATCGACCGGCGCGCCCACGCTGTCGAGCAGACCCCTCAGGGGCATGTACTCACCGAACGGAACACGGCGAACCTTGTCGTAACGATCGACGACTTGTTGGGACGAGGGCTCCACGACCACTTGGGCGTTTGTGAACGATTCGGAGTCGACGTCTTCGGTGATTCCGACGAGGAACGGGGCATCGAGTCGCGTGGCGAACGTCGCGACTTCGGTGAGTTCGCGGCTGGTTTCGAAATCCGGCACGTCGATCACGTTCTCGGGCCACACCACCAAGTCGGGTGAGAGGTCGTCGTCGATCAGGAGTTGCGTGGCGGCCAGGTGGCGCTCGACGACGTCGCGCGGGTCGGTATCGATGGCTCGCGTGCCTTGTGGGCCACCACCTTGCACGGCGGCCACGTCGATCGAACGACCGAGATCGGATCCACGCGGGGCGTTGATGGCGACGAAGAAGACGATGATCACCGCGAGAACCGCGGCCCGACGCGCCACCCGGAAAGCGCGTCCCGATCCGGATCGTCGCACGAGCAACGTACCGATCTGCCACGTGACCCAGGTGAGCAACACGACACCACCGACGCGAGCGATGTCGTCGAGCGGGCCGGCCACCTGTGCGATGCCGAGGGTCGCGAGGGGAACTCCACCGAAGGGAAACGACAGCCGAAGTGCTTCGACCAAGGTGTGGGCGGCCGGAAGAGCGACGACGCGCACGTCGCGATCGACCGAGCCGGCCAGGGCCGATGCGAATCCGTGTAGTACCGCGAAGATCAGCGCCGCGATGAGGTAACCCGGCGCGGTCAGGAACCACATCCATGACAGCGCGGGTACGAACCAACCGAGGCCCGCGACGGTCGCGAGGACGAAACGGTCACGAGCACGCGGAGTGGTGAGTTCGAGCCGCGACAGAATCGCCAGGCCGACGAACGAGAGAGGCCACCAACCCCACGGTGGCATGGAGGCGGCGACGAGAAGTCCGGCCACGAATGACCAGCCGACTCGACGTCGGGAGAAGGTGTCGCCGCGAGTCATGAGGAGAGAACGCTAGGCCCGACGATCGAACTCGGCGAACACGACGATTCGCTCCTTGGTCGATCCGGGCGGATGGCGTGCGAAAAGCGTTGCGGTGGCGGCCGGGGTCTGGTCGACGATCCACATGGCGTCGGGTGTCACCACTTCGGTTCGTGTCACGCGGTTCACGAACGCGCCGCTGTCGACGGTGACGACGATCTCGTCGCCGGGCGCGAGCTTCTCGAGATAGCGAAACGGCCGGGGTGCACTGGTGCGGTGACCACCCAACACGACATTGCCGGGTTCACCGGGTCGGGCCGTGCCGGGCCACCAGCCGACTCCGCGATCGAACGTGGGGTAGGTGATGCCCTCGTAGATCGGTGACGACATCATGAGGGCCGGAATCTCCATCGTGCCCATCAGAACGTCGGGTCGATCTCGTCGGGACCTGGGGGTGAGATGGGTGTGGGCAGAGTGGCGTCCGGAGCCAGCGTGGGCGGGCCGGTCCAGATGGTCGTGGTGGTGGTGGAAGCGATCGTTGTCGTGACCGGGGTGCTCGTGGTCGGCGCCACCGTCGTCGATGTCTTCGGTGCGGCGTCGTCCGATCCGCAGGCCGAGGTCAGTGCGACCACGATCGTCGCGGCGCCGAGAGATGAAGCGATCGAACGACGAGCCATACCGCCCGATTCTCGCAGGTCGTTTTCTGAAACGCCCGACACCCGCCTCAGCGGCGTCGCCGACGCAGTGTTCCCTCGATGCGCGCGATTCGTGTGCGCGCGGGCGGGTGTGTCTCGAGGAGTCGTGACCACCGCGTCGGTCGCTGAGGCTGGTGGTTGGTCGTTCGTCGCAACGCGTCGACCAACTGACGGCCGTACCCCATGCTGATCACGCGTTGATCGGCTCGGAACTCGGCCGAACGTCCGACCAGGTTGCTCAGCGCGTGGCTGGCCACACTGCCGATCTCGAAGAACCACGACAGTCCGTTGAAGACCGACGCGATCACCCGACCCACCCGCTGCGCCGGACCGGACGAACGGGCAAACGTCTCGGATGCCGCAAGTGCGACGTTGCGTAGATACGCACCGAGTCGGGCGAGAGCGGTGACGGGCAGCATCAGCCACTGCTGCATGGTGAGTGCGATCGTGTGCGAGCCGAGGTGGTGACAGAACTCGTGAGCGAGGACACCGCACAAAGCGTCGTGGTCGAGGCGACGAGCGGCGTACGACGTGACCACCACGAGATGTCCGCCCGATGCGAAGGCGTTCACGGCGTCGGCATCCACCACGCCCAGAGCGAACCCTCGGTCGCGCACATGGAGTGCTTGTGCCACTTCGTCGAAAGCGCGTTGCAGGCGCGGAGCTTCCTCGGCGGTGGGTCGCCGGGCACCGATGAGTCGAGTGAGCACGACCCGCTGCACCACCGGTACGAACAGAGCCAGACCGGCCAGTACGTAGATGCCAGCCGCGGCGAGATACGACACGTCGACGACCAGGTTCAGCACCAGCCAGAACGGAACCATGGCCACGGCCCACAACGGCAGGACGGCGATCAGGGGAATGGCCGCGAGCAGGGCCGCGCGGTCGAAATTTCGGGATCCGCGCCGATCGGCCATGGGGTCAGTCTTGCCGTTCGTGGGGTAGAACTGAGCCATGACCGAACACATCGATACCGCACCGGTGATCCCGGGCGCCGAAGCCTGGAGCCATCACGGAACGCAGTCGGTGGGCGCGCTGTGCATCCACGGATTCACCGGCAATCCGTCGTCGATGCGCGAAGTCGCCGAGGCGTTCGCCGCAGCCGGCTATCACGTCGAATTGCCACGGCTCCCCGGACACGGAACGGCGGTGAGCGACATGCTCGCCACCCGCTGGTCGCATTGGTCGGGTGAGGTCGAGGCCGCGTATCAGCGCCTCGCGCAGCGCGTCGACAAGGTGGTGGTGGCGGGTCTTTCGATGGGTGGATCGCTCACGCTCTGGACCGCACTCGAACATCCCGAGGTGAGTGGCATCGTCTGCGTCAACCCGGCTGCACAACCGCAGGCGCAAGAGATGGTCGACATGGTCGAGGGCCTCATCGCCGAGGGCACGGAGGTGTTCCCCGGAATCGGCTCCGACATCGCCGATCCGAACGTGACCGAGACCGCGTATCCCGAAACTCCGTTGCGTCCCCTGGTGTCGCTCGTGAAAGACGGCATCACACCGATGGTGTCGCAGTACGGCAACTGCACGGTGCCGCTTCTGCTCATCACGTCGCGCAACGATCACGTGGTCGATCCGGTGCAGAGCGACCAGTTGGCCGAACAGTGGGGCGGCCCGGTCGAGCGCATCCTGCTCGATCGGAGTTACCACGTGGCCACTCAGGACTTCGACAAAGAGTTGATCTTCGAGTCGGCCGTGGCGTTCGCCGCCAAGGTCACCGCTTCGTAAACGTCGATGCTCGCTCTTCTCGATTCGCTCGTTGCGTCGCTGCCGAGCCCGGGTGGTGGCTCGATCGACATCGGTCCCCTCACATTGCGCGCCTACGGGTTGATGATCGCCATCGGTGTGATCGTCGCCGTGCGGTGGGCCGGCCGCCGCTTGGAAGTTGCCGGTATCGGTGACGCCGATCTCGCTTCGGGAATGGCGCTGTGGGCGGTGCCGGCTGGCGTGATCGGCGCACGGCTGTATCACGTGGCCACCGACTGGCAGCGCTTCTCCGACTCGCCGGGCGACATCATCAAGATCTGGGAAGGTGGCCTCGGAATTCCGGGCGGCATTCTTCTCGGCACCGTGGTGGGCGTGTGGTACTTCAAGAAGAACGGTGTCTCGGTGCCGCTCGCCTTGTGGGCGGTGGCACCCACGCTGGCCATCGCCCAGTCGATCGGTCGGTGGGGCAACTGGTTCAACCAAGAGTTGTTCGGACGTCCGACCGACCTGCCGTGGGGACTCGAGATCGATGCCGACAAAGTCGCTTCGGCGGGTTACGCGCCGGGCACGCTCTTCCATCCGACGTTCTTGTACGAGTCGTTGTGGAACGGCGCGCTCGCGGTGGTTCTCGTGGTCCTGGGTCGGCGCATGCTGGTGTCGCGGCCGGCTCGACTGCTCGCTTGTTACGTGATCGGTTACGGAGTCGGGCGCTTCTGGATCGAAGGTCTGCGCATCGACCCGACCAAGGAGGGCGGTGGACTCCGCCTCAATCAGTGGATGTCGATCGTGCTCGTCGTGGGTGGGGTGGCGTACCTGGTGTGGGCTCGGTTGCGGCCCGCCCCGACGGCGGTGGCCGACGGTGAAGTACCGTCGGCTCCATGACCGATCACGACTTCGCCCTTCTCGACGTTCCCGTTGCCGGTGTGGGCGTCATCACGCTCAACAACCCCGATCGACTCAACGCGTGGAGTGGCCGGATCGCCGAACGATTCTGGGCCCGCATCGACGAAGCGCGTGAGCGTGACGACATTCGCGTCGTCGTGATCACCGGTGCTGGTCGCGGGTTCTGTCCGGGTGCCGACATGGACGCGCTCAATCAGATTCGGGCCAATCCTGGTGGTGGGTCGGGCGCGGCCGTCGGTTCGCGTCGTTACAGCGAATTGATCGACTATCCGAAGCCAGTGATCGCGGCCATCAACGGTGCGGCCGCCGGTGTGGGTCTGGTACTCGCGATGTTCTGCGATATCCGATTCGCCGCGTCGGGCGCCAAGTTCACGACCGCGTTCAGTCGTCGTGGACTCATCGCCGAGTACGGAGCATCGTGGGCCTTGCCCCGTTTGGTCGGTCTGCCGCGGGCACTCGATCTGATGTTGTCGGGTCGCGTGTTCACATCCGACGAGGCCGGGACGATGGGTCTCGTCAACGCGGTGGTCGCACCCGATCAACTCATGAGCCATACCCTCGCCTACGCGTCCGATCTGGCGCAGAACTGCAGCCCCACCAGTTGGGCGGTCATGAAGAAGCAGTTGTACGGCGATCACGCGGTGTTGGCCGACGAAGCGACATCACGTTCACTGCCGCTCATGGACGCGTCGTTGAAGCGGGCCGACTTCCAGGAGGGTGTGCAGTCGTACCTCGACAAGCGCCCGCCGAACTTCGCGCCGTTCAGCGACTGAGATCGCGCAAACGGGCGGCCACGTCTTCGGGCACGACCGGATTGAAGTATTCGCCGGCACCGATTTCGGCGGCGGCGATGAAACGCGGCAGTTGACGCTGACGCCACGGTGACACGATGTCGATGCTCAGCCACGCATCGCGCAGTGTGCCGTCGAACGGTCGCTGGTTGATCCACATCATGTAGGGAAGTGGTTCATCGAAGAGTCGATCGAGGCGATCGAAGACGTCGACCAACATCGCGGCCAAGTCGTCTCGTTGTCGGCTGTCGAGCGAAGGCAAGTCGCCGACTTGTGCGGTGGGTGCGATCGACAACGCGAGCGGGAACTCCGAGGCGAAGGGAACATCGCACACCCACGACGAGTTGGCGACGACGCGACGTTCGGGTGCCGTCGCGACGGGTCGCCAATCGGAAGCGAACAAACGGCGGGGTCGATCGGGCACGTGGTCGTAGGCGTAGATCTGGCCGTGCGGATGTGAGATGGTCGCGCCCACCGAGGCGCCGCGATTCTCGAACACCAGGACGAAGGCGACGTCGTCACGTCGTCCGAGGGCGGTGGTGCGCTCGGCCCAGAGGTCGACGACTTTGCGCATACCAGCGGCTCCAAGTGAGGGGATGGTGGCGTCGTGGTCGGGGGAGTACAGGACGACTTCGCAGCGATCACCGGGCATGGCCGGCCAGCGGTTGGGGAACCAACGCACGTCGTACGGCTCGGGGGCTTCGAGTCCACCCGGACAAAAAGGACAACCCGCAACGTCGGTGTTTGTGGGCAGGTTGGGGCGGGTCTGGCGGTGGCCGACCACGTGGACGACGGTTCCGAGGAACGGATCGGTGCGCACGTCAGGTCCGGTCATCCCCGTCATTCTGTCCGCCCCTGGTGCTCGTGGCGGCGCTTCACACGACGAATTCGCCGCCAGAAGCGCCAACACGAGCAGCGGGCTCGGTTGGGGAAGGGCCATCGGAGGAGATAGCCCGAAGGTGTGATCGAGCACGTGCGCAACGCCACCACGAGCCTGGTGGTCGACTGCTCGTCGGGTGTTCCGGTCGTCCTCCATTGGGGTCGCCCCGTCGATTCGGTGTCGCCGTCGCCGATGAGGCCGGCACCACCCGGAACGATCGACGTGCTCGCTCCCATCAGTGTCGTGCCCATGCACGGCGACGGATTCCCCGGACGCCCCGGCCTGTCGGGGCATCGTCGCGGCGGGCGCGTGTGGGCGCCCCGCTTCTCGTACGAGTCGCATCGACGTGACACCGTCGCCGACGGCGAACGCCTCGTCGTTCGCGGTATCGATCACGTGGCCGAGCTCGCTCTCACGACAACCATCGTTCTCACGCACGGCGGCGCCTTCGTCGCGTCGGCGCTCGTGGAGAATCGCGGCGACTCTCCGTACATGCTCGACGCGTTCAGCCTGTCGGTGCCGCTTCCCGAAGGTGCGTCTGAACTCGGTGTGTTCTCGGGTCGTTGGTCGGACGAATTCCGCTTCGAGCGATTCGCGTGGCCCCGGGGCGCCTGGACGGCCGAAAATCGCTTGGGTCGCACATCGCACGAGCATCCACCCTTCGTGTTCGCGAGCGAGAGTCGGGCCGACGAATGGTCGGGTGACGTGTGGGGACTCCACCTCGCGTGGAGCGGAAACCACGTCACGTACGCGGAAAGATTGACCGATGATCGCCGGTACGTGCAGATGGGTGAGTTGTTCCATCCGGGCGAGATATGTGTGTATCCCGGAGAGTCGTTCACCACACCCGATCTCGTTGGTGTCCATTCATCGAGTGGCCTCAACGCGGCCAGTTGGCAATTCCATCGAGAAGCGCGACGTCGACTGCCCCGCGATCTCGGGCCGCGTCCGGTGCACCTCAACACGTGGGAGGCGGTGTACTTCGATCATCGCGAAGACCGATTGGCGGCTCTCGCCGACGTGGCGGCGTCGCTGGGCATCGAGCGATTCGTCCTCGACGACGGTTGGTTCGGTTCGCGTCGATCGAGTTCCTCGGGCCTGGGCGACTGGATCGTGTCGACCGATGTGTATCCGAACGGGCTGACACCACTCATCGATCACGTGCGCAGTCGAGGGATGGAGTTCGGAATCTGGGTCGAGCCCGAGATGGCCAACCCCGACTCCGATCTGCTGCGGGCACACCCGGAGTGGATCCTCGCGACCGAGGGATACGAACCCGTGTTGGGTCGCGAGCAAGTGGTGATCGACCTCACCCGAGCCGATGTTTTCGAACACGTGGCCGAGCGACTCGACGCGTTGTTGCGCGATCACGACATCGCCTACGTGAAGTGGGACATGAATCGCTGGCTCGTGCAGGGGAGTGGAGCCGATGGAAGGTCGGCCGCGCACGAGCAGACACTCGCCACGTACCGACTGCTCGACTGGCTGCGCGCTCGTCATCCGGAAGTCGAGTTCGAAGCCTGCGCATCAGGCGGTGGCCGTATCGATTTCGGTGTGATCACTCGGGTCGAACGTTTCTGGACGAGCGACAACAACGATGCGCTCGAGCGTCAACGCATTCAACGAGGTGCCTCGATGGTCATCCCGCCCGAGGTGATGGGCGCACACGTCGGTCCGTCGCCGTCACACAGTGCAGGGCGGCGCCATTCGATGAACTTCCGCGTGATCACGTCGATGTTCGGTCACATGGGAGTCGAAGCCGATGTCACCACCATGTCGAACGACGAGCTCGACGAACTGCGCGCTGGCATCGACGCCTACAAGACCTGGCGACGCCTGCTGCATCACGGCGACACCGTTCGTTTCGACACCGATTCGACGATGGTGGTGCACGGTGTCTACGCAGCGAATCGTCGCGAGGCCTTGATCTCGGTGGCCCAGGTCGATTCACCCGACTCGCTGCGGCCCACCACGGTTCGACTGCCCGGGCTGATCGACGATTGCGTGTACACGGTCACCTCGTTGCTCGGGCGATCCATCGGCATGGCGCGCCTCTCCGGACGAGATCTGGCGACGATCGGGCTCCCGGTTCCGGTTCAGTGGCCCGACAGGGCCGTGCTGGTCCACCTGTCCGGCTCGTAGAATTCATCCTCGTGCCCGTCACCCCCCAGGCTCGTATCTCTCCTGACGCCGTCGCCAAGGTGGCTCGACTCGCGCGACTCGACGTCACTGCGGCCGAGGTCGACCGGCTCACCAATCAGTTGGCCGGCATGCTCGAGCACTTCGCCGACATCGACGCTCTCGATCTGGCTGCAGTCGAACCGATGACACAGCCCTATCCGCTCGTGAACGTGTTCCGTGACGACGTGGTGAAGCCTGGTCTCGATCGCGACGAGGTTCTGGCCGTGGCGCCGGCGGCCGAAGACGGTCGTTTCCGGGTGCCCCCGATCATCGGACTCGAGGGCTGACGTGACGGAACTGTCGAACGCCGTCGACATCGCCAACGCTGTCCGTCACGGATCGGTTTCGGCCGTCGCCGTTCTCGACGAGTACCTGGCCCGAATCGACGCGCGTGAGTCGTCGATCCACGCGTTCAATCTCGTGACGCGTGAGCAGGCTCGCGCGATGGCGGCCAAGGTGGACGCCGATGTGAAGGCCGGGCGCGACCCGGGTCCGTTGGCCGGAGTTCCCATCGCACTGAAGGACAACATGTGCACGCGCGGTGTTCCCACCACGTGTTCGTCCCGCATCCTCGAAGGGTGGAAGCCGCCGTACGACGCCACCGTCGTCACACGCTTGGCCGAAGCCGGCGCCGTGTTCGTGGGCAAGACCAACCTCGACGAGTTCGCCATGGGATCGAGCACCGAGAACTCGGCTTTTGGTGTCACGTACAACCCGCACGACACCACACGCGTGTCGGGCGGTTCGAGCGGTGGCAGCGCCGCCGCCGTCGCGGCCGGTTTCGCCGCCGCCAGCCTCGGTAGCGACACTGGCGGTTCCATTCGTCAACCCGCCGCACTGTGCGGAGTGGTCGGTGTGAAGCCCACGTACGGCACCGTGAGCCGCTACGGGCTCGTGGCCTTCGCGAGCAGCCTCGACCAGATCGGTCCGTTCACGGTCGACGTGCGTGATGCCGCTGTTCTGCTCGAAGCGATGAGCGGACACGACCCACTCGACAGCACGTCGATTCCGCAGCCCGCGCTGTCGGTGCAGGGTTCACTCGATCGTGACGTGAAGGGCTTGCGCGTCGGCCGCATCACCGATCTCCCCGGCGGCAGCGATCCCGAGGTCGAAGCCCGACTGGCCGAATCGTTCGATGCGCTGGCAGCGGCCGGTGCCACCGTCGTCAACGTCGAACTGCCGTCGATGAAGTACGGCCTCACCGCCTACTACCTCATTGCTCCGGCCGAGGCGAGTAGCAACCTGGCCCGCTACGACGGTGTGCGCTACGGCCTTCGAGTTGATGCGGCCGACACCAACGCGATGTACATGGCCACGCGCGCTGCCGGCTTCGGCGACGAAGTGAAGCGCCGCATCATGCTCGGCACCTACGCGTTGTCGGCCGGTTACTACGACGCGTACTACGGCAAGGCTCTCAAAGTGCGCCGTCTGATCTCCGACGATTTCGCTCGTGCGTATCAGAAGGCTGATGTGATCCTCACGCCCACCTCGCCGATCGTCGCGTTCCCGGTGGGGGCCAAGGTCGACGATCCGTTGTCGATGTACTTGTGCGACGTCTTCACGATTCCCACCAATCTGGCTGGTCACCCGGCCATGAGTGTGCCGTTCGGAACGGGTGCTCACGGTCTGCCGGTTGGGGTGCAAGTGCTCGCGCCCACTCTCGGCGAGTCGGTCATGTTCCAGGTGGCAGCTCATCTCGAGCGTGTCGCACCGGGAGGTGCGAAGTGAGCGACGTCTTCATGATCGACGGCTACGAGTTGGTCGTGGGCCTCGAGGTCCACGTCGAACTCGCCACGGTCACCAAGTTGTTCTCGGCCAGCGCCAATCGTTTCGGTGACGATCCGAACACCCACATCGACCCGGTGACGCTCGGCCTGCCCGGAGCACTCCCCGTGCTCAATCGCCAGGCGGTCGAACTCGCGATGCGCATCGGATTGGCCCTCAACTGCTCGGTGCAGGCCTGCACGTTCCACCGCAAGAACTACTTCTACCCCGACATGCCCAAGGCGTACCAGATCTCGCAGTACGACGTTCCGCTCAACATCGACGGCTGGCTCGAACTGCCCGGGGGTAAGCGCATCGGCATCGAGCGTGCGCACCTCGAAGAAGACACCGGCAAGAGCACGCACGTCGGCGGAACCGGCGGACGTATTCACGGCTCCGACTATTCGCTCATCGACTTCAATCGGGCCGGCGTTCCCCTCGTCGAGATCGTGGGTCGCCCCGACATCGCCACGCCCGATGAGGCCAAGCAGTACGTCACCGAACTGCGTCAGATCCTCGTGGCCATCGGTGCGTCCGACGCCAAGATGGAAGAGGGCTCGATGCGCTGCGACGCCAACGTGAGTGTGCGCAGGCCCGGTGCCCCCCTCGGAACACGTTGCGAAATCAAGAACGTCAACTCGGTGCGTTCGCTCGGTCGTGCCATCGAATACGAGGCTCGTCGGCAGATCGCACTCATCGAAGGCGGCGAGAAGGTTCGACAGGAAACCCGTCACTGGGACGAGAACGATGGCCGCACGCACACTCTGCGCACCAAGGAAGACGCCGACGACTACCGCTACTTCCTCGAACCCGATCTGGTGCCGTTGGCTCCCGAGGCGTCATGGATCGACGCGGTGCGCGCGGCTTTGCCGATGTTGCCGCGCGAACGTCGCGCACGTTTGTCGTCGGCCACGGGTGCACCATCCGATGGTGAAGCCGTCATGGTCGTGGTCGAACGCGGTCAGGACGACTACGTGCTCGCGGTGGCCGCGGCTGGTGCCGACGTGTCGCGCGCGCTCGTCCACGTGAAAGAGGCCTACGCCGAGCAGGGCGCGACCCCCGCGATTCCCGCGGCCGATCTGGCGCGCATGATCGTGCTCGAGACCTCCGGCAAACTCACGTCCACTCAGGCCAAGACCGTTCTCGCCGAGATCGTGGCCAGCGGTGGTGGTGACGCCGAGAAGATCGCCGCCGCCAAGGGTTTCGAAGCCATGGACACCGGTGCGCTCGAAGCGATGGTCGACGACGTGATCGCCGCGCAGGCCGACGCGTGGGCCAAGTACTGCGCGGGTGAAGAGAAAGCCATGGGTGCACTCGTCGGTGCGATCATGAAAGCCAGCAAGGGCAAGGCCGACGGCAAGGCCGTCACCGCGTTGCTGCAGTCGAAGCGCGGCTGAATCGCCGTATCGCGACGACCTCGTCGGTTACAGACTTCCGGTGCGAATCAGGTCGATCGTGCGTCGACAGGTACGGTCGAACGCATCGGCCGCCATCACGAGGTGATCGCGCGGCGTGTCTTCTTCGGGTGTGTGACTGAGGCCGTTGGTGGACGACGAGAAGATCATCACCGTCGGGATCGATCGGGCGGTCTCACTGGCGTCGTGCAGCGCGCCGCTCGGCAACTCGATGTCGTGACCTTCGACTTCGCGCACACTTTCACGAGCAGCATCGAGCAGAAGAGGATGGAACGGCATCGGCGGAATACGGAAGATGTGCTCCCACTCGACCGTGCAACCTTCGGCCGCCGCCGCTTCGTCGGCCGCCGCCTTGCTCTCGGCGAACATTGCGGCTAGTTCGCCAGCATCGATGTGGCGCATGTCGAGAGTGATGGTGGTTTCACCAGCAACTGCAGTCACGACACCGGGTTTGCACGCGACCGCACCAACGGTCGTGACGCCGTCGTGACGGTCGCCGATCTCGGCCACCGCCAGCGCGAAACGTGAGGCGGCTCGGAACGAGTCGCGACGCATCGGCATCGGCATGGTTCCGGCGTGAGCGGCTTGGCCGCGGAACACCAGACGCTCCCGCTCGATGCCCTTGGTGCCGGTGACCGTGCAGATTCCCTTGCCCATCGACTCGAGGATCGGACCCTGTTCGATGTGCACTTCCACGTAGGCCTTCACGTTCTCCTGACGGCGCTGTGCGCCATCGAGACGATCGATGTCGACACCGTGTTGTGGCAAGACGTCGACGAGACGATTGCCTTCTTTGTCGACGAGACCGGCCAAGATCTTCGGGTCGACCGTTCCCATGAACGCGGCCGAACCGAATAGTGACCGAGAGAAGCGGGCTCCTTCTTCGTCGGCCCAATCGACCAGTGCCACGGTGATGGGCGATGTGCCTTCAGCGGAGAGAGCGCGCAGCAATTCGAGGCCGGCCATCACGCCGAGCGCACCGTCGAGCCAGCCACCCTTCGGCACGCTGTCGAGGTGACTACCCACCACGAGTGTGTCGGTGCTCTCGCCGCGCAAGTAGGCCCACAAGTTGCCGGCTTCGTCCACCTCGACGTGGACGGGGAGCGTGGCGAGATGTTCGCGCAGAAGGTTGCGGGCCTCGACCCATTCGGGTGTCCAGGCCAAGCGACGCGAGCCCGCTGGGCCGCCGGTGCGCGCGGCCAGGCCTTCGAGATCGGCGATGACGCGCAGCGGATCGAAAGTCGACACGGAGGTATCGGATGCCATGTCTCAAAGGTACCGTGTGCCCGGTGACGGATCACATCCTCATCAACGACCTACGGGTGATGGCGCTCATCGGCGTGCTCGAGCACGAACGCGAGGCGGTACAGCCGTTGCGTGTCGACATCGACATTCACGCCGATCTCACCGACGCCGGCCAGAGCGACGATCTCACCGAGACCGTTCATTACGGCGAAGTGTGCATGCAAGTGGCCGAAGTGGCGCGCAAGTCGAACGACTTGCTCCTCGAGCGTCTGGCGCAGCGCATGGCCGACATGGTGCTGTCGTTCGCACACGTGAACGCGGTCGATCTCACCCTGACGAAGTTGCGTCCGCCCATCCCCGAAGACGTCGGGTCATCGGCGGTGCGAATTCATCGCACGCGTGCATCGTCGGCGCCACTGACGGCCCACCGCGCGATCGTCGCGTTGGGAAGCAACTTGGGCGACCGCGAGTCGTATCTGCGGTTCGCGGTCGAGCGGCTCGGGTCGGCGGTGCGCAAGATGTCGCAGGTGTTCGAGACCGATCCGGTGGGTGGCCCCGAGAATCAGGGCGCCTATCTCAACATGGTCGTGGAGATCGAAACCGAGATGGACCCATACGCAGTGTTGCGTTGGCTGCACCGGATCGAGGCCGACGCGGGTCGAGCCCGCACGATTCATTGGGGTCCGCGTACGCTCGATCTCGATCTGCTCTTCTTCGACGACGTGGTCATCAAGGGTGGCAACTTGGCGGTGCCGCATCCGCGGTACGCCGAGCGCCGGTTCGTCCTGGCGCCGTTGAGTGAAGTGGCGCCCGAGCGGTGTCCGCCCGGATGGGAAACATCGTTGCCCCCCGATGCCGTGTACCCGCGCGGCCCTCTCTCGTCGTAGCGAGTCGGTTCACGACAACCCGAGTTGGGCCTCCACGCGCCTGATCTTCTCGGGGTAGTGCGCGCGGCCGTACTCGGGCCGCTGACGCAGAACGATCTCGAGGAGCTCGTCGTGCTGCGCGGTTTCCTTCCACGGCAGCGCGATGTAGAGCGGCAGTCCGAACTGGCGTAGTTCGCCGAGATTCGAATACACGCGCTTCTGGTAGACGAAGCGTTCTTCCCACGGCCAATTCGAGGGTGCGAATCCGGTGCCTGGATCGAGGATGCAGAGATCGCGGAGTCCGTATCGATCGGCGATTCGCAACTGTTCGTCGAAGAACGAAATCATCACACCGACCGGATCGTCCTTCACCAAGTGCATCTGTCGTGGGTTGGGGCCGGACAAGAACGGAAGCACGATCGGCACGCGGAAGTCGGCGGCCACCTGCCACATTTCGTCGGTCTGCATGCCATCGGCGGCGTTGATGACGGTGCATCCGTTCTCGAGAGCCAGCCGCGTGACCTCGGGCTTCCACGAATCGATGCTCAGCGGAACGCCGAACGCAGCCAGCGCACGAACGATGTCGCGAAGGCGCTCCCATTCGTCCTGCCACGGCACCACGGTGGCCGCATCGGTGGAACCCTGACCACCGAGGTCGATGCCCTGACACCCGTGCGTCAGGAGATATTCACCGCGGCGAGTAGCCGACTCGGCGTCGGTGGCTATTGAATCGGTGTTGAGGGAGTCGGGAGACGCGTTCACGACGCCGTACAAGAACATGCCGTCAGGCTAGGGCGGCTGAGGAGACGATGAAGACGTTCGATCCGACCGGTTGGGACCTGTCCACCGCGATGGCTTTGAAGAACGACGTCTCGGTGTCGGTGTGCATCCCGTGTCGCAACGAAGCCGAGACGATCGGTGATCTCGTGCGCATGATCGACGACGCGCTCGTCGGAACACTCGTCGACGAACTGATCGTGCTCGACGATGGGTCGACCGATGGAACCGGCGAGGTGGCCAGCGAGGCCGGGGCCACCGTCGTGCCCGCCGACTACGTGCACATCTTCCACGGCACCGCGCAGGGCAAGGGCAATGCGCTCTGGGCGAGCCTGGTCGCTTCGAAGGGTGACATCGTCGTGTGGTGCGACGGTGACATCACGAGCTTCACCCCCGACTGGATCATCCGTCTCGTCATTCCTCTTCTGCTCGACGACCAACTGGGGCTGGTGAAGGCCAGCTACGAGCGTCCGTCGCACCTGGGTGGGGGCGGTCGAACCACCGAACTGGTGGCCCGTCCGCTGCTCTCGCTCTTCTTCCCCGAAATCGCCGAGATGCAGCAACCTCTGGCGGGTGAGTACGCCGGCCGTCGCACGATGCTCGAGGCAGTTCCGTTCGCGACGGGTTGGGGAGTGGAGATCGGTTTGCTGATCGACATGTATCTCCAGTTCGGAATCGACAGTTTGGGTCAGGTCGATTTAGGGGTGCGACTGCACCGCCATCACAAACTCGAAACGTTGGCCATCCAGGCCGCGGAAGTGGCGGCCACCTTGCTCGCGCGCGTTCCCGACGGTCCGTCGTTCACCGAAGCCGTGCCCACGTTGCGACGCAAGAGCGGCGACGACATCGAACTCAACGTGATGGTGCGTCCTCCGGTGAAGTCGCTTCTTCGCTTCGGCGCGCCCTGAATCCGCGCGGGTGAGCGCTCAGGTACTGCGGAGATAGCGAAGGAACACGAATCCTTCGTCTTCACACACGTGGGCGAGATGCCACGGTTCGCGCATGGCCCAGGCGCCCTCGGCGGCGCGATCGCTGCGGCCGGCGAGGAAACGTGGCGCGATCGTGAGGCACACTTCGTCCACCAGATCAGCCGCGAGCATCTGGCCGTTGAGGGTGGGCCCCCCTTCGAGAACGCACACCTCGCCTTCGAGAGTGGCCACGACATCGCGCACATCACCGGCCGCCACGCGTGTGTTCGGGGCCGCGAGCAACGCCTCCGAGTTGCGACCCAGGTCTCCGCTCGACGACATGACGACCAGACGTTGATGAGACGGAAGTGGCGAGTAGTTGTCGGATCGAACGGTTTCGGCCCCCACGAACACGGTGTCGGCCGATCGATGCAAGAACAAGAAGACGTCGCGATCGGCCGGACCGCCGAGCAACGCCGACGACCCTTCCAAGGCGATCGCGCCATCGGCCGTGGAGATCATCGACATCACGATCCACGGTCGATCGGCGAACGCGCGCCGGTGTGATCCGTCGTACGCCTCGGGGATCGTCACCTCACGTGGCGACGGGAAGAGCATGCGCATGGAAGCCCGAGGCCTTACGGAACCAGAGCGACCTTGCCGGCCACTTTGCGATCTTCCAGATCGTGAAGTGCGCGCGCGGCGTCGTCGAGCGCGTAGGTGAGGGGCTCGACCGGCCGGAGTCGTCCCTGCGCGATGAGGTCGAGGACCTGCGCGAGCATGCGGTCGTTGAGGCCCGGGTTCTTTCCGGCCCAACCACCCCAGTCGACGCCGGTCACGCGACGATTACGCAGCAACACCTGATTGGCCGGGAGCTTGGGAATGCCGCCGACGAACCCGATCACGAGGTACTGGCCGTCGTCGGTGAGCGCGCGCAGCGATGTCTCGCCGAGTTCGCCACCCACGGGGTCGTAGATGTAGTCGACTCCGCCGCCGGAGATCTCCTTGGCCTTCTCCTTGATCTCGTCGGCACTCGATCGCGAGTCGATCACTGCTTCGGCCCCGCGTTCGGTGGCCAAGCGCCGCTTCTCATCGGTCGACGCGACGGCGATCACGCGCAGGCCGAGGGCGTGGCCCACGTCGACGGCGCCGAGCCCGACGCCGCTTCCGGCGCCGATCACCAAGAGCCACTTGCCGGCTTCCACGCGCGCGCGTTCGACGAGCGCGAACCAGGCGGTGAGATAGCTCTGCATGAAGGTGGCGGCCTGACCGTCCGACAGATTGTCGGGCAGAACCAAAACACGCTTGGCGGCCACCACGGCTTCGCTCGCGAATCCCCCCAATCCGACGTTGGCGAACACACGCGTGCCGACGGCGATTCCCTCCACATCGGACGCCACTTCGGTGACACGGCCGACTACTTCCATTCCCGGCACGAACGGCGTGGGCGGCTTGATCTGGTACTTGCCCTGCACGAACAGTGCATCCACGAAGTTCACCCCGCACGCGTTCACAGCGATGCGAACACACGACGGGAAGAGATCAGGCGATGGGCGGTCTTCCACGATGAGATCGTCGAGGGGCCCGAACTGGCGGCAGACGATGGCGCGCATGCGGCAACGGTAGGTGATTGGGCGTCAGGACCGGCATTTTTGCCGGGGTTTGGCACCCATGGGGTAAGGGGTGTTCAGTGGGGGGCGCCGAATTGGCGATCGCCGGCGTCACCCAAGCCCGGCACGATGAACGCGTTCTCGTTCAGTCGCTCGTCGACCGACGCCGTGTAGATCACCAGGTTCGAACCCTGCTTGCGCAGGAACTCGATTCCTTCCGGCGCCGCCAACACGCACACCACGATGATCGGGCCCGTCGCATGACGCTCCAGCAGCAACTCCACCGCGTGCGCGAGCGAACCGCCGGTGGCCAGCATCGGATCGAGCACGATGCACGTGCGTCCAGCCAACGATTCGGGCAGCTTGTTCACGTACGGCTTGGGCTGGAACGTGTGCTCGTCACGACTGATACCCACGAATCCGACGTCGGCGTTCGGCATGAGTTCTTGGGCCGCGTGTACGAATCCGAGTCCGGCTCGCAACACCGGAACCACGACCGGCTGCGACGCCAGCGCGCGTCCATCGGTTTCCACGAGTGGCGTCTGCACGCGCACGGCCTTGGTGGCCAGATCGCGCGTGGCCTCGGCGAGCAGCAGGATTCCGACCCGCTCGAGTTCCTGGCGGAACAGCGCGTTCGGGGTGCTGGCATCGCGGATACGCGTCAGCGAATCGGCGATGAGCGGGTGGTCGACGACATGGACTTCAACGGGCATCTGCCCATTGTTCCAGATCAGCGGGTGGCGGCTCCCAATGTCTGCTCGGCTCGTGCCAGGGCGTACCGGGGCTTGATGAGGCCGCTGATGATTCGGAGCCGCTCGGGGAAGGGGGCGAAGGCGCTCTTCATGGCGTTGACCGTGAGCCACTCGAAATCGTCGACACCCCAGCCGAAGGCGTCGGACAACTGCGCGAACTCCTTCGACATGCTCGTGTTGCTCATGAGTCGGTTGTCGGTGTTGACCGTGACACGGAAGCGCAAGCGGCGGAGCATCCCGATGGGGTGTTCGGCGATCGAACCGCACACGCCGGTGTTCACGTTGCTGGTAGGGCAGAGTTCGAGCGGAATTCGACGGTCGCGCACGAAGGCCGCGAGCCGGCCGAGTTGTTCGTTGCCGGGTTCACCCGTGATGTCGTCGACGATGCGCACGCCGTGGCCGAGCCGTTCGGCCCCGCACAACTGCACCGCTTCCCAGATGCTCGGTAGACCGAACGCCTCGCCCGCGTGGATGGTGGTGTGGAAGTTCTCGCGCTGCACATGGTTGAACGCTTCGAGGTGACGCGTGGGCGGGTAACCGGCCTCAGCACCGGCGATGTCGAAACCGACCACGCCTTCGTCACGCCAACGCACGGCCAATTCGGCGATTTCGAGACTGCGGGCCGCCGTGCGCATGGCCGAGCAGATGGCGTAGATGGTGAGATCGGTTCCGGCCGAGCCGCGTCGGAAACCGTCGAGGATGGCCTTCATCACTTCGTCGAGGGTCAGACCCTTCTCGGTGCACAACTCGGGGGCCATACGTACTTCGGCGTACACCACGCCGTCGTCGGCCAAGTCTCGCGCGCATTCGAACGAGACGCGCTCGATCGCATCGCGGTCCTGCATCACTCCGACGGTGTGGGCGAACGTCTCCAGGTAGAGAACCAGATCGTTGCGCTTGGCCCCGCGATGGAACCACTTCGACAGATCATCGACATCGGTGGTGGGCAGACCCTTGTAGCCGTACTCGGCGGCCAGTTCGACCACGGTCTGGGGACGCACGCCGCCATCGAGATGGTCGTGCAGGAGAACCTTGGGGTACTGGACGTAATCGGCGACGTTGCTGCTCATGCGGGGGCTTTCGTTCGAGCGCGGCCATCGAGGCGACGCAGCGGGAGATCGGGGGTTCGTTGCAACCAGTTCCAGGCCGGATATGCGGCCGATTCGGCGATGCAGTGCAGTGAGTACGCGTGGCGGCTCTTTCCGCTGCGGTTGACATCGCTCCAGTGCGGCAGGAGACCGTGCAGGATCACGAGGGTGCCCGCGCTCACCTCGAGGGGAACGAGCCCCCCACTCGGAGCGGGGAGGGGCTGCGGGTCGTGTTCGATGAACTCGGCGCCGTCGTCGTTGCGTACTCCGAGTCGGCGGTACGTCTTGCGCAAGGTGGTGCGATGCCCGCCGGGTTGCGCCCACAGACATCCGTTCTCGAGCGTCGCGTCTTCGAGCGCGAACCAGAAGCCGGTGACCGTGATGGGGTCGGTGTACAGGAACGTGGCGTCCTGATGGCAGCCGACTTCACCTCCGATGAAGGGCTGCTTGCAGATGTACATGCTCTGCAGCGCGAGGGCATCGGGCATACCGATGTCGGCGGCCACGTCGGCGAGAGCGGGCGAGTACGAAAACTCTTCGAACACGGCGTCGAGATCGTGGAGGGCATGGCCGATCTTGTTGACGCTCAATTCCTTCGGCTGCCCCAGCCGACCGTCGGGGCCGAAAGCCTCTTCTTCGAAGAAGCAGTGGATACCGATTGCTGACGCCATGAACTGCTCGTCGGCATGACGCTCTTGTTCGTTGGTGGTGAACACGCTGCGATTGGCGTCGGGGTCGAACGAACCAAGAATGTGTTCGGCTCGCGCCTTCACCCGTGCGCACACGTCACGGCTCACGAAATCGGGGACGACCAGGAAGCCGTCGCGCTCGTATCGCTCGATCTGATCGTCGGAGAGCACGCGTCCCATGTCTGAAGCGTAACGCTCGGTCGCAGATTCGGGATTTCGCCGTACCCTGGGGGTCATGAATGCCACACCGGCACGACTCGATCCGCACGACGCCGCCTCTCTCGACCGCCTGACGGTTCTGGGTCGCGAGGTCCGCGAGGCCATTCCGCACGTGGAGGTCTTCCCGGCGCCCGCCGATGTGGAGATCGTGCGGTTCACCACCGACGAAGTCGCGTCGATGTGCCCGGTCACCAATCAGCCCGACCTGTCACGCGTCGTGATCGAGTACCGCCCGAGTGAGTGGTGCGTCGAATCGAAGAGCCTCAAGTTGTATCTCTGGGGCTTTCGTGATCGAGCGGTGTTCGCCGAGGTGCTCACAGCCGAGATCGCCCGCGAAATCATGGACACGGCGCGACCGTTGTCGGTCACCGTGACGCTCACGCAGAAGCCGCGCGGCGGTATCGAAGTCGAAGCCGTCGCCCGACTGGGCGCCTAGATCACGGCCCACTTGGGCGCCTAGATCACGGCCCGACTGGGCGCACGCTGTTATCAGCTGAATGTCAGTGAGATTCGCCGGGGCGATAGGGAAGACCGGCGTGGGCGGGCGGTCGCAACTGCTGTCGCGCTCCGGCCAACACGATCACCGTCACGATGTACGGCGTCGCGGCCACGAACTCCGACGGCACCTTGTCGACCACGTTGTACGCGATCACCAGACACACCGCGGCCGCCAGACAACTCGTCACGATCACCGAGCGACGCCGCAACACCATCACCGCCGCGACGATCACCAACGCCACCGCGGCCACCAACAGCAACGCCGGAACGTTGCGTTCGTCGCGGAACTTGAGCGCGGTCGGGAACCCGAACAGCAATGACCCGCGGAACACGCCCCACGGCTGCCAGTTTCCGAAGATCGTGGTGGCCAGGCCGATGAATCCCTGACCGCCCGTCTGTCCCTGGCGATACGTGCTGGTGAACACGCACGACAAGTACGCGCCGCCGAAAGCCGCCAACGCACCGCTGATCGCCATCGCCTGATACCGCAGACGATTGATCGCCACGCCCAGCGACTCGCCGGCCTGCGGCGACTCACCGCTCGAGCGCAGACGCAAACCCCACCGGGTGCGCCACAACACGTACACCGACAGCGGAATGATGGCGATCGCCAGGATCGTGGGCAGGTACACGTCGCTCACGAGTCCGCGAATGAAACCGGCCATGTCGGGGATCAACGGGATGTCGTGCTTGTCCTCGATCCACTTCAAGATGTCGGGACTCTTCCAATTGCCGATTCGTCCGCCGGCCAGGAACGGCATATCGAACTCGCCGTACCCACCCTTGCCCGGAGGCGACTGACTTTCGCCGCCACCCTTTTGTCCCTTGAAGAAGATGATCGAGAGGTACTCGGTTGAGCCAGCAGCCAACGTGTTGATGGCGATACCCGACACCACGTGGTCGACATTGAAGCGAACTGTCGCCAACGCGTGCAGTAGGCCCACGAGCATGCCGCCCACCAGAGCCAGGGTGATGCCGCCCCACGAGCCCCACTTCCAGGCGCCGTACCCACCGCACCACGAGCCGATGATCATCATGCCCTCGATACCGATGTTCACGATGCCGGCCCGTTCGGCCCACAGACCAGCCAGACCAGCCAACAGAATCGGCGTAGCCACTCGTAAGGTCGACGAGATGGTGCCCGAACTCGTGATGTCGTCGGCGTCGGCGATGATACGCACGATCGAGAAGATCAAGAGTCCGCCGAGCCACAAGATGGAGGCACGCCGCAAGGGTGACAGGTTCTTCCACGCCAGCGAGCGCGGAGCGGACGTGGGCTGCAGGGTGGCGGTCACGACTTGACCTCCGCCTCGATCTCGGCGGTGGCCTTGCGTTGAATTCGTCGGTTGTCCCAGCGCTTGACGGCCTCGTTGATGATCACGACCGCGAGCACGATGATGCCCGACATGATCGTGGTGATCTCCTTCGGGATGTCCTCGAGCTGCAACTTGCCCGACGCCTCACCGAGGAAGCCGAAGAGCAGAGCCGAGAAGAAGATGCCGAGCGGGTGATTTCGTCCGAGTAGCGCCACCGCGATGCCGTTGAAACCCTGTTGTTCGGCCAGGTTGTTCTGATACGCGTGCACGTCGCCGAGAAGCGCACGCATGCCCACCAACCCGGCGATGGCGCCCGACAGCAACATTGAGATGAGGATCATCTTCTTCGGGTTCACGCCGGTGGCTCGCGCGGCACCCGAGTTGCCACCCGATGCGCGCAGGCGGAAGCCGAACTTGGTCTTCCAGACGACGACCCAGAACAGAATCAGTAACAGGATCGCGACGATGAACATGCCGTTGAGACGGCGATCGACGAGGTCGGGGAACCAGGCCGACGTGGGCAACTCCTTCGTCTTCACGAGAAGACTCTCGGTCGGGCTCTCCACTCGGAAGAAGTCGTCGAACGCCCAGGCCACGAGCGACAGCGCGATGAAGTTGAGCATGATCGTGGAGATCACTTCGTTGACGTTGCGCTTCACCTTGAGCCAACCGGCGATGCCAGCCCACAACGCTCCGGCGGTCATGGCCACCACGAGGCAGAACGCGACGTGCAGAACCGGCGGCAAGTCGACGGCGGCGCCGACCACCGCGGTGGTGAGAAGAGCCACCCGCATCTGACCCTCGACGCCGATGTTGAACAGATTCATCTTGAATCCGATCGCCACGGCAGCGGCCGAGATCATGAGGGGAGTCGCACGATTGGCCATGCCTTGCAGCACGCGAGATTCGCCGGCCGCACCGAACAAGGTGCTGTACGCCTTGACCGGGTCCTTGCCGGTGATCAACAAGATGATCGCCGAGATGGCGAGGGCAACGAACACGGCCAGTACCGAACTGGCTGCCGTCACCATCGCGCGTTGGAGACGCGGGTTCTTCATCGGGCCGCCTCGCGATCCTGGATTTCGCCGGTCATGTAGGTGCCGAGCAACTCGGGTGTGGCGCGACGCGGGTCGAGTTCGGCCGTGACACGTCCGTCGAACATCACCACGATGCGATCGGACAAGCCGATGAGCTCTTCGAGATCGGCCGAGATGAGCAACACGCCCAGACCGTGGTCGCGCGCGTGGCGCAACTCTTCCCAGATGGCGGCCTGCGCTCCGACGTCGACACCGCGCGTGGGATGGGCCGCCAACAGAATCATCGGATTGGTGGCCATCTCACGACCGACCACGAGTTTCTGCTGGTTGCCACCCGACAATGCGAAGGCCGGGACCTGTTCGGACGGGGTGCGCACACCGAAGCGACGAATGATCTCTCGAGCGTCGGCTTCGGCCTTGCGGCGACCGATGAACGGTCCACTCGTGAGAGTGGGTTCGTCCTCACGACCGAGCATTGTGTTCTCCCACAACGGTGCGTCGAGGAGCAGTCCCTCGCGATGACGGTCGAACGGGATGTACGACAGGCCGGACGTGATGCGCTCACGCGTCTCGACACCGGTGAGATCGCGACCGGCGATTTCGACACGTCCGCTCTCCAGTGGCATGAGTCCGAGAATCGCCTCGCACAATTCGAACTGCCCGTTGCCTTCCACACCGGCTACGCCGACGATCTCGCCCAATCGAACCGACAACGAAATGTCTTCGAGCGCGAGTTTGGCTCCGGCGGCCGCGCCGGCAACCGAGAGGTCGCTCACCGCGAGAACGACCTCCGAACCAATCGGTGTTTCACGTCCGGACGGATCGGGGAGATCGCTGCCCACCATGAGCTCGGCCAGACCCCGCCGGTCGACCTGGCTCGGAGTCGTCGTGGCGACGGTGGTTCCCTGGCGCATGACGGTGATCTCGTCGCAGTAGCGCAACACTTCGTCGAGTTTGTGCGAGATGAAGATGACCGTGCGGCCTTCGGCGACCAGTCGCTTGAGCGTGGCGAACAACTCTTCGACTTCCTGCGGCACGAGCACGGCGGTGGGTTCGTCGAGAATGAGGATCTGCGCCCCGCGGTAGAGCACCTTCAGGATCTCCACGCGCTGACGTTCGCCCACGCCAAGTGTGCCGACCAGATCGTCCACATCGAACGACACGCCGAGGGACGCCGCGAGTTCGGTGAGGCGGGTCTTGGCCGCCTCCGAATCGATGCGTCCACGACGGCCCACTGGTTCGTTGCCGAGAATGATGTTCTCGAGAATCGACAGGTTGTCAGCCAGTTTGAAGTGCTGGTGCACCATGCCGATGCCGGCGGCGATGGCGTCGGTGGGGGACTTGAACGTGATTCCCCGGCCGTTGACGGCGATCGAACCTTCGTCGGGCTGGTGCATACCGTACAACGTCTTCATGAGCGTCGACTTGCCGGCGCCGTTCTCACCGACCACGGCGTGGATGGTGCCGGGCCGCACTCGCAACGACACGTTGTAGTTGGCCACCACACCCGGGAAGCGCTTGGTGATACCCGACAGTTCGACTGCCAGTGCTCCCGCCTCGCTCATGCCACCCCCGGAGTAGTCGCACCGCTGTGGTGCGCCGTGAACGCTTCCGTTATAGCAGAGCCGGAAAGCAGAGAGCCCGGGTCGATGACCCGGGCTCTCTGGAGTTTCGGACTTCTTCGTGAGAAGTTCGACGAACTCGTGATCGTCAGTGACGATCAGGGTGCCGTCGGCACCTCGATCTCACCGGCGACGATCTTGGCCTTGATCTCGTCGAGCTGACCGGCGATGTCATCGACGTATCCACCCGAGGTGGCGTAGCCGACTCCGTCGTTGCTCAGATCGAACACCTTAATGCCACCCGAGGTGTCACCCTCGCAAGCAGCCTTCATGGTTTCGAACACCGCCACGTCGACGCGCTTCAGCATCGAAGTGAGGATGCGTGCACGCTGATCGTCGTTGGCGGCAGTGAGATACTGGTCGCTGTCGACACCGATGGCCCACTTGCCGGCCTCGACGGCGGCCTCGATGGTGCCCGCACCCGAACCGCCAGCGGCGGTGTAGATGATGTCGGCGCCTTCGCCATACCAGCCCGAGGCGATTTCCTTGGCGCCTGCGACGTTGCCCCATGCGGAGTTGTCACCGGCTGGTCCGAGGTAAGCGACCTTCACTTCGATGTCAGGGTTGATGAAGCGCGCACCAGCGGCGTAACCGGCCTCGAACTTCTTGATGAGGTCGATCTCCTGGCCACCGATGAAGCCGACGATGCCCGACTCGCTCTTCAGAGCAGCGGCCGCACCGACGAGGAACGAACCTTCCTGCTCGGCGAACACGAGGCTGCGCACGTTCGGTGCTTCGACGACCGAGTCGACGATGCCGAGGGTGACGCCGGTGTTGGCGGCGGCGACTTCGCCCATCGGGTCGGTGAACATGAAGCCCACACCGACGATTACACCAGCGCCGTCACCGGCGAGGAGTTCGAGGTTGGCCTTGCGGTCCTCGTCGACAGTCGCCTCGAGTTCCTTCACTTCGATGCCGAGTTCGGCGGTTGCGCGCTCGCCACCAGCGGCGGCCGAGTCGTTGAACGTTCCGTCACCGCGACCACCGGTGTCGAAGGCGATGCCGCCGACGAGGTCGCAGCCGCCACCAGCGGCTTCAGTGCCCGCGGGCGCTTCAGTTGCCGATGAACCGCCGTCGTCGTCGCCACCACAGGCAACGGCGAAGAGGCTCAGAGCAGCAAGCGGCGCGAGCAGCAAGCGTGATTTCTTGAGCATGTGTTTGGATTCCTCCCCTTGGACGTCCGACTGGGGTGTCGGACGTGGTTGGTTGCGCCAACCTTACACCTGGCCGAACTACTGGTTTCGGCCACGCTCCTGGATCTTGGCCCTGCGCTCGGCCACTTTTTCGGGAGAAAAGCTGGTGCGCCGCCACTCGGCTCCGTCGCGTGCTTCGATCGTCCAGCCGTCGGTAGCGGCGTGAATGTCGCGGTAGGTCCGACGAATCTGCCGGACCCCGGGTTGGTCGTTGCCGATGATGTCGCGCGCGATCCGCCGCGTGAACGACATGAGTTCGGTGTGGGGAACAACGTGATTGACGAGTCCGAAGGCGAGTGCCTCGTCGGCCGACATGAAGTTGCCGGTGAAACTCATCTCGCGAGCGCGCCGAAGTCCGATGGCTTGCGGGAGGAGAACGGTGAGCCCCCAGCCCGGCATCACACCGACGCGCGAATGCGTGTCGCCGAACTTGGCGTGCTCGGATGCGATGAGGAAGTCGCAGTTGAGCGCGAGTTCGAAACCGCCCGTGATGGCCACGCCGTTCACGGCACCGATGAGGGGCTTGTCGACCATCGGGAACGGTCCGCGCACTCCGTCGGAGTTGGGTCGTCCGTCGGCACCCGAACCCGAGCCGAGATTGCCGCCCGTCGAGCCCAATTCCTTCAAGTCGAGTCCGGCGCAGAACGCGGGATCGGTGCCGGTGAGAATGATCACGTCGACGTCGTCGCGATCGTTGGCTTCACGAAGACGGTGCGGAAGTTCGCGGAGTACTTCGCTCGACAGAGCGTTGCGCGCGTCGGGTCGATTGAGGGTGACGGTGGCGATGCGCTCGCTCACGTCGAACAACACGACACCTGACTGTGATGTGCCAGATTGTGCAGTCGACATGGTGATTCAGGCTCCTTCGTTCTCGGCGGGCAGGAACGAGTACTTCACGTCTCCGAGTTTCACGAGCATCGCCGCGATCCAACCGCCGAGAGCACCGAAGTGGTCGTCGAGCGCTGTGCTCGATCCGTCGGCCAGCGACTGATCGGAGAGTTCGTACAAGCCCTCGTACGTGCACTCGACCGCGTACTCGCATTCGGGAGCACCGGACGACGAACTCGAGACGTCGAGCGACTCACCGTCGTACGCGGCTTCGACGGTGATGCCGGCGCGTTCGAGTCGGCCATCGCCGATGAGCGGACTGGTGGCTGGCAGCAATTCGCGCACCAGAGCGATATCGGGTTGCGCGCTGATGCGTTGGATGCGCAGAACGATCTCCATCTCGATCGCCGGTCGCTCGTCGGACGAATCTTCGACGTACCAACGGCGATAAGCGGTCTGGCTCCACGACGGCCAGTCGAAGGTGATGTGCGCCAGCACGCGAGGAGGGAGTCCCTCACCCGGTAGCCCGTAACTCGTTTCCCACGACAGATCGCCCAACAAAACGTCGACCTGGAAGTGTTCCTCGAACGCCTGACGCTCGAGGAAGGCGTGCTCGAACGCATCGCGCAATGCGCTGATGACGTCGGTGAACACGTGGTCGAGCACGGCTCGAACCTATCGCTCGTGCGAGACTGACCTCGTGACGAACAACGACGCTCTCGTACTCCTCGACATCGCCGACGGCGTGGCCACCATCACGCTCAACAATCCCGGCGAGCGCAACACGCTCACGGCTCCGATGGTCGAGCAGATCACCGCCGCCATGGACCGAATCGAGTCCGCCCCGGCCATCGGGGCCATCGTGGTCACCGGTGCGGCGCCGGCTTTCTGCGCCGGAGCGAACCTGGGCAACCTCCAGCAGAGTTCGGCCGAGAGTCTGGGCACCATCTACGAAGGTTTCTTGCGCATCGCGCGCAGCGAACTGCCCACCATTGCGGCCGTCAACGGGGCGGCGGTGGGAGCGGGTATGAATCTGGCCCTGGGTTGCGATGTTCGGGTGGCCGCGCGGCGCGCCAAGTTCGACACGCGGTTCTTGCAGATCGGCATCCACCCTGGTGGCGGACACACCTGGATGCTGCGTCGCATCGCCGGACCCCAGACCGCCATGGCCACGGTGATCTTCGGCGAAGTGGTCGACGGCACCGAGGCCGAGCGCCTGGGCATCGTGCACCGCTGCGTGGACGACGATCAACTGCAGACCGTCGCGCACGCGATGGCGGCGCGGGCGGCCGCGGCACCCCGTGAGTTGGTCATCGAAACCAAGAAGACCATCAAGGCCATGGCCGATGTGTCGGTGCACGACGACGCGGTGGCCCGCGAGCTCACACCGCAACTCTGGAGCACCCGCCAGCCCTGGTTCGCCGAGCGCGTCGCCGCTCTGCAGGCGCAAATCTCCAGCAAGAGGTAGCGGCGTACGGCAGCGCGCCCACTGTTCGGGTTGCCCTTGAAATCTCCGGCCGGAGGAGTACGGTTCGGCCAGGGGAGTTCAACGGAACCTGAGAAAGGGGGACCGATGAGCAAGCGCCATCGTTCGGACGAGGCGGTACCGCTACCCCGGGCCGAATTGCGGGCCCACGCGCACAACGAGCGCCATCGCGTGAAAGGTGAACTTCACGAGTTGGCCGTGCTCGTGTCGCACGGAGTCGAACCCGACGACGTGATCGACCCGGGCGCCGAGTGGAAGCCCACGCATCACCACGACGCCGACCGAGCGATCAAGAAACTCGACTCGTCGCGACGCCTGCGGCACTGGAAGCGCAAGGACTGGAAACGGCGCACGGTGGTCAGGCGGCAGAAGAATGCCGCGTGGCGTCGACTCGCCGACACGGCCTGATTCTTCGACCTACCCGAGTCTCAGGTCGGTGCGCTGGTGAGCCAGGCGCGCGCGAACTCGTCGCGCCGTTCGGCCCACTCCTCGGTAGTGATGCCGTAACGAACGTGGTCTTCCCACACACCGTTGATTTCGAGGAACCGCATCGCGGTCCCTTCGTTGCGGATGTCGAGTTTCTCCATCACGCGGTGGCTGTTGTGATTGCGCGGCACGATGCAGATCTCGACGCGATGCAGATCGAGTTCTTCGAACGCGTACCGCAGAACCACCGCCACCGCTTCGGCGACGTAACCGTGGCCGGCGCGCGCCTGATCGATCCAGTAGCCGATGGTTCCGCTCTGGAGGGCTCCGCGCACGACGTTGTTGAGATTCACCTGTCCGGCGAAGGCGTTGTCGACGAAGAGTCCGAAGGCGTAACTGACTCCGGTCTGACGGTCGCGCTCCTGCAGATTGCAGCGTGACGTGAAAGCGTCACGATCGGTGCTCGGATCGGGTGCGTACGGAACACGCTGCGGTTCCCACACGGTGAGCCAGTCGTGGTTGCGACGGCGTACTTCCGACCAGGCCGGGAAGTCGGGGGCCACGAGAGGACGGAGCATCACACGACGCCCGTAGAGGCGCAGCGAACCCGTGGTACGGGCCGAATGATCGGTGTGTCGGGACGTGCGGGTCATGGTGCACCCAGCAGTTCAGCACACACACCGTCCATGAGGTTGTGCGCAGACACGGTGATGACGGGAGCATCGAGTCGACGCATCAGCGCCACCAGCACGCACAGACCTCCGACGATCACGTCGGCGCGGTCACGGGGCAGGCCCGGGTTGTGGACGCGGTCGGCGAGCGGCTCGGTGGCGAGAGTACGGAACACGTCCTCCACGGCGGCCCGCTCCAGGTCGAATCCGTGCAGTGCGGCCGGATCGAAGACTCGCTGGCCCATCTCGACGGCAGCCGCGGTGACGATCGTGCCCGCTGTTCCGACGAAGTGGGTCGCCCGGACCACATCGGGAATCTCGCGGATGACGTCGTCCACCAAGTCGTAGGTGTCGCCGATGGCGTTGGTGAGTTCCTCTGGTCGAGGCGGGTCGGCGGTGAAATGCCGTTCGGTGAGGCGGACCGCACCCGCGTCGATACTTCGTGCCGCCACCACGGTGGGTCGGCCAGCCACCAGTTCGCCCAGGATGAGCTCGGTCGATCCGCCACCGATGTCGATGACCAGATGGAAACCAGGCGGCACCGTCAGACTGGTGACGGCGCCGAGATGTGCCAAACGTGCTTCGTCGATTCCGCTCAGCAACTCGGGTACGGATGACGTGGCGATCTCGACGGCCTCGAGAAAGGCAACGCCATTGGATGCGTCGCGAGTAGCGCTGGTGGCCGTGACGCGAACGCGATCGACCGCGAGTTCGTCGAGAACGCTTCGGTACTCGCGCAAGCAGGAGAGAGTGCGGGCGATTGCGTCGTCATCGAGTCGCTTGGTGCGATCGACCCCGGCACCCAGGCGGGTGATGGTCACGATGCGTTGCAGAGTGCTGCCGTCGCTGTCGCACACGAGAAGGTTGGTGGAGTTGGTGCCGATGTCGATCGACGCCACTCGCCCCGCACTCATGAGGCGCTTCCACGTTCGGTCGATCGCAGTCGAGCATCGACCCAGCGGCCCACCGGGTCGTCACCACCGGCGAGGAAGTAGGCGTAATGGCCGTGTAGGCACTTCACACCGGTGCGCGTACCACTCACACCACCGCTCGGACGCGGTCCGTTGTGATCGGCAGGAATCAATGAGTCACGCTCGGCGCCGTAACGCGCGTGGGCGGCCGCCAAATCATCGGCGTCCACCTCGGCCTCGGCTCGGTCGACCCCACCGTCGGCCTCGAGACGGCTCACGGCCACCACCTCATCGCGTCCGCAGAGCCAATAGAGCGTGGGCATGGGAGTTCCGTCGTCGAGCAACGGATGATTGCGGATCACGATCGGTCTGCCATCGGCACCGCGGACCACCACCTCGAAACGTCCACTCGGCGGACGACCTAAGAGTTCCTCGACGAGGACGATGTCCGATGCGGGGTCGCGGTTGGTTTCGCTCAACTCTTGCGACGACGGCGGCGGAAGAGTCCGCGCAAGAACAACAACGCCGCGGCGACACCGGCCGCGATCGGCAAGAAGCGCTTCATCACTGCGCCACCGGCCACATCGCCGAGGTTCAACGGCTCGGCAGCGGGGCCTTCGATCTTGCGTACGGCCGGCTGGCCCGAGGCATCGGTAGTGGGAGCGGGTGCGGCCGCAGCGGCTGCGGCACCCGTGCCCTCGCGCTCGATGAGTGCGTTGAGATTGTCGGAGAACTGGCCGAGCAACTTGTCGCTCACATCGCCGAGTGCACCGCGTCCGAACTGCGCGACCTTGCCGGTGATCGACAGGTCGGTGACTACGTTGCACGTGGTTGCCGTGGGGGAGATCTCGGTGAGAGTGGCCGTGATGGTGGCCGACGCGTTGCCCTTGCCGCCGGTGTCACGACCGCTGGCCTTGAGCACGGCCTTATAACCGCTGCCGTCCATCTCGGCGAACTGCGCCTCACCCTTGAACTGAGCGGTGATGGGGCCGACCTTGATCTTCACGATGCCCTTGTACACGTCGCCGTGAACTTCCTGGAGTTCGGCGCCGGGCAGACACGGAGCGAGGCGTTCGAGGTTGGTGAGGACCGTCCAGGTCTCGGCGATCGGTCGATTGACGGTGAACGAATGATTCAGGTCCATGAGTCGAGATCCTCCTGCGTGTCGATGTCGGCACTCGAGCCACCGCAGGCTACTTCCGAAACGAGTTCGGAGCGCAGGCGAATGAGGTCGCGCGCGCCACTGTCACCGGTCACCGGAAGCAACGACCACACCGACTCGTGCAAGCGCACCGGATTGCCGCGAACTCCGTCGTAGGTGGCCACGGCGATCGGCGACGTGGATGACGCGACCGCTTGCCACGCATCGGGTGTGACGAAGGGTTGATCGGCCAGACCGATCACCACGGCATCGGCCCCGTTCGCTCGGGCGGCGGTCACCGCGCACTGCACCGAGGTGGCCTGGCCCTCGGCCCAGTTCGGGTTGCACACGACGAGACACCCGGCCGTGACGTCGGAGGGCAAGTCGACTGCTCCGACCACCACGATGACCGGTCCGATGGCGGCGGCCCGGGCCGCCCCGATCGCCCGACCGGCCACGGTGTCAGCCGGTGTACCAGCCACTGTTTCGGTTCCGAGGGGGGCCAGGAGCTTGTGGGTGGGTCCGGAGAACCGCGAGCCCGCTCCGGCAGCCAGGACGACGGCGAATGTTGTCACACCTCTACTTTGCCCGATGAGCAGGGCTTTCGTGGGGTTCGGGGGCGGTTTTTAGAGTCGAAACTGGGTGACGTGTCGGCCCGCCCTTGGATGTTTCATTTTCGTTGCATTACCGTTTCGCTCTTCTGACGGCTGGCCTATGAGGTCGGCTGGTGAACCGTTCCCGATCTCGGGAGGTGAGCAGTGAGCGCCAGTGACATCCGTACCGAGACGTCGTGTCGTCCCGTCAATTCGTGTCGTCCCGACAAGTCGCGGCGTGATGGCGTTGCCGTGCGTCTTCGTCGGCTTCTCGCCGTTGTCGTTGCTTCCACTGCGGTCACCGTCACCTTCGTCGACCCACTTCTCGGCGTATCGACGGCGCAGGCCGCACCGGCGCGCCTGACCGATCCGATCGCCGAAATTGCATCGGGTGCCTTGGTGTTGGCGCGCACCACGACACCGTCATTCGCTGCGTGGCGCCGCGAAGTCGCCGACGAAGTCGGACTGCGTCTCGAGATCGATCCGACCGTTCTCGAAGCCGCGTGGTCACGGGCCGATGCAGAGCATCAGATCGCGCTCATGGCCGCACTCGCTCAGATCGGAACGCCGTATCGTCGCCGGACATCCGATCCGGAGCGCGGATTCGATTGTTCGGGTCTCACCACGTGGGCCTGGGCGCAGGCCGGTCATTTGTTGCCGCGCAACTCGACGCAGCAGTGGCGAGCGGGTGATCCGCGCACCATCGACACCGCTCAAGCCGGTGATCTTCTCCGCTATCCGGGGCACGTGATGATGTGGCTTGGCGTTGGCCGCGCCATCGTTCACTCACCGCAATCGGGTGAATTCGTCGAGGTGCAGATCTTGTCGGAGCGCTCGTTCGAGCGCAGTCGTTTCTTCGACCCGAGTTGAACGATCACGCGTACGCGTGATCGTCACGACGTAGCGAAGGCGGCCGGATCGGCGCTGGGGTTCACGGCGATCGCTTCGATGAGCAGATCGGCCGTGTCGAGATACGCGAGGACACCGAGGCCATCGAACGCGCAGTAGGACTTCTCGCGGGTGATGCCGGTGGAGTCGACCACGGGGACGGTTGCGCACGTGGCCGGGCGATCGGCGATGGTGCGGGTCGAGGACTGCGAGTCACCCACTGCCACCACGGCATCCTGCTCGAGTCGATCGATCACGGCGCCTTGGAAGATGCGTGAGTTCACCATGCGATCGGAAACCCGAGTTTCGTCGATACCGGGACGGCATTCGCCCGTGATGGTCGAGCACGTGGCCGTGGAACCATCGGAGGCGAACACGAACCGCACCTCGGCCACCTGGACGCTGGTGCCCAGCGAACGATCGACCGAAATCGAGCCGGTGGTGGACTGCCCGCCGAACTTCGTGGTGACCGAGTAGTCGACCCGGAAGGACGTCGATTCGGAATCCGATGAGAAGCCCGCAGCCAATACGTCGACCACGGCACTGATCGCGGCGTCGTCGATGGACGGAATGGTGTCGTCGGTGACGAGTCGTGGACGTTCACCCGTGATGCATCCACCGAGCGAGATCAGGCCGATCACGAAGCTGACGGCAAGAGCACCGCGTCCGATTCGTCGCGAGCTCGACCGTGTGTCGTGAGTCCGAACTTTCACATGGTGAGCATACGCAGGCGGACCGTATTGTGACGGTGTGATCGATCTCGACGCCGCGACGTTCCTGCTGCAGTGGGCCGCGGGCGGAATGATCGGTTGTTGGTTCACTACTCGCCGTCGAGAGGTCGGCCTGGGCTACGGATGGATGTTGCGCATCACGTTCCTGTGCTTCGCCGTGGCGGCCGCCGCACTCGGATGGGCGTCCGACGGGGGAGCCGCGACTCGCGTTCGTGACGTCACGAGTGTTCTCGTCTCCCTCGCCTGCGCCGGAGCTCTGGTGTCGAGCATCGTGAGGCGCAAAGCAGGTGTTCGCGGTCAACTCGCCGATCACGATCGTCGGAGTCAGCGGATCGCCGAAATGACGGGAATCGATCGCGACGGAGTGACTCTCGATCGAGAGGGTCGCGAGTTCGATCCGCGACTCGATCTCGTCGCGCCCATCGTCGGCGTCGTGGGTCTGGTGGCGGCTGGCGTCGATGCGGGCGGCAACGATGGTCTCGCGGTGGCGCGCATCATCGTCGGCGCGGTGTTCCTCGGCTTCGTGACCGACGCGATGCTTCTCGGTCACTGGTATCTCGTTCAGCCCGGACTTCCGCGACGTCACGTGAACGACATCGTGCGCGCGTTCTTGTGGGTGTGGCCGGCCGAAGTAGCGGTCATGTTGATACCGACCGGAATAATCAGCGTGTTCTCTGGTGCGGTCGACGACGGCTGGGGCGGTCAGCTCGGATGGTTCTGGGCGGCGTGCGCGGTGACCACCGGTGTGCTCGGCGTCGTCACGCAGCGCGCGCTTCGTGAACGCTCGTATTCGGCTGTGATGGCCGCGACCGGCCTCATGTATCTCGCGATCCTCACGGCGTTCGGTACCGACTTGGTGGCCCGCGCCGTTCTGGCCGGTTGATCAGCCGATCACACCCGCTGCACGTAAGGCCGCGGCATCGAGACCCACTTCAGCGACGATCTCGTCGCTGTGTTCACCGGGCATCGGCGCATGACGACCCACCCGTGATGGTGTAGCCGAGAAGCGAGCGGCCGGGCGCGGTTCACGCGTACGACCAGCCGCCGGATGCTCGCGCTCCACGAACACCGCGTTGTTGATCACCTGTGGCTGGGTCGGCAGTTCGGGAATCGTCACGATTTTCGAAGCCGGAACGTCGCATTCGTGCGCTCGCGCCACGAACTCGTCGACACCGCGTTCGGCGGCGAGTTCGATCATGAGCGGGACGAGCTGCGAGGCGTTCGCGGTGCGCGCGAACATCGTGGAGAAGCGCTCGTCGGATGCAAGGTCGGGACGGCCATACGCCTCGCACAAGCCCTTGAACTCCGAATCGCTCACCACGCCGATGGAAGCGAAGCCGTCCTTCATGCGCGTGACGGCGTAGTTCTGCGCGATCGTCGGAGTGCGGTTGGCATCGTCGTCGAGGAGAACCGCGTCCATGGCCGAATCCGGCCACAGGAACGCGATCGCCGCATCGAGCATTGCGAGAACGATGTGCTGACCTTGCGCTTGACCACGTTCGCGGGCGAGTAGTGCCGCGGTGACGGCCTGGGCCGCCTTCAACGACGTGACCTTGTCGCATAACAACGTGCGGAACAACGACGGCGTGCCGTTCTGCGGGTCGACCTGAACACTGGCCAGACCCGACGCCCCCTGGATCACGTTGTCGTACACGCGATGGCCACTGGCCGGACCGTCGGGTCCGTAGCCGCTGATGCTCACGTAGATGAGATTCGGGTTGACGGCCTTCAAGTCGTCGTATCCGATTCCGAGTCGTTCGACCGCGCCCGGTCGGAAGTTCTGGATCACGACGTCGGCGGTTTTGGCGAGAGTCTTCAACACCTCAACACCCTCGGGGCGCTTCAAGTCGACGACGAGCGAACGCTTACCGCGGTTGTTGTTGAGGAAGATGCCCGTCATGCCACCTTTGGCCGAACCGAGGTAGCGCATGAAGTCGCCGATGCCAGGTGACTCCACCTTGATGACGTCGGCACCTTGGTCGGCGAGAGTCATCGCGGCCAAAGGACCGGAGATCATCACCGAAAGATCGAGAACCTTGATGCCGTGCAGAGGGCCGTTGCTCGTTGTCATGCGGCCATGTTCTCATGGCTGGGTAATTCTTACGCCACCGTGCTCGAGTGGGCCCGGATGCGATGGGCGAGCAGCCCGCCGATCACCGTCAACACGAAGGCGGCCGAGAAGTTGGTGACCAGAGCCGAGCTCAACGACCAGGTGCCACGGTCGGCGATGGCCACGGTCGCACCACCCAATCCGCCCATCAAACTGAAGCCGATGCTGTCGGCGAGGTTCACCTGGCTCGCGATCACGCCGTCGCGTCCGGGTTCGGCGTGAGTCATCGCCGCCACCGAGGTCGGGACGAACAGCAGACCCATTCCGAGACCGGCCAAACACCACGTGGCGAAGACAGCGGGGAGCGGCCACGAGGCATCCACGACCATCGATGTCGTCACGACACCCAACCCGATGAGAGCGAAGCCAACAGTCGCGCTGCGATCGGGTCGAACGCGCGGCATCTTCGACACGATGGCCGAACCGATGCTCCACGTCACCGCGGCGCCGATGATCACGAATCCTTGAACCGTGGCCGACGCGCCGTGAATTCGATCGGCGGCGAGTGGAACGAACGAGTCGACTCCGAGAAAGGCCGCGGTCGCGAGAATTCGACACATCACGATGGCGGCGAGTCCGTGCGAGGCTCGCGCGACGCCCGGTGGGGACAGTTGCCGCCAGGCCCGCACGCCGATGAGAACGCCGAGAGCGGCGACCGGAACTCCGATGATCACGATCGACGATTGGAGGCCGATCGCGAGCGCGCCGATGCCGGCCGCGAGTCGCACGGCTTGCCCGATGCGTCGCTGATTGTCGACACTCGAATGATGACCCGTTCCGATGAGCGCCGGGTTGCGCATGGCGGGCAGCGCCAGCACGGCGGTGGCGACGACGAGTGGGAGCACCGACACGAAGACCGAACGCCAGCCGAACACGTTGGTCATCCAGCCCGCGAGTCCGGGAGCGACGAGACTCGGAAGCACCCAACCGGCCGACACCCACGCGAAGATTCGCGCTTGTTCGTGCGACGCCCACATTCGATTGATCACCGCGTAGGCCACGGGAATCAGGCCGCCCGATCCGATTCCTTGGACGAGTCGACCGAGCAACACGACCCACATCGACGGCGCGACGGCGGCGATCACGAGACCAACCGAGAAGAGTCCGAGTGAGATCGCGTACGGAAGGCGTGGTCCGCGACTGTCGATGAGTCCACCGACGGTGACGAGGCTCACGATGTTGGCCAGGGTGTAAGCCGCGAGTGTTGCGCCGTAGAGCGAGTCTCCACCCAATTGGTCCGACACGGTCGGAAGAGCCGTGATCACCGCGGTCACTTCGAACGCGATGAGGGTCGTGGCCAGAACGAGTCCGACCGCGAGCGGACCGCGACGCTCCGATGTCGCTGATTCGGTCAAGATGCCGGCGCCACCAGCGGCCACGGCCGCTCGTGCTCGCAGGCGAGTGCGACATCGAGAAGCAACTGCTCGCTGAAGTGACGGCCGACGACTTGCAGTCCGACCGGAAGGCCGTCGACGAATCCGGACGGGATCGACACCGCGGCGTTGCCGTGCAGATTGGCCGGGAACGTGAGACGTCCGTTGTTGCCGGCGCCCGCGGTGATTCCACCGAACTCGCTCGGCAGCGGTCCTTCGGCGGCGAAAGCGACGTCGGGATTGGATGCGGTGAGCACGAAGTCGACGCCATCGGCCGGATCGAAGATCTCGGCCATGCGGTCGTTGAGGGCGGCGCGACGCGATTCGATGCGGGCCCGAGCATCGGTGCCGTATCGACCGAGAGTGGTTTCGATTCCGAACCGCATCTCGGGAGT